>NZ_JBYTBC010000005.1:0-145074 GCF_058788795.1 Variovorax sp. FW301-JW7
TCGCCTTTCTTTTGCCTACGTTTCTTTGGCGAAGCAAAGAAAAGTAGGTCGCCTGCCGGGGCGAGACCCGGCCTCGGAACTCAAGACGATCAGCGCGCGTGCGTAACGCCCCCGTCCACCACAAGCGTAGACCCCATCACATAGTCCCCAGCCCGAGAGGCCAGGTAGATAGCGGCACCAGCCATGTCCTCAGGCGTACCAATGCGCCCAGCAGGAATCCGTCCTTTGACCTCATCCCCATGATCCCGCGCATCCTTATTCATATCTGAAGCAAACGCCCCAGGAGCAATCGCACTCACCACGATCCGATCCTGCGCCAACCGCAGCGCCATCCGCCGCGTCAACTGAATCAACCCCGCCTTGCTCGCCGCATACGAATAAGTCTCCTGCGGATTCACAGAAATCCCGTCGATAGAAGCAATGTTGATCACCTTCGACAGATGATCCGTAGCAGCCTTCTTGAGCATCGGCGTCAACGCCTTCGTCAGGAAGAACGGCGTCTTCAAGTTCAGGTCGACCACCTTGTCCCACCCACTCTCAGGAAACTCCTCATACGGCGCCCCCCAGGCAGCCCCAGCGTTGTTGACCAGGATATCCAGCGACCCTTCATGCTTCGCATAAGCATCGACCAGCGCCTGAGCGCCTTCCACAGTAGAAACATCCGCCGGCAGCGACACGCAATGCCCAAACGCCGACAGCTCCTTCGCCGTCTGGTCGCAAGCCGCCGCCTTGCGCGCCGAGATGTACACGCGCGCCCCCTGCGCCAGGAAGCCTTCGGCAATCATGCGGCCGATGCCGCGCGAGCCGCCGGTGATCAAGGCGCTGCGGCCCTTCAGTGAGAAGAGTTGGGTGGTGTCCATGTGCGTTTGTCTCCTGAGTGGTGGAAGAGAGGAAGTTCAATTCCCGTCAGGAGAAAGCTTAGTCCGCGACGCGCCCGCGCCGCGTCACCTAGGCGGCAGCAGGAGCAGAAGGCAGCGCCAACCGGCGCGGGCTCTCGAAGGTGCGCAAGGCGCCGTTCAGCGGGTCGATGAAAGACAGCGACCGCGCCAGCAGCTGCAGCGGCCTGTCGAAGTCGTCATTCCCCGCAGGCTGCAGCGTGGGATAGAACGGATCGTTCACGATCGGCAAACCCAGCGCCTGGCAGTGCACGCGCAATTGGTGCTTGCGGCCGGTGACAGGCGAGAGTTCCAGCAGCGCATGGCCGTCGCGCGCCTCGCGCAGCACGATGCGGGTCTCGGAATTCGGCTCGCCGGGCGCTTCGCGCATGCGCATGAAGTGGTCGTCGTCCACCAGCCGGCTGCGGTACACGGCGGGCACCGACGACACGCCCTCGTGCCACGGCACGACGGCCTCGTAGTGCTTGTCGATGCGCCGCTCGGGAAACATCGCCTGGTAGGCGCCGCGCGTCTCGCGGCGCACCGAGAACAGCACCAAGCCCGAGGTGTTGCGGTCGATGCGATGCAGCGGCACGAGGTCGTCCAGGCCGAGCTTGCGCTTCAGGCGCACCAGCAGGCTCTGCTGCACGTACTTGCCGGTGGGCGTGACGGGCACGAAGGGCGGCTTGTCGACCACCACGAGGTCGTCGTCCTGGTGCAGCACCAACTCTTCGAAAGGGATGGGCGTCTCGGCGTCGAGCGCGCGGTAGTAGTACACGCGCAGCGGCGACTCGTAACGCCGCGTGGCGGTGATGGGCACGCCGTGCTCGTCGCACACGTCGTTCGCTTCGATGCGCGAGAGCCAGGCTTCGCGCGAGATGGCGGGAAAGCGCTCGACCAGAAACCCGGCGATGGTGGGCCAGGGGCCGTAAGGCAGCGAGACACAACTCGGGCTCACGCCGTCGCGCGTGGGCATCGGAACGGGGAAGCGGGGGCGCGTCATGGCGCGGCGGCGTCCAGCACCGACAGCACCTCGGCGAACAACGGCCGTGCCGCGACCTCGGGCTGCAGGCAGCGCGCCGCGAGCGTGGTCAGGGGCGAAGAAGACGCCGCATCGTCACAGCGCTCCGCCAGCTCTTCGAGCAGGCAGCCGAAGGCGCGCATTTCCACGCCCTGCAGGGCCTTCGCCAGTGCCGGGTCGAGCGCGCCGGTCATCCAGCCCGCGCCGAAGTCGCCGAGCCGCCCGCCGTCCTGCGCGTGCCACAGGATGTTGTGGGCATACAGGTCGCCATGCAGCAGGCCGCGCGCATGCAGGTGCGCCATGGCCGCCGCGATGTCGCGCGCAATGCGCAGGGCGGTGCGAGTGGTCCAGCGCGCATCGTCGGCGTAGACGTCGCGGGTGCACGAGGCCAGGCTCGGCGGGCCCGCCAGCGTGCGGAACGAGGGCGGCACCAGCGCCATCACCAGGCCTTCGGTGCCGTCGGGGTGGCCGTCGATGCGGCCCTGCGCGGCGATCAGCGTCGGGTGCGCGCCGGCCGCGATGCAGGCCGCCATCTCGCTGTGCGGCCAGCCGTCGCTGGTGACGGCGCCCTTGAACAGCTTCACCGCCACGGGCAGCGCGGCGTCGTCCGGCGTGGCCAGCGTGGCGCGGTGGATCACGCCCGAGGCGCCTTCACCGAGCTTCGGGCCGAGCGTCAGGTCGCGCCAGTCGACGTGCGGCACGGTGGGGGCGTCGATGGCCGCGTCTTCGGTCGGCGCATCGAACGGGTTGCCCGCGCAGGCCAGCCAGGCCAGGCGCGGCAACGTGTGCAGCCAGTCGGGCAGCGCCTCGAAGCGGTTGGCCGACAGGCGCAGCAGCTCGAGCTGGCGGCAGCGGGCCACCGACGGCGGCAGGGCGCGCAGGCGGTTGCCGGCCAGCATCAGCTTCTGCATGCGGGTGCAGTCGCCGAGGGTGTCGGGCAATTCTTCGATGGCGTTGTCGGTCAGGATCAGCCAGCGCAGCGAGGGCGGCAGCGCTTCGGCGGGCACATGGACGATGCGGTTGGCCTTGAAGCCCACGATGTCGAGCTGGCGGCACTGGCCGATGGACGCCGGCAGTTCGGTGAAGCGGTTGTCGGAGCCGAACAGCACGCGCAGCTTGTGCAGGCGGCCGAGGTCGTCGGGCAGCGCGCTGAGCGCATTGCCCGTGAGGTTCAGCGTTTCGAGGGTGTCGGCGAGCGCAAAAATCTCGCGCGGGAACTCGGTGAGTCCGCACGAGAGGTCCAGTCGTCGTGCGCCAGCCAGCCGGCCGGCGCGCAGCTCAGCCAGCGTGTTCGACATTGTCATTCCCAGAGTCTATGCGGCCGCCGCCGGGCCGCCCCAAGGCGAGCCGTGCCTCCCCCTCGGGGGGTGGAGTTACACGCAGCGAAGCGAAGTGAAAAGCCGGGGGGGGCCTCAGGCTGCGCCGAAGCGGTAGATGCCGTCGGCGTCCAGCGTGCGCTTCACCTGCCCCGAGAACCACAGCAGGTGCAGGTGGGCCACGGTCTCGCCCATGGCGAAGGTGATCTGGTGCAGGTCGAGCTCGCGCTTGAACAGGATCGGCAGGCCTTCCGACGCCGTGATCGGGCGCGCGAGGCAGGCTTCGAGCAGTTCGGCCAGGCGGTCGCGGTGGTGCTCCTGCAGCTGGTCGACGCGGCGGTGGATGCCGGTGAAGGGCTTGCCGTGCGAGGGCAGGCCCAGCGTGTCGGCCGGCAGGGCCTTGAACTTGTCGATGCTGTCCAGGAACAGGCGCAGCGAATTGGCCTCGGGCTCACCCGCGTGCACGCTCACGTTGGTCGAGATGCGCGGCAGCATCATGTCGCCGCCCAGCAGCAGCTTCGGCTCGGCGCAGTACAGCGCGATGTGCTCGGGGGCGTGGCCGTAGCCGCTGATGCAGCGCCAGTCGCGTCCGCCGATGCGGACGATGTCGCCGTCCATCATGCGCACGTAGCGGGCGGGCACGCTGGGCACCATGTTGGTGTAGTAGCTGGTGCGCGCGCGGATCTTGGCGATCGACTCGGGGTTGGTGAGGCCGTGCGAGGCGAAGAAGTCGGCCGCCGCGTCGCCGCCCGCGAGCGTGTCGCCGGCGCTGCACAGCACGCGCGCCACGTGGTAGTCGGTGGCGCTGATCCACAGCGGCGCGTTCCAGCGCTGGCACAGCCAGTCGGCCAGGCCGATGTGGTCGGGGTGCATGTGGGTCACGATCACGCGCAGGATCGGCAGGCCCTGCAGCTGGGTCTCGAAAATCTGCTCCCACTGCGCGCGGGCCTCGTCGTGCGCGATGCAGCAGTCGACCACCGTCCAGCCCTCGACGCCGTCGATCGTGTCGCGCAGCAGCCAGAGGTTGATGTGGTCCAGCGCAAAGGGCAGCCGCATACGGATCCAGCGCACGCCGGGCGCGACTTCCAGTGCTTCGCCGGCGGCGGGCAGGGTGTCGCCCAGGGGGTAGTGGAGTTCGCGTTCGAGGAGGTTCATGTATGATTGACGTTTACGTAAACGTCATGGGTTGAGGCATCATTGTAGAGAATGCGCCGCCAACCTGCTGTCGCCCCCGCAACCCTTGCCGCCCATGCCCGCGCAGACCTTCACCATCAGCCAGCTCGCCAAGGAGTTCGATCTCACGACGCGCGCCATCCGCTTCTATGAAGACATGGGCCTGCTGTCGCCGGAGCGGGCCGGCCTGCAGCGCGTGTACAGCGCGCGCGACCGGGCGCGGCTCACGCTCACGCTGCGCGCCAAGCGCCTGGGCCTGACGCTGGTCGAGGCGAAAGACATCCTGGACATGTACGACAGCCCGCGCGACACCGTGCCGCAGCTGGAAAAATTCCTCGGCGTGCTCGGTACCCACCGCGCGCAGCTCGAGGCGCAGCTGGCCGAGCTGCAGGCCAACCTGGCCGAAGTGCGAGAACACGAGAAGAAAGGCCGCGCCACCCTGGTCAGGGCGCAGAAGGCCGCCAAGGGAGGGCCGAGCGCCCTGGGTACCGAGCCCGCAACCACTCACCGACAATAGATCACCATGTCCTCAGACAATCTCGACGACCTCTTTGCCCACAACCGTGCCTGGTCCGCCCAGATGGAGCGTGACCGGCCCGGCTTCTTCACCGGCCTTGTCAAGCAGCAGACGCCGCGCTACATGTGGATCGGCTGTTCCGACAGCCGCGTGCCCGCCAATCAGATCACCGGCCTGGAGCCGGGTGAAGTGTTCGTGCACCGCAACGTCGCCAACATCGTGGTGCACTCCGACCTCAACGCGCTCTCGGCGATCCAGTTCGCGGTCGAGCACCTGAAGGTCGAGCACATCATGGTGGTCGGCCACTACGGCTGCGCCGGCGTCAAGGCCGCGCTCAGCGGCAAGCGAATCGGCCTGGCCGACAACTGGATCCGCCACATCCAGGACGTGCGCGACCGCCACAGCGTGATGCTCGACAGTCTGCCCGAAGACGTGCGCGTCGATGCGCTGTGCGAACTCAACGTGGCCGAGCAGGTGGTCAACGTGGCCGTCAGCACCGTCATGGTCGACGCCTGGGCGCGCGGCCAGAAGGTGCGCATCCACGGCTGGACCTTCGGCGTGCACGACGGCCTGCTGCAAGACCTCGGCCTGAGCGCCGACGGCGACAAGCCGCTGGACGCCATCTACAAGGCCGCTGTGCAGCGCATCCGCTACAAGTGGAGCAAGCCGGCCGGCGCCTCGCCGTCGGCGCAGGCGGGTGCCGACGGCACCGAAGGCAACGAGACCCCGCCAGCCGCCTGAGCGAACCCGTCGCTGCCATCGCCGGTACCGTCGCCATGTTCCCGCAGCGCCTCGATTCCCCGCTGGCCTACGACATCGCGAAGGCGATGATCGACGGGTTCAACCGGCACTACCGGCTGTTCCGGGCCGAATCGGCGCGCGCCAAGCACCGCTTCGAGACCGCCGACTGGCACGGCCAGCAACGCGCGCAACGCGAGCGCATCGAGTTCTACGACCTGCGCGTGAACGAGGCCGTGGCCCGGCTCGAAAAAGAGTTCAAGGCCGGCGACCAGCCCATGGAGGTCTGGCACCAGGTCAAGCTGCACTTCATCGGCCTGCTGGTGAACCACCACCAGCCCGAGCTGGCCGAGAGTTTCTTCAACTCGGTCACCACGAAGATCCTGCACCGGGCCTACTTCCAGAACGACTTCATCTTCGTGCGCCCGGCCATCAGCACCGAGTACATCGAGCCGCGCGGCGCACCCACCTACCGGCCGTACTACCCGTCGCAGGCCACGCTGCCCGACATCATCGAGCAGATGCTCGACGACTTCGCGCTGCAGGGCAGCTACGCCAACAAGCGGCGCGACGCCGAGCGCGTGGCGCACGTCATCCTGAACCGCTTTCACCAGGTCAAGCTGCGCGCCAACTTCCAGCTGCAGGTGCTGTCGGGCCTGTTCTACCGGAACAAGGGCGCCTACGTGGTCGGCAAGATCATGAACGGCTTCACCGAGATCCCGTTCTCGCTGCCCATCCTGCACGACACCCACGGCAAGTTCTACATCGACGCGGCGCTGTTTGGCGAAGACGACCTGCAGATGCTGTTCAGCTTTGCGCGCGCCTACTTCATGGTCGACATGGAAGTGCCCTCGGCCTGGGTGCAGTTTTTGCGCTCGCTCATGCCGCGCAAGCCGCGCGCCGAAATCTACAACGCGCTCGGCCTGGCCAAGCAGGGCAAGACGCTGTTCTACCGCGACTTTCTTTCGCACCTGAACTACTCGAGCGACCGCTTTCGCATTGCGCCCGGCATCAAGGGCATGGTCATGCTGGTGTTCGACCTGCCCTCGTTCCCCTTCGTGTTCAAGGTCATCAAGGACTTCTATCCGCCGCAGAAGGACACCACACGCGAGCAGATCAAGGGCAAGTACATGCTCGTGAAGCAGCACGACCGCGTGGGCCG
The DNA here is from genome assembly GCF_058788795.1 of Variovorax sp. FW301-JW7. Lineage (NCBI taxonomy): Bacteria > Pseudomonadati > Pseudomonadota > Betaproteobacteria > Burkholderiales > Comamonadaceae > Variovorax > Variovorax sp. FW301-JW7. The sequence goes on from NZ_JBYTBC010000005.1 coordinate 6,803, forward strand.
CATGGCCGACACGCTCGAGTACAGCAACGTGGGCTTTCCGCTCGACCGCTTCGAGCCCGAGCTCATCGAAGAGATCCGCAAGTTCGCGCCCAGCCAGCTCGAGATCGGCGACCGCGACGGCAACGGGGAGATGGAAGTCGTGCTCAAGCACGTCTACATCGAGCGCCGCATGATCCCGCTGAACATCTACCTGCAGGAAGCCTTCGACACGCTGGCCCACCCCGAGAGCCCGGCCCAGGCCCGGCGCGCCAAGGACCAGCTGGAGCACGCGGTCATCGAGTACGGCAACGCCATCAAGGACATGGTGGCCGCCAACATCTTCCCCGGCGACATGCTGTGGAAGAACTTCGGCGTCACGCGCGGCGGCAAGGTCGTGTTCTACGACTACGACGAAATCGAATACGTCACCGACTGCAAGTTCCGCAAGGTGCCCACGCCGCGCAACGAAGAAGACGAGATGAGCGGCGAGGTCTGGTACTCGGTCGGCCCGAAAGACGTGTTCCCCGAGACCTTCGAGCCCTTTCTGCTCGGCAACAAGGACGTGCGCGCCGCCTTCATGGCGCACCACGCCGACCTGCTCGACGCCGCCTTCTGGCAGCACCACAAGGAACGCATCCAGGCCGGCCAGATGCTCGATGTGTTCCCGTACGAAGAGTCGCAACGCTTCCAGCACGAAGGCCACGCGACGCATTTCTGACCGCCCGTTTCCGATTTCCGTTTCGTTTTGTCTTTGATTTCACTTTCACATCATTGAAGGAGACCTCCATGTCCGAATCCATCGTCATCGTCGGCGCCGCCCGCACCCCCATGGGTGGCTTCCAGGGCGATTTCTCGTCCCTCTCCGCGCACGACCTGGGCGGCGCGGCCATCAAGGCGGCCGTCGAGCGCGCCGGCATCGCGCCCGAGAGCGTGGGTGAAGTGCTGTTCGGCAACTGCCTCATGGCCGGCCAGGGCCAGGCCCCGGCGCGCCAGGCGGCCTACAAGGGCGGCCTGCCCGATAGCGCGGGCGCCGTCACGCTCAGCAAGATGTGCGGCTCGGCCATGAAGGCCGCGATGCTCGCGCACGACCTGCTGCTGGCCGGCACGCACGACGTCATCGTGGCGGGCGGCATGGAAAGCATGACCAACGCACCCTACCTCATGCTCAAGGGCCGCGGCGGCTACCGCATGGGCCACGACAAGATCTATGACCACATGATGCTCGACGGCCTCGAAGACGCCTACCAGCCGGGCCGCTCCATGGGCACCTTCGGCGAAGACTGCGCCGCCAAGTACAACTTCACGCGCGAGCAGCAAGACGCCTTCGCCATCGCCAGCGTGCAGCGCGCCAAGGCCGCCACCGAATCGGGCGCCTTCAAGGACGAGATCACGCCCGTCACCGTCAAGGGCCGCGGCGGCGACACCGTCATCTCCATCGACGAAGGCCCGGGCAAGGTCAAGCTCGACAAGATCCCCACGCTCAAGCCCGCGTTCAAGAAAGAAAACGGCACCATCACCGCCGCCTCGAGCTCGTCGATCAACGACGGCGCCGCCGCGCTGGTCATGATGACCGAGTCGCATGCCAGGAAGATCGGCGCCAAGCCGCTGGCGCGCATCGTCGGCCACGCCACGCACGCGCAGCAGCCCGAGTGGTTCTCCACCGCGCCGGTCGGCGCCGTGCAGAAGCTCTTCGCCAAGACCGGCTGGAGCGTGAAGGACGTCGACCTGTGGGAAGTGAACGAAGCCTTCGCCGTCGTGCCCATGGCCCTCATGCACGAGCTCGACGTGTCGCACGACATCGTCAACGTGAACGGCGGCGCCTGCGCGCTGGGCCACCCCATCGGCGCCAGCGGCGCGCGCATCATGGTTACGCTGCTGCACGCGCTGAAGGCGCGCGGCAAGAAGCGCGGCGTCGCCACGCTGTGCATCGGCGGCGGCGAAGGCACCGCGGTCGCGCTCGAATTGCTATAACGCCAGGAGCCGCCGGCGCCCGGGAGAGGGCGCCGGCCGGTTTCCACCCCGGACAGTTCAAACAAAACCATGCGTAGAGCAGGAGATTTCATGCGCCCATCCATTCACCGTACCGCCGTTGCCGCCGTGCTCGCTACCGCCTTCGTGGCAGGTGGCGCCTGGGCCCAGAAACGCGACAACGTGCTGTTCCAGGCCGCCACCGACGAGCAGCCGGCGGTGATCAAGACGCTCGAGAAGCTCGTCAACATCGAGACCGGCACCGGTGACGCCGAAGGCATGGCCGCCGCCGGCGCGTACCTCGAAGGCGAGCTGAAGAACCTCGGCTTCACCGTCACGCGCAGCAAGTCGGCCGGCCTCGTGGTCGGCGACAACATCGTCGGCAAGCTCAAGGGCCGCGGCGGCAAGAACCTGCTGCTCATGTCGCACATGGACACCGTGTACACCAAGGGCACGCTCGCCAAGGCGCCGTTCCGCATCGAAGGCGACAAGGCCTACGGCCCCGGCATCGCCGACGACAAGGGCGGCAACGCCGTCATCCTGCACACGCTCAAGCTGCTGAAAGACTACGGCGTGCGCGACTACGGCACCATCACCGTGCTGTTCAACACCGACGAAGAAAAAGGCTCCTTCGGCTCGCGCGACCTGATCCAGGAAGAAGCCAAGCTGGCCGACTACGTGCTCTCGTTCGAGCCCACCAGCGCCGGCGACGAAAAGATGTCGCTCGGCACCTCGGGCATCGCCTACGTGCAGGTCAACATCACCGGCAAGGCCTCGCACGCGGGCGCCGCGCCCGAGCTGGGCGTGAACGCGCTGGTCGAGGCCTCTGACCTCGTGCTGCGCACCATGAGCATCGACGACAAGTCGAAGAACCTGCGCTTCAACTGGACCATCGCCAAGGCCGGCAACGTGTCGAACATCATCCCGGCCAGCGCCACGCTGAACGCCGATGTGCGCTACGCACGCAACGAAGACTTCGACGCCGCCATGAAGACCCTCGAAGAAAAGGCGCAGCAGAAAAAACTGCCCGAAGCCGACGTCAAGGTGCTCGTCACGCGCGGCCGTCCGGCCTTCAACGCGGGCGAGGGCGGCAAGAAGCTGGTCGACAAGGCCGTGGTCTTCTACAAGGAAGCCGGCGGCAGCGTGGGCGTCGAAGAGCGCACCGGCGGCGGCACCGACGCAGCCTACGCGGCGCTCTCGGGCAAGCCCGTGATCGAAAGCCTGGGCCTGCCCGGCTTCGGCTACCACAGCGACAAGGCCGAGTACGTCGACATCAGCGCCATTCCGCGCCGCCTGTACATGGCCGCGCGTCTCATCATGGACCTGGGCGCCGGCAAGTAAGCCTCGCACCCACCGACAAGAAAGAACTGGAGACAACGCCATGCTGCTCAGCGCAGACCAGGAAGCCATCCGCGACGCCGTGCGCGATTTCTCGCAGGCCGAGCTCTGGCCCAACGCCCCGAAGTGGGACCGCGACCACAGCTTTCCGAAGGAAGTGCACCAGGGCCTGGCCGCGCTGGGCGCCTACGGCATCTGCGTGCCCGAGGAGCATGGCGGTGCGGGCCTCGACTACCTCACGCTCGCACTCGTGCTCGAGGAAATCGCGGCCGGCGACGGCGGCACCAGCACCGCCATCAGCGTGACCAACTGCCCCGTCAACGCCATCCTCATGCGCTATGGCAACGCGCAGCAGAAGAAGAAGTGGCTCGAGCCGCTGGCCCAGGGCCAGATGCTCGGCGCCTTCTGCCTCACCGAACCGCAGGCCGGCAGCGACGCCTCGAGCCTGCGCACCACCGCACGCAAGGACGGCGACGGCTACGTGATCGACGGCGTCAAGCAGTTCATCACCAGCGGCAAGAACGGCCAGGTCGCCATCGTCATCGCGGTGACCGACAAGGGCGCCGGCAAGCGCGGCATGAGCGCGTTCATCGTGCCCACCGACGCGCCCGGCTACAACGTCGCGCGCTTGGAAGACAAGCTCGGCCAGCACAGCAGCGACACCGCGCAGATCAACTTCGACAGCTGCCGTATTCCGGTCGAGAACCTCATCGGCGCCGAAGGCGAGGGCTACAAGATCGCCCTCGGCGCACTCGAAGGCGGGCGCATCGGCATCGCCGCGCAGAGCGTGGGCATGGCCCGCAGCGCCTTCGACGTGGCCGTGGCCTACGCCAAGGAACGTCAGGCCTTCGGCGGCGCCATCTTCGACCAGCAGGCCGTGGGCTTTCGCCTGGCCGAATGCGCCACGCAGATCGAAGCCGCGCGCCAGCTCATCTGGCACGCCGCCAGCCTGCGCGACGCCGGTCGGCCCTGCCTGAAAGAAGCCGCCATGGCCAAGCTCTTCGCCAGCGAGATGGCCGAGCGCGTGTGCAGCGCCGCCATCCAGACCCTGGGCGGCTACGGCTACGTGAACGACTTCCCGCTGGAGCGCATCTACCGCGACGTGCGCGTGTGCCAGATCTATGAAGGCACGTCGGACATCCAGAAGCTGTTGATTCAACGCGCGCTCGCCTGAGATCGTCTGATCACGTGAACCAACGCCGCGACCTGGGTGGGTGATGTTTCGGGTGGGGCGGTGCGTTCCAGTCGCTGACGCTTGACGGGCGTCCGAGCGACCGCGTACATTGCTTTTGCCTCGTGATGAGCGAGGCCGGGATTGGCGTCCCGCTGACATCCTGCGACGAAAGCCGCAGTTACCGCACAAGGTCTGCGGCTTTTTCATTCGCGCTTCTTTTTTAGGCGGCTCGAATGGGAGGGCTCGCGCCCTGCCGGTTTCCGCAAGGATGTCCCGGTACGCCAACCCGTTCGAGCTGCCGCCCCCGATTGGCGTCGGGTGCGTCGGTTGTTGCAAATCGACATCCTTGGAGGCCTATGGCCCATGCTTCAAACGCTCGCACTGACGCCGGTTGCCCTTGTGCGTCCGATCGACCCACTGCCTTGTTCAAGCCCTTCGAATGGGTTGAAGGCGAAGGGCTCTCTTCTTCACTGCAAAGCCATGCTGCGTTCCTCAACGATGCGCGCGATGTAGTGCAGGGCGCTCAGACGTTGGTAGAGCTGCTCGGCTGGGACGAGGATCGGCGCGACGCCGCTTCTTCTGATGCGAGCGCCGCTCCGCTTTTCGATGCATGCCAGCGCAGTTCGTTGCAGCGGTTTCTTGCGGTCTCGCTGGGGCTGCTTCATGCGCGGATTGAAGCGCAGTGCGAGGTTTTGACTGAGTAGGAGCATGACGCGAGGGCGTTCTTCTCGTTTCAGAAGACGTGGGCCTGGGCACTCTTTCGTTGCCCTGCTTGTGGCCTGGAGCGGGCATCCAAGTGTGTGAATCCGTTTGGGTCGCAAAGCCACCCAAACAGGTCGGATGCGCCGCAAGACTTCATTCGGACTTCATCAAGCTCGAACCCACCCGCGATAGCCTGCGGCAGCAATGTCGCTCTTCGTACGTAGGCTCAAACCAAATGGCACAAGCTCGGCAAGTTGAGGGCAACCGAACGCCGATCTTGGCACGCCTGCTGGAGCTCCTTTGCGTGGCGATTTCTTGGTTCGCTCTGATCCTCGCGGCACCGATTTTTTTCATCGCGTGTTTTGATGCCACGCACCTGACGCATCGAATCAGCCCCTCCGAGCAAGATCACATCGAAATCGTTTCCCGTTACGCACGGACTTTCATCGATCAGAACAAAAGGCTCCCGGACCACGACGAGTACCGAAATTGGGTGGTCGCCACCGACAAACAGCAAGGGACGCATCTCGATGGGCTCGGGTACTCCTTGCACACGGAATGCGCGAAAGAGATCGGGGACTTCTGTGTGGGCTTCTTGGCCGACGATGTCTGGGTGACCTACAGGTCAGGGCAGGCAAGCCTTGCGGAGGTGGCGATCGATGGCCGTCTGGGCGAGGCATGGCTCGAAGGAGTTGCCCTTGCAGGATTGCTGGCCATCGCCGTCGTCTTCAGGTGGGCAGCTAGTATCAAGCGGAGGTCTTCGCAAATTGAATGATTTCTTCAGAGGTGCTGCGATGTCTCTTGTAAGCCCGAAGCCGAAGTTCATTTTGCTCCGAATCTCAACGAATGAAAAAATGCACGCGTCGTGAGATGGAACTCGGGTTGAACTTACTCGAGCGCCATCGTTGGCGGCCGTAATGCGGGCACGGTTTGAGTGCACAACAGCAACCCGTTTTTTCCTGTCCAATGGGAAGCATGGCTTACTTCTTCGCTAACCAAGGTTCGTCCTTTGAATTCCTTCGAGATGAGGGGTACATGTTCACCACGTACCTTGATCGCGACGGCGCGCCAACACCGAATGTGCCGCCGCTGGAAAACATGGAGCCGGGTGACACGGTCATCATTAACCTTGACGGCCTCGTCGGCGTAGCCAAGGTCATCTCCAAGGTGCCTGACTTCCCGATGACAAAAGAATTCGCCTTCGCGACCAACAAGCTCGAAGGCAGGTTTCGAAGGCCCGAATCAGCGCAGTGGATGGCAGGCATGAAGGGGCTGCGTGTGAATGCCGCGTATGAGCCGCTCCCGTCCAAAATCAGGTACCAAGATTTCGTCCCGCAGATCCTAAAAGCACAAGCCGAATCCCCAAACTCGCGGCAACCATTCGACGTCAACGGCAACGCCAATCAAGGGACCTTCTACTGGCTCGACATGCCGCTGGCGCGTGTGCTTCTGGAGATTATTGGTCGGCCTCTGCCGACGATTCCTGGACCGCCGCCATTGCCTCCAGAGGCGCCTGGTCCTTACGTGGCGAAGTTCGCTTCGCGCGAGATTCGTCCGGAGCAGAGCGCTTTTCGCGATCTCATGTTGAAGATCTGGAAAAAATGCCCAGTGACGGGGATCCAGAACCCGGCTCTCCTTGATGCCGCGCACTTCGAGGATTGGCGCCAGCACAACGGCGAGAGCGCCGGGATGCTGCTCAATCCACTGATTCATCGTGCAGTGGATCGCGAGATCATGGAGATTCAGCTCGATCCGTCATGCAAAAAATGGCGTATTCGTGTGCTCGTGAAGGACGATCCGTACATCAACAAGTTTGATCGGATGGAGTTTCCAAATCCGCTGGCGTTGTAGGCGACTCGCTCGATAGCTGCCCCGCTTCCAATGACTGCTCCTGGCCGGTTGCAGGCAGACAAACCTATTGCGCGTGAACTCTAAATCCCAAGTAGAGAAAAAACGCCACAACCGCCCCGACGATGGCAAGCCCAATCGACCACGGAATGTCCATGTCACTGCGCTCGCGACGCGAGACGCCATCCATACGGGTCAGCATCGTGCGTCGCTGGTCTGGCGTGTTGATGAGGAACTTGACGACGCCTGCAATGCCGCAAAGGGCAACGGCGCCCCCGATGATCATCAATCCCCAAACTTCCATATTGAACGTGATGGGAAATGCACCATCGGCGCTTGCGACAAAGGGTTCGCGTCCCCGTCGCGTGACAACGATTTGTCCGGCGCGCCATGCGTTGAATCCGTGCAGAAAGGCGAAGACGCCCAAGGAGAGGGTCGCAGCGAGCAGGAAGAACAGCTTGAGGAATCGCAAAAGCATGCTTTGGTGTTCAGCTTGAAGGAACGAAACGCCAGACGACTGTAGCGACACAAGCCATTGGCGCAAGAGGCCCCGGCGCCTTTGGCCCCGGCAGGTCCTCGCAAAGCGGGCATGCCCGGAAGCCCCCCTTCAGCCCCCACCGCGCCAAGTGTTCCAATAGACCCCTTCATGAGCGCCACCGACCCCACTCCCGGCCCCTGCCCCTGCGGCCGTACCGACCGTCGCGACAAGCCCATCGGCTACGCCCTGTGCTGTGGGCGCTACCTCGACGATTTCGAGAACACGCCGGCGCCCGACGCCGAATCGCTGATGCGTTCGCGCTACTCGGCCTTCGTGCTGGCGCGAGCCGACTACCTGCTCGCCACCTGGCATGCGTCGAAGCGGCCAGCCTCGGTCGAGTTCGAGCCGGGCGTCAAATGGCTGGGGCTGGACATCCGATCGCGTTCGGTGCTCGACGCCGACCACGCCGAGGTCGAGTTCGTCGCCCGCCAGCGCGGCGCGACGGGCGTGGCGTTCCGCCTGCACGAGCGCAGCCGCTTCGTGCGCGAGAACGAGCGCTGGTTCTACGTCGACGGCGACCTGCACCAGCCCCCGGGTTGACGGCGGCGGGCTTCGGCCCGCACAATCGGCCCCGCTCCGGGGTGCACACACGTGGTGTGCTGAGATGGCAAAGCTGCCGACCCGCGAACTTGATCCGGGTCATACCGGCGTAAGAAGAGCTGCACTCCCTGACTTCGGTCCGTCACTCCCTTTTCTGGTGGCGGGCCTCCCGAGGTCCACTGAGCGATTGCGGAGCACCCTTTCTCTCAACAAGGAGTGCCTCCGATGAATGCCCCCGACAAGTTCACCTCGCTGCTGTCGCTGACGCGCGAACCCTTTCCTGCCTCGCACAAGTGCGTCATTCCGGGCAGCCGGCCCGACCTGTTCGTGCCCGTGCGCGACGTGGCGCTGACCAACGGCGAAACCGTCTCCCTGTACGACACCTCGGGCCCCTACACCGACCCGAAGGTCGAGATCGACGTGCGCCGCGGCCTGCCCGACGTGCGCAGCGCCTGGGTCATCGAGCGTGGCGACACCGAAAGCTACGAAGGCCGCACGCACCACGCGCTGGACGACGGCGCCAAGAACGAAGACCGCGACGCGCAGCGCCTGGCCGAACTGCGCGCCGGTGCCTCGGCACTGCAGCGCACGCCGCGCCGCGCCAAGTCGGGCGCCAACGTCACGCAGATGCACTACGCGCGCCGCGGCATCGTCACGCCCGAGATGGAGTACGTGGCGCTGCGCGAGAACGGCAAGCGCGAGTGGATGGCCGAGTACCTGGCCAACGAGGAGCGCGCCAAGCGCGTGGCGGGCAACCCGATGGGCGCGAGCATTCCGCGCATCATCACGCCCGAGTTCGTGCGCGACGAAGTGGCCCGTGGCCGCGCGATCATTCCCGCGAACATCAACCACCCCGAGGTCGAGCCGATGGCCATCGGGCGCAACTTCAAGGTGAAGATCAACGCCAACATCGGCAACTCGGCCGTCACCTCGAGCATCGAGGAAGAGGTCGAAAAGCTGGTGTGGGCCATCCGCTGGGGCGCCGACAACGTGATGGACCTGTCGACCGGCAAGAACATCCACACCACGCGCGACTGGATCGTGCGCAACTCGCCGGTGCCCATCGGCACGGTGCCGATCTACCAGGCGCTCGAAAAGGTGGGCGGCGTGGCCGAGGACCTCACCTGGGAAATCTACCGCGACACGCTCATCGAGCAGGCGGAGCAGGGCGTCGACTACTTCACCATCCACGCGGGCCTGCGCCTGCCGTTCATCCATCTCACGGCCGACCGCATGACGGGCATCGTGTCGCGCGGCGGCTCGATCATGGCCAAGTGGTGCATCGCGCACCACAAGGAGAGCTTCCTCTACACGCACTTCGAGGACATCTGCGACATCATGAAGGCCTACGACGTGAGCTTCTCGCTCGGCGACGGCCTGCGCCCCGGCTCGGGTGCCGACGCGAACGACGAGGCCCAGTTTGCCGAGCTGCGCACGCTGGGCGAACTCACGCAGATCGCCTGGAAGCACGACGTGCAGACCATGATCGAAGGCCCGGGCCACGTGCCGATGCACATGATCCAGGCCAACATGGACGAGCAGATCAAGCACTGCCACGAGGCGCCGTTCTACACGCTCGGCCCGCTGACCATCGACATCGCACCGGGCTACGACCACATCTCCAGCGCCATCGGCGCCGCCATGATCGGCTGGGCCGGCACGGCGATGCTCTGCTACGTGACGCCCAAGGAGCACCTGGGCCTGCCCGACCGCGACGACGTGAAGCAGGGGATCATTGCCTACAAGATCGCCGCGCACGCGGCCGACGTGGCTAAGGGCCATCCGGGCGCGCGCTCGCGCGACGACGCGCTGAGCAAGGCACGCTTCGAGTTCCGCTGGCAAGACCAGTTCAACCTGGGCCTGGACCCCGACACGGCGCGCGAATTCCACGACGAGACGCTGCCGAAAGACTCGAGCAAGGTGGCGCACTTCTGTTCGATGTGCGGCCCCAAGTTCTGCTCGATGAAGATCACGCAGGAAGTGCGCGAGTACGCGGCCAAGAAGGGCGTGGCCGAGACGGCTGCCATGGCCGAGGGCATGGAAGAGAAGTCGAAAGAATTCATGGCCGGTGGCGGCGAGATCTACATCCCGATCCGCCCCGTGGCCTGAGATGACCCGATAGCTTGAGTCTCCCCGTGCGGAAAGGGGGCGTTGCTACCATGGGGCCAGACCCCTGAACTCCTGCCTCGCAATGACCCCTTTCCCCTTTTCCGCCGTTCTCTTCGATTGCGACGGCGTGCTCGTCGATTCCGAACCCATCACCAACCGCGTGCTCGCCGACATGCTCGGCGAGCTCGGCTGGCAGCTCACGGCCGAGGAATCGATGAACATCTTCACCGGCAAGGCCGTGAAGGACGAGACGGCGCTCATCGAGGCCAAGACGGGCTTCAAGATCACCGACGACTGGCTGCGCGGTTTCCGCGCCCGCCGCAACGAGGCGCTGGACCGCGACCTCGTCGCCATTCCCCATGCGCCCGCCGCCATCCGCGAGATCCATGCGCGGCTCAAGGGCCGCATCGCCTGTGCCTCGGGTGCCGACCGCCACAAGGTCGAGCTGCAGCTGGCCAAGGTCGGCCTGCTCGACTGCTTCGAGGGCCGCATCTTCAGCGGCCACGAGATGCCGCGCTCCAAGCCGCATCCCGACGTGTACCTGGCCGCGGCGGAAGCGCTCGGTGTCGACCCGAAGCGCTGCGCGGTGGTCGAAGACACGGTCACCGGCGCGATGGCCGGCGTGGCCGCGGGTGCCACGGTGTTCGGCTACAGCACGGGCGAGTCGGGCCACAGCGGCCCGGGCGCGCTGCGCGCCGCGGGCGCCGTGGCCGTGTTCAGCGACATGACCGGGCTGCCCGCATTGCTGGCTGGCTACGGCCTGCAGGCGGCCTGAGTTTCTGGTGCAATGACGCCCGTCAGCGTGTGGTGCGCCCGTCGCCTTCACGCGCTCCTTCCCACGAATTCGCAAGGACCCAGCCCATGACCTCCGAGTACCAGACCGAGCAACCCGACCGCAGCGAGATCGACGCGCTCCAGGGCCCGGCCGTGGTGGAGTTCGGCACCAACTGGTGCGGCATCTGCAAGGCCGCGCAGCCGAACATTGCCGAGGCCTTTGCCCGGTACCCGAACGTGCGCCGCATCAAGGTGGAAGACGGCAGCGGCCGCCCGCTGGGACGCTCGTTCAACGTGCGGCTGTGGCCCACGCTGGTGTTCATGCGCGACGGGCAACAGGTCGCGAAGCTGGTGCGGCCGGAAGACAGCCAGTCGATCGCCGATGCGCTGGCGTTGATCGATTCGCCGGCCTGAAGTCCGGCGTTCAGGGCGCGCGCCCTGAACAAGCGCCCTACAACCCCAGCTGCCGGAAATCCCGGGGCGCGTGCCCCGTCCACTGCAGGAACGCACGCGAAAAGCTCTTCTCGTTGCGAAAGCCCACCGCCAGCGCCACCTGCTTGATCGGCCGCGTGGTCCGGCGCAGTTGCTCCACCGCGAGCTCGTGCCTCACCTCGTTCTTCAGCACCTGCAGCGAGGTTCCCTCTTCATGCAGCTGCCGGTGCAGCGTGCGCCCCGACACATTCAGCAGCCCCGCCAACGCCTCCGCCGTGGTGGCCTCGCCGGCGCGCGCGCGCAGCAGTTCGCGCACGCGCTGGCCCAGCAGGCGGTCGCGGCGGTACTGCAGCACCGTGAGTGGCAGGGCGCGCTTGAGCATGGTGCGCAGCGCGCGCTCGTCGCGCAGCAGCGGCAGCGCGAGATAACGCTCGTCGAAGCTGATGCTGGCCTGCGGCGCGTCGAAGTGCACGTCGGGCGTGAACATCAGCGGGTAGGCGTCGCGGTGCGGCGGCGCCGCGAACGGAAAGGTGGCCTGGCGCAGCGAGATGCGCGAGTCGATGGCCCAGCACACGTACCCGTGCATGAAGCGCAGGCTGGTCACCAGGCAGAACTCGCGGAACGTGGGGTCGAGCGGGCGGTTCTCGGTGATGCGCAGCGTGGCCACGCCGCCGGTCACTTCCAGGGCGAGCGTGATGTCCTCGGTCAGCAGGCGGTGGTGGCGGCACCAGCGCTTGATGGCCACGCCCAGGTCGGGCGAGGTGAGCGAGGCGCGGCACAGCATGCCGTAGCTGCCCCAGGGCAGGCGGCGCGAGAACCAGCCCAGCGCCTCGTCGTCCAGCTCCTGCATCGCGTGGCCCGACAGCGCCTCGAACTGCGCGGCCGTCACCCGCGCGCCGGGGCGGGCCAGTTCGCGCGGCGCGATCTGTGCCGCCTGCAGGGCCTGCGCCGGGTCCTTGCCGTAGCGGGCATACCCTTGCACGATGGCTCGCACGAAGGCCATCGGCGTGACGGCGCGGGCGGGTCGCAGGAAGGCGGGGGACGACGTGGTGGAGGGCATCGGTCGTGGCGCAATTTGCAACCATTGTGGCGCCAATTGCGGCGCCACGAGGCGTAAGCTGCGTTTTTTCAAGCGCCATCCGCGCGGGCAGCCCTGCGCGCCGACCCCTTCAGAGGAGACAAGACTCATGCACGATTTCGGCCTCAACTTCGACCTGGGCGACGACATCGACGCGCTGCGCAGCGCGATCCAGGACTTCGCCGCCAACGAAATCGCGCCCCGCGCCGCCGAGATCGACCGCGACAACCTGTTCCCGCACGACCTGTGGCAAAAGCTCGGCGAGCTGGGCCTGCACGGCATGACGGTGAAGGAAGAGTTCGGCGGCACCGAGCTGGGCTACCTGGCCCACATCGTGGCCATGGAAGAAGTCTCGCGCGCCTCGGCCTCGGTGGGCCTGTCGTACGGTGCGCACTCCAACCTGTGCGTGAACCAGATCCACCGCAACGGCAGCGAAGCGCAGAAGAAGAAATACCTGCCCAAGCTGGTGAGCGGCGAGCACGTGGGCGCACTGGCCATGAGCGAGCCCAACGCCGGCTCCGACGTGGTGAGCATGAAGCTCAAGGCCGACAAGAAGGACGGCTACTACGTGCTCAACGGCGGCAAGATGTGGATCACCAACGGCGGCGACGCCGACACGCTGGTCATCTACGCCAAGACCGAACCCGAGATGGGCGCGCGCGGCATGACGGCCTTCATCGTCGAGAAGAACTTCAAGGGCTTCTCGGCCGGCACCAAGCTCGACAAGCTCGGCATGCGCGGCTCCAACACCTTCCCCCTGTTCTTCGACAACTGCGAAGTGCCCGAAGAGAACGTGCTCGGCGGCGAAGGCATGGGCGCCAAGGTGCTGATGAGCGGCCTGGACTACGAGCGCGCCGTGCTCTCGGGCGGCCCGCTGGGCATCATGGCCGCCTGCATGGACGCCGTGATTCCCTACATCCACGAGCGCCAGCAGTTCGGCCAGAGCATCGGCGAGTTCCAGCTGATGCAGGGCAAGATCGCCGACATGTACTCGACCTGGCAGGCCACCCGCGCCTACGTGTACGCCGTGGGCAAGGCCTGCGATCGCAACGACCATGCGCGCACCTTCCGCAAGGACGCGGCCGGCGCCATCCTGTACTCGGCCGAGAAGGCGACCTGGATGGCCGGCGAGGCGATCCAGACGCTGGGCGGCGTGGGCTACACCAAGGACTTCCCGGTCGAGCGGCTGTGGCGCGACGCGAAGCTGTACGAGATCGGCGCGGGCACGAGCGAAGTGCGGCGCATGCTCATCGGGCGCGAGCTGTTCAGCGAAACGGCGTAAGTTGTTTTTCTCCCTCCCCCGCCGGGGGAGGGCAGGGGTGGGGGCAAGCGGCGTTCGATGAAGCACTGCGCCAAGCAAGCGTCGCCTGCCCCCATCCCAACCTTCCCCCAGCGGGGGAAGGAGCCAGACAAGGAGACAAGGAAGGAAATGAACATGACCGCTTCGTTGACCGAGAGCTACGGCCAAGGCGCCACGGACGTCCCCCTCATCGAGCAAGCCATCGGCGACTTCTTCGACGACATGGTCGAGAAGCAGCCTGAACGCGAAGCCCTCGTCAGCCGCCACGAAGGCCAGCGCTTCACCTACCGCGAGCTGCAGACCGCGTCGAACAAGCTGGCCAGCGCGCTGCTGAACCTGGGGCTCGTGCCCGGCGACCGCGTGGGCATCTGGTCGCACAACAACGTGCCCTGGGTGCTGATGCAGATCGCCACCGCCAAGGTCGGCCTGATCCTCGTGAACATCAACCCCGCCTACCGCACCTCGGAGCTCGAGTACGCGCTCAACAAGGTCGGCTGCAAGGCGCTGGTGACGATGGCGCAGTTCAAGACCAGCGACTACCTGGGCATGCTGCGCGAGCTGGGCCCGGCCAAGCTGCCGCTGCTGCAGCACACCTTCTGGATCGACAAGCCCGGCCAGGGCGACGAGCAGCCCGGCATGCGCCGCTTCAGCGAACTGCTGGCCGGCGGCGATGCGGCCGACGCGCGCGTGGCCGCCACGCAGAAGACGCTGAAGGCCACCGACCCGATCAACATCCAGTTCACCAGCGGCACCACGGGCTTTCCCAAGGGCGCGACGCTCACGCACCGCAACATCCTGAACAACGGCTTCTTCATCGGCGAGTGCATGAAGCTCACGCCAGCCGACCGCCTGTGCATTCCGGTGCCGCTGTACCACTGCTTCGGCATGGTGCTGGGCAACCTGGCCTGCCTCACGCACGGCTCGGCCATCGTGTACCCGAACGACGGCTTCGACCCGCTCACGGTGCTCGAGACCGTGCAGGCCGAGAAGTGCACGGGCCTGCACGGCGTGCCCACGATGTTCATCGCCGAGCTGGACCATCCGCGCTTCAAGGAGTTCGACCTGTCCACGCTGCGCACCGGCATCATGGCCGGCTCGCCGTGCCCCATCGAGGTGATGAAGCGCGTGGTGAACGAGATGCACCTGGGCGAGATCACCATCGCCTACGGCATGACCGAGACCAGCCCCGTGAGCTGCCAGAGCAGCACCGACACGCCGCTCGACCGCCGCGTGTCGACCGTGGGCACCGTGCAGCCGCACCTCGAGGTGAAGATCATCGACCCCGAGACCGGCGCGATCATGCCGCCGGGCCAGTCGGGCGAGCTGTGCACGCGCGGCTACTCGGTGATGCACGGCTACTGGGAAGACGAGCCCAGGACGCGCGAAGCCATCGACGCCGAGCGCTGGATGCACACCGGCGACCTCGCCACCATGGACGCCGAGGGCTACGTGAACATCGTCGGGCGCATCAAGGACCTGGTGATCCGCGGCGGCGAGAACATCTACCCGCGCGAGATCGAAGAATTTTTGTACCGCCACCCGAAGGTGCAGGACGTGCAGGTGGTCGGCCTGCCCGACAAGAAGTACGGCGAAGAGCTGTGCGCCTGGATCATCGTCAAGCCCGGCCAGACGGCCACCGACACCGAGATCCGCGATTTCTGCAAGGGCCAGATCGCGCACTACAAGGTGCCCAAGTACATCCAGTTCGTCTCCGAGTTCCCGATGACGGTGACCGGCAAGATCCAGAAATTCAAGATCCGCGACGCCATGACCGAGCAGCTCGGTCTCAGCCAAGAAAAGACAGCATGAGCAAACTCGAAACCAAACTCAACGCACGGTCGGCCGACTTCCAGGCGAATGCGGCCGCGATGCGCGCGCTGGTCGACGACCTGCAGCAGCAGTTCGCGAAGGTGGAGCAGGGCGGCGGCGAGGCCGCGCGCGCCAAGCACACGGCGCGCGGCAAGTTGCTGCCGCGCGACCGCGTGGCCGAACTGCTCGACCCGGGCACGCCCTTCCTCGAGATCGCGCCGCTGGCCGCGCATGCGATGTACCTCGACGGCAAGGGGGCCGAGTCGGCACCGGGCGCCGGCATCATCACCGGCATCGGCCGCGTGAACGGTGTCGACTGCATGATCGTGTGCAACGACGCGACCGTGAAGGGCGGCACCTACTACCCGCTGACCGTCAAGAAGCACCTGCGCGCGCAAGAGATCGCCGAGCAGAACCGCCTGCCCTGCATCTACCTCGTCGACTCGGGCGGCGCCAACCTGCCGAACCAGGACGAGGTGTTTCCCGACCGCGAGCACTTCGGCCGCATCTTCTACAACCAGGCCAACATGAGCGCCCAGGGCATTCCGCAGATCGCGGTGGTCATGGGCTCGTGCACGGCCGGCGGCGCGTACGTGCCGGCGATGAGCGACGAATCGATCATCGTGAAGAACCAGGGCACCATCTTCCTGGGCGGCCCGCCGCTCGTGAAGGCGGCCACCGGCGAGGTCGTGTCGGCCGAAGACCTGGGTGGCGGCGACGTGCACACGCGCCTGTCGGGCGTGGTCGATCACCTGGCGCAGAACGACCTGCACGCGCTGGCGCTCGCGCGCTCGGCGGTGGCCAACCTGAATGCGAAGTCGGCCGAGAAGCCGGAAGGCGCCGCGGTGCGCGCGCCCGATTTCCCGCGCGAAGAGCTGTACGGCGTGATCCCCACCGACACGCGCAAGCCCTTCGACGTGCGCGAGATCATTGCGCGCATCGTCGACGGCAGCGAGTTCCACGAGTTCAAGGCCCGCTTCGGCGCCACGCTGGTCTGCGGCTTTGCCGAGATCGAGGGCATGCCGGTCGGCATCATCGCCAACAACGGCATCCTGTTCAGCGAGTCGGCGCAGAAGGGCGCGCACTTCATCGAGCTGTGCTGCCAGCGCAAGATCCCGCTGGTGTTCCTGCAGAACATCACCGGCTTCATGGTCGGCCGCAAGTACGAGAACGAAGGCATTGCGCGCCACGGCGCCAAGATGGTGACGGCCGTGGCCACCGCCAACGTGCCCAAGTTCACGATCATCATCGGCGGCAGCTTCGGCGCCGGCAACTACGGCATGTGCGGCCGCGCGTACAGCCCACGCTTCCTCTGGATGTGGCCCAACGCACGCATCAGCGTGATGGGCGGCGAGCAGGCCGCGAGCGTGCTGGCCACCGTGAAGCGCGACGGTATCGAACTGAAGGGCGGCAGCTGGAGCGCCGACGAAGAAGAAGCCTTCAAGGCCCCGAT
Source organism: Variovorax sp. FW301-JW7 (assembly GCF_058788795.1). NCBI lineage: Bacteria > Pseudomonadati > Pseudomonadota > Betaproteobacteria > Burkholderiales > Comamonadaceae > Variovorax > Variovorax sp. FW301-JW7. The sequence goes on from NZ_JBYTBC010000005.1 coordinate 23,845, forward strand.
CCGCCAGCAGTACGAAGACCAGGGCCACCCCTACTACGCCACCGCGCGCCTGTGGGACGACGGCATCATCGACCCAGCCGACACGCGCCGCGTGCTGGCACTGGGCCTGGCCGCCTCGCGCAACGCGCCCATTCCCGAGCCGAAGTTCGGCATCTTCCGCATGTGACCAGGGGCACCGCATGAGCAGCACCTTCACCAAGCTGAACCTCGCCATCGACGGCGCGGTGGCACGCATCTGGCTCGACCAGCCCGACGCGCGCAACGCCTTCGACGACGTCGTGATCGCCGAGCTGACGCAGGCCTTTCTCGAAGCCGGCGGCGCGCCGCAGGTCAAGGCCGTCGTGCTCGGCGCGAACGGCCCGGCCTTCTGCGCGGGCGCCAACCTGAACTGGATGCGCCGCATGGCCGACTACACCCGCGACGAGAACCTCGCCGACGCGGGCAAGCTGGCCGACATGCTGCGCACCATCGCCGAGTGCCCCAAGCCCACCATCGCGCGCGTGCAGGGCGACGTGTACGCGGGCGGCATGGGGCTGGTCGCGGCCTGCGACATGGCCGTGAGCGTCGACACCGCGTGGTACTGCCTCAGCGAAGTGAAGATCGGCCTCGTGCCCGCGACCATCAGCCCCTACGTGCTGCGTGCGATGGGCCCGCGAGCCTCGCAACGCTACTTCCTCACAGCCGAGCGCTTCACCGCCGCCGAGGCGCACCGCATCGGCTTCGTGCATGAAGTGGTGGCCGCCGACGCGCTCGACGCCAAGGTCGACGAGCTGCTGAAGGCCCTCACCGGCGCCAGCCCCGCCGCCGTGCGCGCCTGCAAGCAGCTGATCGCCGACGTGGCCGGCCGCGAGATCGACAGCGCGCTCATCGCGAAGACGGTCGAAGGCATCGCGGACATCCGCGCCAGCGACGAGGGCCGCGAGGGCGTGCAGGCCTTCCTGCAGAAGCGCAAGCCGTCCTGGCTCGCCGGCTGACAGCCCACCAAGGACCGCCATGAACGCACTCGACATGCCGCAACTGCTCGCACTGGCCGCCGCCATCGGCTGGGCCAGCGGCGTGCGTCTGTACCTCGTCGTGCTGCTGACCGGCCTGGTCGGCTACTTCGGCTGGGTGCCGCTGCCTGCGGGGCTGCAGATGCTCGCGCATCCGATCGTGCTCGCGGTCAGCGGCTTCATGGTGTTCGTCGAGTTCTTCGCCGACAAGATCCCGGGCCTGGACTCGCTGTGGGACGTGGTGCACACCGCCATCCGCATCCCCGCCGGCGCGGCGCTCGCGGCCAGCGTGTTCGGTGCCGACCATGGCGCCATGGCCGTCGTTGCGGCGCTGCTGGGCGGCGGCTTCGCGGCCACGGCGCATGCGGCCAAGGCCACCACGCGCGCGGCCATCAACACCTCGCCCGAGCCGTTCTCGAACGTCGGTGCGTCGCTGGTCGAAGACTCGATGGTGCCGGCCGGGCTGTGGCTCGCGGTGGCGCATCCGCTGGTCTTTCTGGTGCTGTTCGTCTTCGTGCTCGTGCTCAGCGTGTGGCTCATCCGCAAGAGCTGGCGTTTTCTGCGCGCGCTGTTCAGCCGCGTGGCACGCATCTTCAGTGGCCGGCCCGATCCGGGCGTCACGTCCGCCTTTCAACTGAAAAAGAATCCTCCGGGAGACACTCCGAATGTTTAAGAAGATCCTGATCGCCAATCGCGGTGAAATTGCTTGCCGCGTTGCGGCCACTGCACGCCGCATGGCGGTTCGCACCGTCGCCGTGTACTCCGATGCCGACGCGCACGCCAACCATGTGCGCGCCTGCGACGAGTCGGTGTACCTCGGCGGCAGCGCCCCGAAGGACAGCTACCTGCGCTGGGAAAAGATCCTCGAGGCCGCCAAGGCCACGGGCGCCGAAGCGGTGCATCCGGGCTACGGCTTCCTCAGCGAGAACGAAGAGTTCGCACAGGCCTGCGCCGACGCCGGCCTGGCCTTCATCGGCCCGCCGCCCTCGGCGATCAAGGCCATGGGCCTGAAGGCCGAGTCGAAGCAGCTGATGGAAAAGGCCGGCGTGCCGCTGGTGCCCGGCTACCACGGTGCCGACCAGGACCCGGCGCTGCTGCAGCGCGAAGCCGACCGCATCGGCTATCCGGTGCTCATCAAGGCCAGCGCCGGCGGCGGCGGCAAGGGCATGCGCGCGGTCGACAAGGCCGCCGACTTCGAGGCCGCGCTGGCCTCGTGCAAGCGCGAAGCCATCAACAGCTTCGGCGACGACGCGGTGCTGATCGAGAAGTACGTGCAGCGCCCGCGCCACATCGAGATCCAGGTGTTCGGCGACACGCAGGGCAACTACGTCTACCTGTTCGAGCGCGACTGCTCGGTGCAGCGGCGCCACCAGAAGGTGCTCGAGGAAGCGCCCGCGCCCGGCATGACCGAGGCGATGCGCAAGCAGATGGGCGATGCGGCCGTGGCTGCCGCTCGTGCTGTGAACTACGTCGGTGCAGGTACTGTCGAGTTCATCGTCGAGCAGCGCGAAGGCGGCGAGATGAACTTCTTCTTCATGGAGATGAACACGCGCCTGCAGGTGGAGCACCCAGTGACCGAAGCGATCACCGGCCTCGACCTCGTCGAATGGCAGCTGCGCGTGGCCTCGGGCGAGCCGCTGCCCGCCAAGCAATCGGAACTGCAGATCCACGGCCACGCCATCGAGGCGCGCATCTGCGCCGAGAACCCCGACAACAACTTCCTGCCCGCCACCGGCACCTTGCGCGTGTACCGCAAGCCGCAAGCCACGGCCTTCCAGCGCAGCCGCGTGCGCATCGACGACGGCGTGCGCGAGGGCGGCGAGATCTCGCCCTTCTACGACTCGATGCTCGCCAAGCTCATCGTGCACGGCAGCACGCGCGCCGAGGCGCTGGCCCGGCTCGATGCCGCGCTGGCTCAGGTGCAGATCGTGGGCGTGTCGACCAACGTGCAGTTCCTGCGCGGCATCCTGGCGACCGAGTCGTTCTCGAAGGCCAACCTCGACACCGCGCTCATCGAGCGCGAGCGCGCCGTGCTGTTCGACCGCGAGCCGCTGGGCCTGCCGTTGGCCGCAGCCGCCGCCATCACGCGCACGCTGGTCACCGAGTGGCCGACGCAGCTGCCCGACCCCTTCGAGCGCCGCGACGGCTGGCGCGCGCACGGCGAGTACAAGCGCCGCTTCGACTTCGAGTTCCGCGGCGCCGAGCACAGCGCACTGCTGACCTACCGCCGCGACGGCGGCCTGAACCTCGCCGTGGGCGGTGTCGAAGGCCCGCTCACCATCGGGCGCTTTCCCACGGGCGAGTTCGAGCTCGAGTTTGCCGGCACGCGCCAGACCCTCGACGTGCACTTGGACGGCGCCACCGCCCACGTGTTCGCGGCCAAGGGCGCCACGCGCCTCACGGCCATCGACCGCCTCGCCCACGCGGGCGACACCCACGCCGAAGGCGGCCGCCTCACGGCGCCGATGCCCGGCAAGGTCGTGTCCTTCGCGGTCAAGGCCGGCGACAAGGTCAGCCGCGGCCAGCCGCTGGCCGTGATGGAAGCCATGAAGATGGAGCACACCATCGCCGCGCCGGCCGACGGCACGGTGGAGGAACTGATGTTCTCGCCGGGCGAGCAGGTGGCGGAAGGCGACGAATTGTTGCGAATGGCGGCGGCCGCTTAACCCCGATCCGGGCGCTCGCCCGTATCAGCGGTGGTAGTCATTCTTTTCAAGGAGTCCTGATGATCCGCCGCACCCTTTCCCTGTCGACACCCCGCGCCGCCGTGCGCCACCGCGCGGGCGCTGTCCTGCTGGCCCTGGCGGCTGCCCTGTCGCTGGCCGGCTGTGGCCGCGAGCGCGGCGCCGAGTCGGTCGCGCCGGCCTCCGCGCCTGCGCCCATGCAGGCCCCGCCGATGGGCTATGGCGGCGGCATGGCCATGAAGGAGCAGCAGAGGGCGCGTGCGCCGCAGGCCGAGATCGCCGCGTCGCAGTCCGACGAGGCGCGGGGCGGCAGCGGCGAGACCGCGCTGCAGCGCTTCCTGGCCGTGCGGCAGGACCTGAACGTCGAAGTGCCGGCCGAGCAGCTGGCCGATGCCTGGGGCAAGGTGCGCGACCTGTGCGGCACGCTGAAGTGCGAGCTGCTGTCGTCTTCGCTGCTGCGCGAGACGCCGCAGCAGCCGGGCAACGCCCTGCTCGAGATGCGTGTGGAACCCGCCGACGTCGACAAGCTGCTCGGCGGCCTGGCCGGCGTGGCGAACGTGGTCTCGCACACCACCACCAGCGAGGACAAGACCTCCGAGGTGATCGACGTCGAGGCCCGCATCAAGAACCGCACCGAGTTCCGCGACAGCCTGCGCGTGATGCTGCGCGACACCGTCACCAAGCGCACCATGGCCGACCTGCTGGCGATCCAGCGCACGCTGTCGGACACGCAGGCTGAGCTCGACGCCATCGCCACCCAGCGCAAGGTGCTGGCGCAGCAGACCAGCAAGCAGCATATCCAGATCCAGTTCACGCCCAAGCGCGCGTTGGTCAGCGGCAGCGACGGCTACAGCCCGATGGCGCACGCGCTGCGCAACGCCGGCGACGTGCTGGCCGAAAGCGTGGGCGCGCTCATCACCTTCGTGGCCGCGGCGCTGCCGTGGCTGCTGCTGGTGGTGCTGCCCGTGGGGTGGCTGGTGCGGGTGCTGTGGCGTCGTCGCCGCCCTAAGATCGCGTAAGGGCCGCAACCGGGTCCGCCGCCATCCCCAGGAGCCTTCCGCGATGCAAGACCCGATACGCCTGTACGTCGATGCCCAGTTCGCCAGCCCTTACGCCCTGTCGGTGTTCGTGGCGCTGCATGAAAAGCAGCTGGACTTCGAGATGACACCGCTCGACCTCGCCGCCCGGGAGAACCGGGCCGCCGGTTTCTCGCAGCTGTCGCTCACGCAGCGCGTGCCGACGCTGGTGCATGGCGACTTCGCGCTGTCGGAATCGTCCGCGATCACCGAGTACCTCGACGAGGTGTTTCCGGGAACACCGCTGTATCCCAGGGACGCGCGCAGCAAGGCCCGGGCCCGCCAGGTGCAGGCCTGGCTGCGCAGCGACCTGATGCCGATCCGGCAGGAGCGTTCGACCGAGGTGGTGTTCTACGGGCCCACGCACGCGCCGTTGTCCGCGGCGGCGCAGGCGTCGGCCCGCTCACTGTTCGATGCGGCCGAAGCGCTGCTGCCCGTGGGGTCGGAAGACCTGTTCGGGGCTTGGTCGATCGCCGATGTCGACCTCGCGCTGATGCTGAACCGGCTGGTGCTGAACGGGGATGCGGTGCCGCAGCGGCTGGCATCCTATGCAAAGCGGCAATGGCAGCGGCCCTCGGTGCAGCGTTGGGTTCGGCAAGCGCGACCGCCGCTGATGGCATGATTTCGGCCGGCTGCCAAGGGGCGGTGCGGCGGAGGTGGGGCATGGGGCGATTTCGAGAATTCCCTGCACGCACATCCGTCGATAGCCGATACGGGCGACGCAACCACAACGAGGGCGCTGCAAGACAATGACCGATCTCAAGATATCTGAAGGCAGATGCCAGTTTTGCCATCGTGTTGCGAGCGACGTACCTCGCTTGATCGCCGGGGATTCGGCCTTCATTTGCAGTGACTGCGTGGAATCCTGCAGCGCGCTGCTGAACCCGAAGGAAGGCGTTGCGGAAGACAGCCAGTTGGCGGAGTACTACCTGTTCGAACGTCTGGCGCGACACTTCGCCCCGTTGCGGCCACAGGAACTCATCGCGACATCGCGTACGTACCCCTTGCGCCAGCAGGCCGACCTTCAAATGGCCCTGGACGACATCTTTGGCGAGCGGCGCATCCCCGAGAACTTCATCGGCATCCACCAGCAATATCGGCATGAGGTGCTGGGTTTTTCCAAGGTACTGGAACAAGGGCGCGGCGCGGTGGAAGCTGCGCCCGCGCAGTACGAAGAGGTCGACATCGGCCGGGGCGAAACCGTTCGCTGTCTCAAGAACGGTTTGTGGCTGATGCGCGATGGCGGCGAAGCCTTCGCCGTGCTTCTTGCGCAGCACCACGATTACGGGGGCAGTGGCGACACCAACATCGAAATCATGGCGGCCCCCGGTGAACACGGCGCGGCCCTGTGCACCCGTGTGTTCGATGCCCTGGAATTGCGATTGTCCAAGGGGAGTTGCTACCGCGGCCGCGTGCTCTCGCTGGAGCGGCAGGACCAATATTCGGGGCATGCACCGCGCATCTTCGTGCACGAATTGGAAACGGTGTCGCGAGGGGACGTGATCCTGCCGGAGGCCACCCTGGCGGCCGTGGAGCGAAATGTGCTCGGCTTTGCCGGGCAGCGGCAGGCGCTGCGCGCGCTGGGCCTGTCCACGCAGAAGGGCCTGCTGTTTCACGGCACGCCAGGAACAGGCAAGACGCATTGCATTCGCTATGTGGCAGGGCGCTTGCCGGATCACACGACCCTGCTGATCACCGCTGAAGGCGCGGGACTGTTGCCGCAGTACATGGCGTTGGCGCGGCTGCTTCAGCCGGCGCTGGTTGTCATCGAGGATGCGGACCTTATCGCCCGCGATCGGAGCGAGCGTGCCGACGCCTGCGATGAAGTCATGCTCAACCGACTGCTCAACGAGATGGACGGTTTACGCGAGCGTGCCGACGTGTTCTTCATCCTGACGACCAACAGGCCAGAAACGCTGGAACCAGCACTGGCCAGCCGGCCGGGGCGCATCGATCAGACCATCGAGTTTCCCCTTCCCAATGGGGACTTGCGAAAGCGATTGATCGCCTTGTACGCAAAGACCTTGCCGGTGCCCGCTGCGCTGGTGGAAGAACTCGCGCGGCGAACGGATGGCGCCAGCCCGGCGTTCATCAAGGAATTGCTCAGGCGCATCGCCCAACATCACCTGGAGGTTGCGCAAGGCGGCGACGTGGCTCACGACACGGCCGAGGCCGCCCTGCATGAGATGCTGTTTTCGGGGGGCGCCCTCAATGCGCGTTTGCTGGGCGGCGCTGTACCGGAGGCGCCCAACTGAGACGCCTCCCTATGGAGTTCGGCAGCGAGCAACGCCCGCGTGTTCGCTACCCCACCACCACTTCGCTGATCTGCATCACCGGCGCGATGTCGGTGTAGTTCTTCACGTCGCCCATGATCTCCTTCATGTGCGGGCCGAAGGCCTTCTGGAAGGACTCGACCGATTCGGCGAACACGTGGCACATGCCGACATACGTGGGCGGCGAACCCGGTGCGCCGCCGCCCAGGCCCTTGTCGATGGTGTACGAGAGGCAGGCGTCGCCCATGCGGGCCTTGAGCATCGGCATGTGCTGGTCGCGGTAGTAGTCGTGGTCGAACCGCGCGCCGGGAGTGTGGGGGTACATCACGCTGACTTTGATCATTCGAGGGGTCTCCTTGGTGGCTGAATGCGGTCGAGCATAGGAGATGGCGCGCGACGCAACAAGCCGGTGCCTTCTAAGATGGCGCCCATGCGAATCTCCGTCTACCTCACCGACAACCGTCCCGATCCCTGGATCGATGGCCTGAAGGCCGAACTCCCCGACGCCACCATCGAAGCCTGGACGCCCGGCGCGCCGCAGGCCGACCACGGCGTGGTGTGGGCACCACCCCAGCAGTTCCTCGACGAGCAGCCGAACCTGCGCGGCCTGTTCAACATCGGCGCGGGCGTCGATGCGCTGCTCAAGCTCAAGGTGCCGGCGCACACGCGCATCGTGCGCCTGGACGACGCGGGCATGTCGGTGCAGATGGCCGAGTACGTGTGCCACACGCTCATTCGCCACTTCCGCGAATTCGACGTGTACGAGGCCGATGCGCGCGAAGGCAAGTGGAGTTACCGCAAGCCGAAGCTGCGGCGCGACTTCCCGGTCGGCATCATGGGCCTGGGCGTGCTCGGCGAGCGCGTGGCCAAGGCCGTGGCGCAGTTCGAGTTTCCGGTGCTCGGCTGGAGCCGTTCGCCCAAGGCGCTCGACGGCGTGCAGGTGTTCAGCGGCGAGGCGCAGTTCGAGGAGTTCCTGGCGTCCACGCGCGTGCTGGTCAACCTGCTGCCGCTGACCGAGTCCACGCGCGGCATCCTGAACCGCACCACGCTGGGCAAGCTCAAGCCCGAGGGCTACCTCATCAGCATCGCGCGCGGCGGCCACCTGGTCGAAGACGACCTGATCCCGATGCTCGACGCCGGCCAGCTCGCGGGTGCGACGCTCGACGTGTTCCAGGTCGAGCCGCTGCCGGCCGACCACGCCTTCTGGCGCCACCCGAAGATCACCGTCACGCCGCATGGCTCGGCGCGCACGCTGCGCGAGGAGTCCATCGCCCAGATCGCCGGGAAGATCCGCGCGATGGAGCAGGGGCTGCCGATCGCCGGCATCGTCGATCCCGTCCGGGGCTACTGACGCCCCGGCGCCGACGACGATCCGGCCGGAACGCGGCCGGCGGGGGAAAACCCCGACGCTTTTGTTTTTCACATACGAGAAAATTTCTTCATGGTTGTGAAAACGGCATTCCGCGTGATCGAGATCGTCGAGCTCTTTGCCCGGGAGAAGCAGCCGCTGGCCCTGTCCGAGATGGCGCGGCTGCTCGACATGCCGGTGTCCAGCTGCCTGGGCCTGATCCGCACGCTCGAAGAGCAGGGCTACATGTACGAGACCGGCCGCCGCCAGGGCTACTACCCGACGGGCCGGCTGCTGGCCATGGCGCAGGTCATCGCCGCGCACGACCCGGTGCTCGACCGGGTGAAGGCCACGCTCGAGGAACTGCGCGACGCCGCCTGCGAAACGGTGGTGTTCGGCAAGTTCCGCGATGCCGAGCACGTCGTCTACCTCGATGTGCTGAGCGCGCCGCAGCGCATCCGTTACACGGCCGAATCGGGCGAAACGCGCCCCGCGTACGCCAACTCGCTGGGCCGCGCGCTGCTGTCCACGCTCGCGCCCGAGGCGCGCCGCAAGCTGCTCGAGGGCATGACGCTCGCGCCGCTCACCGACGCCACGCTCACCACCGCCGATGCCATCGAAGCCGAGCTGCAGCGCGGCGCCGCGCGCGGCTGGTACGGCAACCTCGGCGAAAGCATTCCCGACCTGATCGGCCTGGCCTGGCCGCTGCGCATCGGCGGCGAGGCCTACGCGATCTCGGTGGCCGGCCCGCGCTACCGCATGGAGCCGCGCATCGAGGAGATCGCGGCGATGCTGCGCTCGGCGTGCCTCGCGATCGAACCCAAGACAGAAAGCCCCCGATGACTGCCACCGCTGCACGCTACTTCGTCCGCGAGGACGAGATCACCGGCTACCACCCCGCCAACCACACCGGCACGCTGAACAAGCGCCTGATCGGTCCCGAGACGGTGGGTGCGAAGCAGCTCGAGGTGCTGGTGGGCCACATCCAGAAGGGCAAGGGCGCGCTGCCGCATGCGCACCCGGGCATCGAACAGGTCTGCTACATGCTCGAAGGCCGCGCGGTCGCCGAGGTGGGCGGCCAGCGGCAGGAGCTGCACCCTGGCGACAGCTGCTTTTTTCCGGCCGACGCGATGCACACCTTCACGGTGGTGAGCGACGAGCCGGTGCGCGTGCTGGTGATCTACAGCCCGCCGTACGAGGAATCGCCGGAGCGCGTGATCCGGCCCTGAACGACAACCCCGGAGACACAACCATGCAGACGAAGAACGCGACAGAAACAGTCGCGGTGGAAAGCCGCCGCCGTTTCATTTCCATCGGTGCTGCGGCGGGCCTCGTGGGCGCCGCGCCCTGGGCCTTCGCGCAGGACGGCGGCTACCCGAAGCAGCCGATCAAGCTCATCGTGCCCTTCGCCGCTGGCAGCGGCACCGACGCGGTGGCGCGCATCACCGCGCAGATGCTGGGCGAGGCGCTCAAGGCCTCGGTGATCGTCGACAACCGGGCCGGCGCCAGCGGCGTGATCGCGGCCGAGTTGGTGGCCAAGGCGCCGCCCGACGGCTACACGCTCTTCATGACGACCAACACCACGCACTCGGCCAACCCGAGCCTGATGAAGTCGCTGCCCTACGACCCGGTGAAAGACTTCGCGCCCGTCAGCCGCATGGGCAACCTGCCGTTCATGCTGGTGGTGAACAACGACCTGCCCGTGAAGAGCATCGCCGAGCTGCTGGCCTGGGGCCGCGCGCATCCGGGCAAGCTGACCTACGCCAGCGGCAACAGCACCGGCATCGTGAGCGGCGCCACGCTGTCGCGCATGAGCGGCATCCCGATGCTGCACGTGCCCTACAAGAGCACGCCGCCGGCCATCGCCGACCTGATCGGCGGACAGGTGTCGATGATGGTGGTCGACCTCGCCGCGGGGCTCGCCACGGTCAAGGCCGGCAAGATGCGCGCCATTGCGGTCACCACGCAGGAGCGCACCAAGCTCTTTCCCGAACTGCCGCCGCTGGCCGACACGCCCGAGCTCAAGGGTTTCGACATCACCTCGTGGAACGGCGTGTTCGCGCCGGCCGGCACGCCGCGCGATGTCGTGCTGAAGCTCAACAAGGCGCTCGCGGAGATGGCGAACGGCACGGTCTTTCGCGAGCGCGTGAGCAGGCTGGGCTTCGATGCGTTCGGCAGCACGCCGGAAGAACTCGGGGCGTTCACCGTGACGGAGCTGGCGAAGTGGAAAAAGCTGATCCAGGCTGCGGGCATTCAACCGGAATGAGCGCTGAACCGACTTTCTCCCTCCCCTTCCGGGGGAGGGCCGGGGTGGGGGCACGCGGCGTATCCATCGGGCGCTCTGCCTGCCCCCATCCCAACCTTCCCCCGGAAGGGGAAGGAGCCAAGACATGAACACCACGGGACCACTTCACGGCATCCGCATCCTCGACCTCACGGCTGTGGTGATGGGCCCGTACGCCACGCAGACCCTCGGCGACCTCGGCGCCGACGTCATCAAGGTCGAGCCGCCGTCGGGCGACAACCTGCGCGCCGTCGGCCCGATGCGCCATGCGGGCATGGGCGCGATGGCGATGCACCTGAACCGCAACAAGCGCTCCATCGTGCTCGACCTCAAGCAGCCCGAAGGCCGCGAGGCCTGCCTGCGGCTCGCGGCGGGCTGCGATGCGCTCATTTACAACACACGCCCGCAGGCGATGGCGCGGCTGGGGCTCGGCTACGAGGCCGTGGCCGCGGTCAATCCGAAGATCGTGTACCTCGGCGCCTTCGGCTACGGCGAAGAAGGCCCGTACGCCGGCAAGCCCGCGTACGACGACCTGATCCAGGGCGCGGCCGGCGTCGCCTCGCTCTTCGCGCAGCAAAGCGGCGGTGCGCCGCGCTACGCGCCCGTCACGCTGGCCGACCGCGCCGTGGGGCTGCAGGCCGCCATCGCGCTGCTCGCCGCCGTGCTCAGCGCGCAGCGCACCGGCAAAGGCCAGGCGGTGGAAGTGCCGATGTTCGAGGCGCTCTCGCAGTTCGTCATGGGCGACCACCTCGGCGGCCACAGCTTCGAGCCGCCGCTCGGGCCCACCGGCTACGCGCGCCTGCTCGCGGAGCACCGCAAGCCCTACGCCACGGCCGACGGTTACCTCGGCGTGCTCATCTACAACGACAAGCACTGGCAGGCCTTCTTCGACGTGATCGGCCGGCCCGAGCTGCGCAGCTCGCCGATGTTCGGCACGCACACGGCGCGCGCCGCGAACATCGGCGCGGTCTATGCGTTCGTGGCCGAGGTGATGGCCACGCGCGGCAGCGACGAATGGATGGCGCTGCTCGAAGCCGCCGACATCCCGGTCGCGCGCCTGCACACCACCGAAAGCCTGCTCGACGACCCGCACCTGCGCGCCGTCGATTTCTTCCCCGAGTTCGACCACCCGAGCGAAGGCCGCATCCGCACGCTCGCGCCCGTCGGCCGCTACAGCGCCACGCCCGCGGCCATCCGCCGGCCCGCGCCGCGCATCGGCGAGCAGAGCGTCGAGCTGCTGCGCGAAGCGGGTTACGCGGACGACGCCATCGACCGCCTGCTCGCGCGCGGCGTCACGCTGCAGCCGGAACCCATGAAAGACAGCAGCAAATGAATTTCTCCCTGAACGAAGACCAGCGCTCGCTCGTCGCGGCCATCGAGCGCCTGTGCGAAGACTTCCCCATCGACTACTGGCGCGACCACGACGACCGCGCCGTGTTCCCGCACGAATTCCACCGCGCCGTCGCCGACAGCGGCTGGCTCGGCATCGCGATGCCCGAGGCGCAGGGCGGCGCGGGGCTGGGCATCACCGAGGCGGCGCTGATGATGCGTGCCATCAGCGCGTCGGGCGCGGGCATGTCGGGCGCGTCGTCGGTGCACATGAACATCTTCGGCCTCAACCCGGTGGTGGTTTTCGGCACCGAGGCGCAGCGCCAGCGCTTTTTGCCGCCGCTGATCGCGGGCACCGAGAAGGCCTGCTTCGCCGTGACCGAGCCCGATGCGGGGCTCGACACCACCAGCCTCAAGACGCAGGCGGTGCGCCAGCCGCATGGCGGGTACCTGCTGCACGGCCGCAAGATCTGGATATCGACCGCGCAGGTGGCCGATCGCATGCTGATCCTCACGCGCACGACACCGCTCGACCAGGTGAAGAAGCCCACGCAGGGCCTCACGCTGTTCTATACGCCGCTGGACCGCAGCAAGGTCGAGGTGCGCGAGATCCACAAGCTGGGCCGCGCGGCGGTCGACTCCAACATGCTCTTCATCGACGGCCTCGAAGTGCCCGAAGAAGACCGCATCGGCGAGGAGGGCCGGGGCTTCGAATACATCCTGCACGGCCTGAACCCCGAGCGCATATTGATCGCCGCCGAAGCCATCGGCATCGGCCGCGCCGCGCTGCGCATCGCTTCGCAGTACGCGCAGGAGCGCGTGGTCTTCGGCCGCCCCATCGGCCAGAACCAGGGCGTGGCGCACCCGCTCGCGCGCGCCTGGGCCAACCTGGAAGCGGCCGACCTGATGATGCTCAAGGCCGCCACGCTGTACGACGCGGGCGAGCCTTGCGGCATCGAGGCCAATGCCGCCAAGTACCTCGCGGCCGAGGCGGCGCACGATGCTTGCCAGAACGCCGTGCTCACACTGGGCGGCATGGGCTACGCGAAGGAATACCATGTCGAGCGCCTGCTGCGCGAGAGCTACATCCCGCGCATCGCGCCGGTCAGCCCGCAGATGATCCTGAACTTCATCGCCGAAAAGGCACTGGGGCTGCCGAAGTCGTACTGACCCACTTTCCATGAACGCCCACGCCACCATCACCCGCCACCTCGTCGTCCACGGCCTCGTGCAGGGCGTGGGCTATCGCTGGTCGATGGTGCAGGCCGCGCAGCGGCTCGGCGTGCGCGGCTGGGTGCGCAACCGGCGCGACGGCAGGGTCGAAGCGCTCGTGGCCGGCGAGGCCGATGCGGTCGAGGCGCTGGTGCACTGGGCGCGCCAGGGGCCGGCCGGTGCGCGCGTGGCGGCGGTCGATGTGAGCGAGGCCGACGCCACGAGCGATCTGCCCGACGGCTTCACGCAACGCGAAACCGTCTAGCGGCCGTTTTCCTGCAGGGCCGACCGGTTGGCACCATTTGCAACCCCGCAGGCGCGCATTGCTACCTTCCGCGACTTGTGTACCCAGCAGGGCATTGCCATGTGTCGGACAATCGAAGCCGGTTTTTCATCCTTCCGCGACAGCGACACAAGAGACACCCCATGAAACTCCCCACCCGCGTCAAGCTCGTCGACGTCGGCCCGCGCGACGGCCTCCAGAACGAAAAGCAACCCGTGTCCGCCGAGGTCAAGATCGGCCTCGTGCACCGCCTGCAGGACGCCGGCCTGAAGGAGATCGAGGTCACCAGCTTCGTCTCGCCCAAGTGGGTGCCGCAGATGGCCGACAACGCCGAAGTGATGCACGGCATCGTGCGCAAGCCGGGCGTTCTCTACTCGGTGCTCACGCCCAACATGAAGGGCTTCGAGGCCGCCATTGCCGCGCCGCGCGAAGAGTGGCCCGACGAGATCGTGGTGTTCGGCGCCGCGAGCGAGGCCTTCAGCCAGAAGAACATCAACTGCTCGATCGCCGAGAGCATCGAGCGCTTCGCGCCCGTGGTCGAGGCCGCGCGCGCCAAGGGCATCGCCGTGCGCGGCGCCATGTCGTGCACCGTGGGCTGCCCCTACGAAGGCGAGATCGCGCCGGCCAAGGTCGGCTACCTCGCGCAACTGATGAAGGGCATCGGCGTGCAGCGCGTGGACGTGGCCGACACCATCGGCGTGGGCACGCCGCGCAAGGTGCAGGCGGCCATGGAGGCCACGCTGGCGCACTTCGAGGTCGACGCCATTTCCGGCCACTTCCACGACACCTACGGGCAGGCACTCGTCAACACGCTGGCGGCGCTCGAACTCGGCGTGTGGAACTTCCAGTCGTCCTCGGCCGGCCTGGGCGGCTGCCCCTACGCCAAGGGCGCGACGGGCAACGTCGCGACCGAGGACGTGGTCTACATGCTGCACGGCATGGGCATTGAAACCGGCATCGACCTGGACAAACTGATCGACGCAGGCGTGTACATCAGCGAAGCGCTGGGCCGCGAGCCGAACTCGCGCGCCTCGACGGCCATCCGCACCAAGCGGGCCGGCTGAAACATACAACCGCACAGGCGTTTTCATGGACCTGCATCTCTGGCTCGCGTTTCTGGTGGCCAGTTGCGTCATCGCGGTGTCGCCCGGTTCGGGCGCGGTGCTCAGCATGAGCCACGGGCTCAGCTACGGCGTGCGGCGCACCACGGCGACCATCGTCGGCCTGCAGCTGGGGCTGGCCGTGATCCTGCTGGTGGCGGGCCTGGGCGTGGGCGCGGTGCTCACCGCCTCGGCCACCGCGTTCACGGCGATCAAGGTGGTGGGCGCGTGCTACCTGCTGTGGCTGGGCTGGCGCCAGTGGCGCGCGCCGGTCGCCAAGGTCGAGGGCGACACACCGGAAGCCGCCGGCGAACCCGACCTCACGGCGCGGCAGCGCGTGCTGCGCGGCTTCCTGACCAACGTGACCAACCCCAAGGGCATCGTCTTCATGGCCGCGGTGCTGCCGCAGTTCATCCAGCCGACGCGCCCGCTGTGGCTGCAGCTGCTGGTGCTGCTGGCCACGACGGTGGCGGTCGACGTGACCGTGATGCACGGCTACGCCTGGCTGGCCGCGCGGCTGCAGGGCGTGCTGCGCAGCGTGCGTGCACGTCGCGCGCAGAACCGCGTCTTCGGCGGCGTGCTGATGGCGATGGGCGCGTTCCTGTTCATGTTCAAGCGCAACGCCTGATGGGGGGCGGTCCGCGGCCTGATAGATTCGAATGCATGTGCGGCTCTGAACTCCACTCCCTCCCCGAAGGCGTCCAACGCGTCTCCCGCGTGCTCCAGGACGCCGGCCATCCCCATGCGCCCCGCATGCTCGACGACGCCTGCCGCACCGCGCAGCAGGCCGCCGACGCGCTCGGCATCTCGGTCGGGCAGATCGCCAAGAGCATCATCTTCCGCCGCAAGAGCGACGAGGCGGCGGTGCTGGTCATCACCTCGGGCGACAAGCGCGTGGACGAGAAGAAGGTCGATGCCATCGTCGGCAAGACCGGCCGTGCCGACGCCGAGTTCGTGAAGGCGCGCACCGGCTTCACCATCGGCGGCGTGTCGCCGGTGGGCCATGTGACCAAGCCCGTGGTGCTGATCGACCGCGAGCTGTTCCGCTTCGAGGAGATCTGGGCCGCCGCGGGCCATCCGCACGCCGTGTTCCAGCTGCACCCAAGCGATTTAGAGAAGCTCACCGGCGCGCCGGTGGCCGACGTGGTGTGAACTTCGACGAAGCGCAGGCGCTCGCCGAGCGCGCCACCGCCGTGCAGCGCACGGACGGCGAGGTGCCTTCGCCGTGCTCGTCGGTGTGCCGCATGGACCGCCTGAGCGGCTTCTGCGAAGGGTGCCTGCGCACCATCCCCGAGATCGCGGGCTGGAGCAAGATGGAAGACGACAGCCGCCGCCAGGTGTGGCGCGCGATCGAACTGCGCGCCCAGGCCGGCATCTGGCGCGTGCCCGAAGCCACCACCGGAGACCACGACGCATGAAGCACATCGACTTTTATCTCGACTTCATCTCGCCCTACGCGCACCTCGCGTTCGAGCACCTGCCCGAGGCGCTCGAAGGCCTGAGCGTGAGCGTGGCCTACAAGCCCGTGCTGCTGGGCGCGCTGCTCAAGCACCACGGCCAGCTCGGGCCGGCCGAGATTCCTTCCAAGCGCAGCTGGACCTACCGCCACGTGCTGTGGCTGGGCCAGGCGCACGGCATCCCCATCGAGATGCCGGCCTCGCACCCCTACAACCCGCTGCCGCACCTGCGCCTGGCCGTGGCCACGGGCGACGACGGCAGCATCAATCGCCTCGCAGCCGAAACCCTCTTTCGCCACGTGTGGCGCGGCGGCGAAGAAGCGGGCGACGCCACGCGGCTGGCCGCGCTCACGGCGCAGCTTCAACCGAAGCGCGACGTGAACGGCGACGACAACAAGGCCCTCCTCAAGCGCAACACCGACGAGGCCGTGGCGCAGGGCGTGTTCGGCGTGCCTTGCTATGTGGTCGACGGGCGCCTGTTCTGGGGCTTCGACGGCCTGGCGATGCTGCGCGCCTACCTGCAGGGCGATGCCTGGTTCGACGGTCCGCAATGGACCGGCGCCGACCAGCGCCCCTCCTTGCTGCGCAGCAGCAAGAGCTGAGGTCTTTTGCTGCCTTGCAGCAAGGACCGAGGACAAACCCGCACAGGGTCCTTGTTTCTTACAAGCTGAAACGTGCGGCGCGGGTTTCACCCTAAACCGTAAGCGCCCGTTCAGTTTCGCGAAAGCCTCGGGTCAGTCGCGCCTCCAAGAATGCCTCCACGGTCCCGAATGCCGGGCACCGATGGACGCATACATACACACCAGGAGACGACGATGGCAGCCACGCTAGATTCAAGGGGAGTGCCGCATCCGGCCCCCCGGCCCATGTCCGCGGAGGAGAAGAAGGTCATCTTCGCCTCCTCGCTCGGCACTGTGTTCGAGTGGTACGACTTCTATCTGTACGGTTCGCTCGCCGCGATCATCGCGAAGCAGTTCTTCAGCGGCCTGGATGCGGGCGCGGCCTTCATCTTCGCGCTGCTGGCGTTTGCCGCCGGCTTCCTGGTGCGTCCGTTCGGCGCCATCGTGTTCGGCCGCCTGGGCGACATGATCGGTCGCAAGTACACCTTCCTGGTGACGATCCTGATCATGGGCCTGTCGACCTTCATCGTCGGCCTGCTGCCCAGCTACGCGACCATCGGCGTCGCGGCGCCGGTGATCCTGATCGCGCTGCGCATGCTGCAGGGCCTGGCGCTCGGCGGCGAGTACGGCGGTGCCGCCACCTACGTGGCCGAGCACTCGCCGCACGGCAAGCGCGGTGCGTACACCTCGTGGATCCAGACCACGGCCACGCTCGGCCTGTTCCTGAGCCTGATCGTGATCCTGGGCGTGCGCACCTGGCTCGGTGAGCAGGCCTTCGGCGAGTGGGGCTGGCGCATTCCGTTCCTGGTCTCCATCCTGCTGCTGGCCATCTCGGTGTGGATCCGCCTGACGCTGTCGGAGTCGCCGGCCTTCCAGAAGATGAAGGCCGAGGGCAAGACCTCGAAGGCACCGCTCGCCGAATCGTTCGGCCAGTGGAAGAACCTGAAGATCGTGATCCTGGCGCTGATCGGCCTCACGGCCGGCCAGGCCGTGGTCTGGTACTCGGGCCAGTTCTATGCACTGTTCTTCCTGACGCAGCAGCTCAAGGTCGATGCGACCGCGGCCAACCTGATGATCGCCGCCGCGCTGCTGCTCGGTACGCCCTTCTTCGTGATCTTCGGGACGCTGTCCGACAAGATCGGCCGCAAGCCGATCATCATGGCCGGCTGCCTGCTGGCCGTGGTCACCTACTTCCCGGTCTTCAAGATGCTGACCGAAGCCGCCAACCCCGACCTGGCCCGCGCGCAGGCCACGGCCGGCGTCACCGTGACGGCCGACCCGAAGACCTGCTCGTTCCAGGGCAACCCGGTGGCCCGCGAGATCGACTTCAAGAGCTCGTGCGACATCGCCAAGCGCTACCTCGTGCAGAACTCGGTGAGCTACGAGAACGTGGCCGGCGCGCCGGGCTCTGCCGCCGTCGTGAAGATCGGCGACAAGACCGTGGAAGCGCCCACCGGCGTGGTTGCGAACTCCAAGTTCGACGAAGCCAGCGTCAAGGCCATTGCCGCCTTCAAGAAGGGCGTGGCCGAAGACCTGAAGATCGCGGGCTACCCGGCCAAGGCCGACCCCGCCAAGATCAACAAGGTGCTGACCATCGTGCTGCTGTTCTGGCTGGTGTTGCTGGTGACGATGGTCTACGGCCCGATCGCCGCGATGCTGGTCGAGATGTTCCCCACGCGCATCCGCTACACCTCGATGAGCCTGCCGTACCACATCGGCAACGGCTGGTTCGGCGGCCTGCTGCCGACCACCGCCTTCGCCATCGTGGCCTCGACCGGCAACATGTACAACGGCCTGTGGTACCCGATCATCATCGCGGGCATCACGCTGGTGATCGGCACGCTGTTCATCCGCGAGACCAAGGACGTGGACATCTACGCCAACGACTGATCGGCGGCATCTGGAGGGGGCCGCGCGACGGCTGCCCTCCGTTCAACAAAGAGGCTTCATGCCCCGCGGCATGAGGCCTTTTTCTTGAACCCTTTCTTGCCTCTTCCTCACCTTTTCAGGAGACAGTCCCCATGTGGAAAATCGTTGTCGGCTTCGTCATCTTCGCCGCCATTGCCCTGTATGTGATTTCGATGGGCGGCGACAAGATCGACATGTCCGGCGAGAAGCACGGCGGCGACACGACGCACGCCCCCGCACCGGCGGCCACGCCGGCGCCTGGCGCGTCGGCACCGGCCGCCGCGGCCTCTGCCGCGAAGTAACGCAACAGGGTCGCGTCAGCGCTTGAAGCGGCCTTCGCTGATGATCGCGAGGTCCGCGAAGTCGATGCCGCTGTGGTCCTGCGGCGAGTAGCTCACCTCGAGCCCGCCGCCCAGGTCGTAGCCCTTGAGGCTTTCGAGCGCCGCGAGCACCTTGGCGCGCGTGGGCTTGGGGCCGGCGCGGCGCAGCGCTTCCACCAGCACCTTGGCCGAGGCGAAGCCTTCGAGCGCGGCCGGCGAGAGTTCGGCCTGGCCCTTGGCGCGTGCCAGCGTCAGCGCTTCCTTCACCATCGGCTGGCCCATCGAGCGTTCGCTGGGGAACACCTGCGTCACGATCACGCCGCGGCTGGCGTCGCCCAGCTGCTTGATGAAGCCCGACGAGGCGTTGTTCGACAGCGTGACCACCTGCGCCGCCGAGCCCGCGGCGCGCAGCGCCTTGATGCCGTCGACCACCGCCACGCCCGAGCCGATCCACACCACCGCCTGCGCGTCGGCCTTCATGATGGCGGGCACGATGGTTTTGTAGTCGGGCTTCTCGCGGTCGGCCGGCACGGTCGCGATCGGCTGGGCCTTGCCCTTGGTGAAGCCGTTCATGGCGCCCTGGAGCGCGTCGGCGCCGAACGAGTCGGTCACGTGGACCACGGCGATGCGCGTGAGGCCGATGGTCAGCAGGTGTTGCACCGCCTTCTCGGCCTCGCGCTGGTAGGTGGCGCGCACGTTGAACACATGCTTTTGCAGCGGCTTGTGCAGCACCATCGCGCCGGTCGAGGGGCCGATGAGCGCCACCTCGTTCTTGTCCAGGTACGGGATGATGGCCTGCGAGTGCGGCGTGCCGCGGCTCATGAAGAGCGCGAGCACCTTCTTGTCTTCGATGAGCGCGCGCGCGTTATCGCCCGCGCGCTTGACGTCGAAGGCGTCGTCCATGCGGATCACCTCGATCTTCTCGCCGTGGATGCCGCCCTGGGCATTGGCCGCGTCGATCACCAGCTGCGCGCCGCCGATGGTCTCGTTCACGCTGGCGGCCACCGAGCCGGTCATGCCGGCGGTCTGGCCGATCACGATCTGGGCCGAGGCGCCCATCGCGCACAGCGCCAGCAGGGCCGCCACGCCGAGCGCGTGCCGTGAACCTGCCACTTTCTTCTTCGTCATGAAAGCCTTTCGGAGCCTTCGGGAGACTCGCTGAACAATTGTGAAAACAAATGTCGCATTTGTTTCATAAAGTGTCTTTGGACACATCCAGACAAACCCCTGCGCGAGCGCCGCCCATGCGGCGGGGCGGGCCGGAGCGTCACGAAGCTCTCCCTAGAATGTTTGCCCCACCCCTCAAGGCATCCATGACACAGGGCTCCATCCGGATTCGCGGCGCGCGCCAGCACAACCTCCAGAACCTCGACCTCGACATCCGCACCGGCGAGATGACCGTGGTCACCGGGCCCAGCGGCTCGGGCAAGTCGAGCCTGGTGTTCGACACCCTCTACGCCGAAGGCCAGCGTCGCTACGTGGAGACTTTTTCCGCCTACGCGCGCCAGTTCCTGGACCGCATGGACAAGCCCGCCGTCGACAAGGTGGAGGGCGTGCCGCCCGCCATCGCCATCGACCAGACCAACCCGGTGCGCTCCTCGCGCTCCACGGTCGGCACGATGACCGAGCTGAACGACCACCTGAAGCTGCTCTATGCGCGCGCGGCCCAGCTGTTCGACCGCGAGACCGCGCTGCCGGTGCGCCACGACTCGCCCGACAGCATCTATGCGCAGATCGCCGAGCGCGCGGCGGCGGCGGGCGACCCGCGCATCGTCATCACCTTCCCGGTCGAGCTGCCGGCCGGCACCACGGCGGACGAAGTGACGCAGTGGCTGTCCGCCAGCGGCTTCACGCGCGTGCAGGCCGAGCGCGAGGTGGCCACGCCCACCGGCCCGCGCAAGGTGCTCGACGTGGTGGCCGACCGCTTCCGCATCTCGAGCGCCGAACGCGCGCGCGTGGTCGAAGCGATCGAGGTGGCGCTCAAGCGCGGCAGCGGGCGCGTGACCGTGCATGCGACCGGCGCCGAGGAAAACGCACCGACCGAGGTGTGGAAGTTCTCGACCGGCCTGCATTGCCCCGAGAGCGACATCCGCTACACCGACCCGATCCCGTCGATGTTCTCGTTCAACTCGGCGGTGGGCGCCTGCGACACCTGCCGCGGCTTCGGCCGCGTGATCGGCGTCGACCTGGGGCTCGTGATCCCGAACGACAAGCTCACGCTGCGCGCCGGCGCCATCAAGACCATCCAGACGCCTGCGTGGAAAGAAGCGCAGGACGACCTCATGCGCCACGCCGAGGCCGCCGGCATTCCGCGCGACACGCCGTGGAACAAGCTCACCGAGGAGCAGAAGCACTGGGTGATCGAGGGCACGCCGAACTACAAGGAAGGCAACTGGAACAAGCAGTGGTACGGCGTGCGCCGCTTCTTCGGCTACCTGGAGAGCAAGGCCTACAAGATGCACATCCGCGTGCTCTTGTCGAAGTACCGCAGCTACACGCCGTGCCCCGTATGCAGCGGCGCGCGCCTGAAGCTCGACCCGCTGCTGTGGCGCATCGGCAGCAAGGACGACGCCGACGCGGTGCTGCCGCCTGAAAAGCGCTTCCTGCCCACCGGCGCGAAGTGGAGCCGCGCCCAGCTCGAGGCGCTGCCCGGCCTGTGCCTGCACGACCTGATGCTGTTGCCCATCGAGCGGCTGCGCAGGTTCTTCGACCGCGTGGAGCACCACGGCAACGGCAGCCCCGCCAGCGAAGGCGAGGCGCAGGCGCTGAAGCTGCTGTTCGAAGAAATCACCACGCGCCTGCGCTACCTGCACGACGTGGGCATCGGCTACCTCACGCTCGACCGCCAGAGCCGCACGCTCTCGGGCGGCGAGGTGCAGCGCATCAACCTCACGACGGCGCTGGGCACCTCGCTGGTGAACACGCTGTTCGTGCTCGACGAGCCCAGCATCGGCCTGCACCCGCGCGACATGAACCGCATCACCGAGGCCATGCTGCGCCTGCGCGATGCGGGCAACACGCTGGTGGTGGTCGAGCACGACCCGGCCGTGATGCTCGCCGCCGACCGCGTGATCGACATGGGCCCCGGCCCCGGCGTGCGCGGCGGGCAGATCGTGTTCGACGGCGGCACCGACCAGCTGCGCGACGCCGACACGCTCACCGGCCAGTACCTGGGCGGGCGCAAGAAGATCGGCATGGGTTTCAAGCGGCTCGTGAGCGAGAACACGCACCGGCTCATTCTCGAAGGCGTGCGCGAGCACAACCTGAAGAACATCACGGTCGACTTTCCGCTCGCGCGCCTCGTGTGCGTGACCGGCGTGAGCGGATCGGGCAAGTCCACGCTCATCCAGGACGTGCTCGCGCCCGCGCTCATGCGCCACTTCGGCAAGGCCACCGAGACGCCGGGCGCGCACGACCGCATGCTCGGCGCCGACCACCTGGGCGACGTGGTGTTCGTCGACCAGTCGCCCATCGGCAAGACCGCGCGCTCCAACCCCGCCAGCTACGTGGGCGCGTGGGACGCCATCCGCGAGATCTTCGCCACCGCGGCACTGTCGCGCCAGCGCGGCTACACGGCGAGCAAGTTCAGCTTCAACTCCGGCGACGGGCGTTGCCCCACCTGCGGCGGCTCGGGCTTCGAGCACGTCGAGATGCAGTTCCTGTCGGACGTGTACCTGCGCTGCCCCGACTGCGACGGCAAGCGCTACCGGCCCGAGATCCTCGAAGTGAAGATCGAGCGCAAGGGCCGCGGCTACAACGTGGCCGACATCCTGGAGCTCACCGTGGCCGAGGCCGCGGCGCTGTTCGACACCGACCGCGACGTGCTGCGCGTGCTGCAGCCCATCGTCGACGTGGGCCTGGACTACGTGAAGCTCGGCCAGCCCGTGCCCACGCTGTCGGGCGGCGAGGCGCAGCGCCTGAAGCTCGCAGGCTTCCTGGCCGAGGCCGCCAAGAGCGCGACCGCGAGCCGCCAGATGGTGGCGCGCAAGGGCACGCTGTTTTTGTTCGACGAGCCGACCACCGGCCTGCACTTCGACGACATTGCGCGGCTCATGCGCGCGCTGCGCAAGCTGCTGGATGCCGGCCATTCGCTGATCATCATCGAGCACAACCTCGACGTGATCCGCGCCAGCGACTGGCTGATCGACCTCGGCCCCGAAGGCGGCGAGGGCGGCGGCCAAGTGGTGGCCGAAGGCACGCCCGAGCAGCTGCGCGAGAACCGCGCCTCGCTCACGGGCGCGGCGCTGGCCGACTACGAACTCGCCATCGGCCCCGGTGCCTACAAGGTGGCCGAGCGCGCCGCACGGCGCTACATCGCCAACGCGAAGACGGCGCCGGGCAGCAACGCCATCGAGATCGTCAATGCGCGCGAGCACAACCTGAGGAACCTCAGCGTGGACATTCCGCGCGGCAAGTTCAGCGTGGTGACGGGCGTGAGCGGTTCGGGCAAGTCGACGCTGGCCTTCGACATTCTGTTCAACGAAGGCCAGCGCCGGTACCTCGAATCGCTCAACGCCTATGCGCGCAGCATCGTGCAGCCCGCGGGCCGGCCCGAGGTGGACGCGGTGTACGGCATTCCGCCCACGGTGGCCATCGAGCAGCGCCTGTCGCGCGGCGGCCGCAAGAGCACGGTGGGCACCACCACCGAGGTGTGGCACTTCCTGCGCCTCTTGTACGTGAAGCTGGGCATCCAGCACTGCGTGCACGACGGCGCGGCCGTGCAGCCGCAGACGCCCGACAGCATCGCCGCGCAGCTGATGCGCAACTTCAAGGGCCAGCACATCGGCCTGCTCGCGCCGCTGGTGAGCAACCGCAAGGGCGTGTACACCGAGCTGGCCGACTGGGCGCGCCCGCGCGGTTTCACGCACCTGCGCGTGGACGGCGACTTCCTGCCGACCACGGGCTTTCCGCGCATCGACCGCTTCAAGGAGCACAGCATCGAGCTGCCCGTGGCCAGCCTCGACGTGCTGCCCTCGCAGGAGAACGAGCTGCGCGCGGCGCTCACCAGGGCGCTCGAGCACGGCAAGGGCGTGGTGCATGTGCTGAGCGAGCTCGACGGCCTGCGCGCCGCCATGATGGCCGGCGTGTCCGCCGTGGGCATCGGCCGCGTGCAGGTGTTCTCCACGCTGCGCGCCTGTCCGATGTGCAGCACCAGCTACGCCGAGCTCGACCCGCGCCTGTTCAGCTACAACAGCAAGCACGGCTGGTGCCCCGACTGCGTGGGCACGGGCGTGAAGCTCAGCAAGGACCAGCGCAAGGTCTTCGACGATTCGATCCGCGACGACGACAGCAAGGGCCGCGAACAGACCTTCGCCGAGCCCGAGGTGGAAGACCTCGCCGACGTGGCGTGCCCGACCTGCGAAGGCACCCGCCTGAACGCCACCGCGCGCGCCGTGGGCTTCGGCACCGCGGCCGACGGCTCGGGTGGCATCGGCATCACGCAGCTGGCGCGCATGAGCGTGACCGAGGTGCGCCAGTGGTTCCAAGGGCTGGTGCTCAACGGCCGTGAAGCCGAGATCGCGCGCGACCTCGTGCCCGAGATCAAGAGCCGCCTCGAATTCCTGGAAGAGGTGGGCCTGGGCTACCTCACGCTCGACCGTGGCGCGCCCACGCTCTCGGGCGGCGAGGCGCAGCGCATCCGCCTGGCGGCACAGCTGGGCAGCAACCTGCAGGGCGTGTGCTACGTGCTCGACGAGCCGACCATCGGCCTGCATGCGCGCGACAACCAGATTTTGCTGAACGCGCTGCACAAGCTCGGCGAGAAGGGCAACACGCTGGTGGTGGTGGAGCACGACGAAGACACCATCCGCCGCGCCGACCACATCATCGACATCGGCCCCAGCGCCGGCAAGCGCGGCGGCCGCCTCGTGGCCGAGGGCACGGTGGCCGACATCCAGAAGGCCGGCGATTCGCAGACCGGCCGCTACCTGCGCGACGCCATCAAGCACCCGCTGCAGGCGCGCCGCCTCATTCCCTCGCCCGATCCGAAGGCGGAAGACAGCGGCAACTGGCTCACCGTGCACGGCGCCGACCTGCACAACCTGCAGGACGTGACCGCCACGCTGCCGCTGCACCGCCTCGTGGTGGTCACGGGCGTGAGCGGCTCGGGCAAGTCGACGCTCGCGCGCGACGTGCTGCTGGCCAGCGTGCAGGGCATCGTGGTGCAGCGCATGACCAAGGCCGGCCGCGACGCCGATGCCGCGGGCAAGCGCCCGGCCTGGACCGGCTGCCGCGGCGTCGACGGCTACGAGGTCATCGACCGCGTGCTCGAGGTCGACCAGACCCCCATCGGCAAGACGCCGCGCAGCTGCCCCGCCACCTACATCGGTTTCTGGGACACCATCCGCAAGCTCTTCGCCGACACCCTCGAGGCGAAGGCGCGCGGCTACGGCCCGGCACGCTTCAGCTTCAACACCGGCGAAGGCCGCTGCCCGGGCTGCGACGGCGCGGGCGTGCGCACCATCGAGATGAGCTTCCTGCCCGACGTGAAGGTGCCCTGCGAGGTCTGCCACGGCGCGCGCTTCAACCCCGAGACGCTGGCCGTGAGCTGGCGCGGCAAGAGCATCGGCGACGTGCTGAAGATGGAGGTCGACGAGGCGGTCGAGTTCTTCGCCAGCATGCCCAACATTGCGCACCCGCTGCAGCTGCTGAAGGACGTGGGCCTGGGCTACCTCACGCTGGGGCAGCCGTCGCCCACGCTGTCGGGCGGCGAGGCGCAGCGCATCAAGCTGGTGACCGAACTGAGCAAGGTGCGCGACGACATCACCCGCCGCGGCCAGAAGGCGCCGCACACGCTGTACGTGCTCGACGAGCCGACCGTGGGCCTGCACATGGCCGACGTCGAGAAGCTGATCCACGTGCTGCACCGGCTGGTGAACGGCGGCCACAGCGTGGTGGTGATCGAGCACGACCTCGACCTGATCGCCGAAGCCGACTGGATTCTCGACCTCGGGCCCGAGGGCGGCAACGCGGGCGGACGCATCGTGGCGGCGGCGCCGCCGGAGGAGGTGGTGCGATTGGGTACGCACACTGGCGTAGCTCTTAAGGCCGTGTTGGCACGTTGACGCGCACAGGCGCACAATGGCTCGAACCCTTGGCGCAGGCGCATCCTGAATCAGCCATGGTGGAGACCGTGTGAACGGATGAAGCGCCGTGTCAGGGCTACGCAAGGAGCCGCGCCATGACCCGCTTCATCGATGTGCACAGCCTGGTTCGCCTGGTGGATGAGACCGGCGTCCCGGAATTTCTCGTCACGCTGGCCGACGCGCTGCGCGACGACTTCCTGCGCTGGCGCGAGTTCGACAAGAAGGCGCGGGTGGCCAGCCATTCGCACCTGGGCGTGATCGAGCTCATGCCCGTGGCCGACGACGGCGCCTATGCCTTCAAGTACGTCAACGGCCACCCGCACAACACGCAGGTCGGCCTGCCCACGGTCATGGCCTTCGGCGTGCTGGCCGAGGTCGACACGGGCTACCCCGTGCTGCTGTCCGAACTCACGCTCACCACCGCGCTGCGCACGGCCGCCACCTCGGCCATGGCCGCCAAGGCGCTGGCGCGGCCCGACGCGCGCAGCCTCGCAATCATCGGCAACGGCTCGCAGAGCGAGTTCCAGGCGCTGGCTTTCCATGCGCTGCTGGGCATCGAGCAGGTGCGCGTGTTCGACATCGACCCGCGCGCCACCGACAAGCTGGTGCGCCACCTCGCGGCCTGCACGCCGATGGAGATCGTGCGCGCCGACTCCACCGCCGAGGCGGTGCGCGGCGCCGACATCGTGACCACCATCACCGCCTACCAGGGCCACGCGACCGTGCTCACGCCCGAGATGATCGAGCCCGGCATGCACATCAACGCCGTGGGCGGCGATTCGCCCGGCAAGACCGAGCTGCATCCCGACGTGCTGCGCGGCGCGCGCGTGTTCGTCGAGTACGAGCCGCAGACCCGCATCGAGGGCGAGATCCAGCAGCTGGCGCCCGACTTCCCGGTGCACGAGCTGTGGCGCGTGCTGCTGGGCGAAGTGCCGGGCCGCGAGCGGCCGGAGCAGGTGACGGTGTTCGACTCGGTCGGCTTCGCGCTGGAGGACTACACGGCGCTGCGCTGCATCCAGCAGCTGGCGCTGGAGCGCGGCGTGGGCCGGCAGATCGCGCTGGTGCCCGAGCTCGACGACCCGAAGGACCTGTTCGGCCTCACCGCCTCGGGGCGGCGCCGGGCGGTGCTGCGGCGTGCGGCATGATGGCAGGCTCTGTCGTCACGCCCTTCGCCGCTTCATGCTCACCATCTACAACGACCAGCACGCACTGCACCAAGGCCAAGTCGAAATGTTCCGGGGCGAGCTGGTGCCCTGCTTCGAGGTGCCCGCCCGCGTCGACCATGTGAGGCACGAACTCGAGCGGCGCGGCCTCGGCCCGCTGCAGGCGCCCGACGCGTTCGACGAAGCGCTGCTGGCGAAGGTGCACGCGCCGCGTTACCTCGACTTCATCGCCCATGCCTGGGACGAGTGGGTGGCGCTCGACGCCGCCAACGCCACACGCGACGCGCTGCCCTCTTACTGGCCCACGCGCGGCATGCGCACCGACGTGTTGCCGAAGAGCTTTCCCGCGCGCCTGGGCCTCTTTTCGTTCGATGCCGGCACGCCGCTGATGGCCGGCAGCTGGGCCGCCGCGCGCCACGGCGCCGCCTGTGCGTGGACGGCGGCGCAGCGCGTCATCGGCGGCGAGCGCAGTGCCTTCGCGCTCACGCGCCCGCCGGGCCACCACGCGGGCGCCGACTTCTTCGGCGGCTACTGCTTCGTCAACAACGCCGCTGTCGCCGCGCAGGCGCTGCGCGATGCGGGCGTCGAACGCGTGGCCGTGCTCGATGTCGACTACCACCACGGCAACGGCACGCAGGCCATCTTCTACGAACGCAGCGACGTGCACTTCGCCAGCCTGCACGGCGACCCGCTCACCGACTACCCGTACTACCTGGGCCACGCCGACGAGCGCGGCGCGGGCGCGGGCGAGGGCTTCAATCACAACCTGCCGCTGCCGCGCGGCACCGACTTCACGGCCTGGAGCGCGGCGCTGCGCACAGCGCTCGACGGCATCGCGAAGGTCAAGGCCGGCGCGCTCGTGGTCTCGCTCGGTGTCGACACCTTCGAGGGCGACCCGATCTCGGGCTTCAAACTGAAGAGCGACGACTACCTGCGCATGGGCGAAGACCTTGCGCGCGCGGGCCTGCCGACGGTGTTTGTGTTCGAGGGCGGCTATGCGGTGGCCGAGGTGGGTGTGAACGCGGTCAACGTTCTCGAAGGCTTCGCACAAGCTGCAGGTTGAGGGGCGAGTAGCTCCGGCGACAGCAGTCGGGTGAGCCCCGATTGCTGCACCGGACGGGGCAAGGCCCAATGCGCGGCTCGATCCACGCTTCAGGAGCCTTCCGTCATGTTTCGCCGTTCCCTTCTCCGTGCCGCCACGCTGGCCGCCTGCGGCCTCGCCGCGCCGCTGGCGGTGCTTGCACAGGCCTTTCCCGCGAAGCCCATCAAGCTCGTGATCGCCTTTCCCGCGGGCGGCCCGACCGACATCACCATGCGCCAGCTGGCCGACAACGCCAGCAAGATTCTTGGCCAGCCCGTGATCATCGACAACAAGCCCGGCGCCGGCGGCACGCTGCCCGCGCAGGCGCTGCAGACCGCGCAGCCCGACGGCTACACCGTCGCGCAGATTCCGCTGGGCGTGTTCCGCCTGGGCTACACCACCAAGATCAACTGGGACCCGCTCAAGGACATCACCTACGTGCTGAACGTCACCGGCTATGCCTTCGGCATCGTCGTGCCGGCCGACAGCCCCTTCAAGACCTGGGCCGACTTCGTCGCCTACGCCAAGGCCAACCCCGGCAAGCTCACCTACGGCTCGACCGGCAACCTGACCAGCCCGCACCTCACGACCGAGATCGTGGCGCAGAAGGCCGGCATCACGCTGCAGCACGTGCCCTACAAGGGCAGCGCCGACCTGATGCTCGCGGTGGTCAGCGGCCAGCTCATGGCGGCGGCCGACAGCACCGGCTTCGCGCCGCAGGTCGAGGCCGGCAAGCTGCGCGTGCTCAACACCTGGGGCGAGAGGCGCCTGGCCAAGTTCCCCGACGCGCCCACGCTGAAGGAGCTGGGCTACGACGTGGTGCAGAACTCGCCCTTCGGCATCGGCGCGCCCAAGGGCACCCCGCCCGAGGTCGTGAAGAAGCTGCACGACGCCTTCAAGCAGGCGATGGAAGAGCCCAGCTACGTGGCGTCGCTCGGCCGCTACGACATGCTGCCCAACTACATGAGCTCGGCCACGTACACCAAGTTCGCGCAGGACACGGTGGTGCGCGAGAAGGTGATCATCGACAAGCTGGGGTTGGCGAAAGAGAAGTAAGCGCCCGCCGGAAAAGGGGAGGCGTGCGCTGCGCCTACCCCGATCCACGACCGTTGTCCTGAACTCACCCCCTATATCCCTCCGTAATCTAGGCGTTAACCCTATGTAATCCCTTTGTCTTCCAGTGAAGGAAAACTCGGACCCAGTCTCGCGGCAACAAGGCCCGGACGTCCCAAAGTCGCGCCCGGTTTCGGCGCAGCGACATCCCCCTCCTGGAGTGACATAAATGAAAAAATCCCTGCTTGTTCTGGCTGCCATCGCAGCCTGCGGCGCCGCGTCGGCGCAATCGACCGTGACCCTGTTTGGCGTGGTCGATGCCGCCTACCGCAACGTAGCGAACAAGAGCGTTTCGACCACCCCCTTCGGTCCCGCCTACAGCGTGAAGGCCAGCCGCACCGAGCTGGCGAATTCGGGCCTGAGCTCGAGCCGCCTCGGCTTCCGCGGCGTGGAAGACCTGGGCGGCGGTCTGTCGGCCAGCTTCTGGCTCGAAGCCCCGATCACGAATGACGACGGCGCCACCGGCGTGTCGAACTTCACGCGCCGCTCGACCGTGAGCCTGGCTGGCAGCTTCGGCGAACTGCGCCTGGGCCGCGACAAGACCGCGACGGTGATGAACGAAGAACAGTTCGACCCGTTCGGCGACACCGGCATCGGCGGCTCGCTGATCATCGACGCCAACGAAGCCAGCGTGCCGGGCAGCGGCTACGGCAGCAACGGCACCTACAAGCGCGCGAGCAACATGGTGCAGTACTTCCTGCCGCGCCTGGGCGGCTTCTACGGCAACGTGGCCTACGGCCTGGCCGAGCAGACGCGCCTGTCGCCCGACACCGCCGCCAGCACCAACACCGGTCGCCACATCGGCGGTCGCCTGGGCTACACGACGGGCCCGTTCGACATCGCCGCCAGCTACGCGCAGAACGACACCAGCTTCACGACCGGCAGCGGCGCCGCCGCGGTGGCACGCCCGGGTAAGGTCAAGACCTTCAACCTCGGCGCGACCTACGACTTCGGCGTGGCCAAGCTGTTCGGCGAGATCTCGCGTTCGAAGGACGAGCGCAACGCGCTGAACATCTTCACGCCCGGCCAGGACGTGGACCTCACCGGCTACCTGCTGGGCGTGACCGTGCCGGTCGGCCCGGGCGTGATCCGCGCGTCGTATTCGCAGGTCAAGTACGACTTCAATCGCGTGCCCGTGTTCGGCGTGAACAACGCCGATCCGAAGGCCAACAAGCTCGCGCTGGGCTACGTGCACAACCTGTCCAAGCGCACCGCGCTGTACGGCACGGTCGCGCGCGTCAGCAACAAGAACGGCGCAGGGCTCACGGTGGGTGCAGGCCCGTCGTACGCCACCACGTTCAACCGCACCGCGCTGCAGGCCAAGAGCTCGATGGGCTACGAGTTCGGCATCCGCCACACGTTCTGATGTCCTGAAGGGTCGCGCATCGCGCGACCCTCACCCCTGCAAGTTTCTCCAAGGGTCGTTCAACCGGTCCATTCGGCCCGCCCTGCGCGGGCCTTTTTTTCGTGCGCGACGCCCGCGCGGTGCGCGGCTCAGCGCGCCGACAGAACCGCCTGCGCGGCCTGCGCAAACCCCGTGCCGCGCTCGCCCTGTGTCACGTAGCGCGGCAGGTGCTCCAGCTGCGGCACGAAGCGCGCGACGTTCGCCACGCCGATGCTGTGCGCGAAGCTGCGGAACATCAGCTGGTCGTTGGTGGAGTCGCCCACGTAGGCCCAGCGGTCCATCTCGTCGTCGAGTGTGCGGCTCCACAGTTCGCGCACGATCCAGCGCGCGCCCTCGAGCTTGTCGTTGTCGCCGTACCAGCCGTTGATGTGGATGCTGCTCACGGTGGCATGCATGCCTTCGCCGCGCATCAGCGCGACGACGCGCGCGATGGTGTCGTCGCTCAGCGTCACGAACTCGCTGTGGTCGATGGCGATGTCGGTCTCGCGCCCGGGCGAGTCGGTGGCGCGGCCGGCGCCCGGAATCTCGCGCTCGATGCGCGCCAGCACGGCCTGCATGCGCGCGAAGTTGGCGGCGCGCGTGGCGGCGTCCTGCTGGTAGCGCTTCTCGACGCCGCCATCGGCCGTGGGCCGCAGCGCCACCGCGCCGTTCTCGGCCACGATGGCATCGACCGGCCAGCTGTTCACGAAGGGCAGGCTCCAGCCCACGGGCCGGCCGGTGATGGCCACCACCGCGAGGCCCGCGGCCTTCAGGTCGGCCAGCGCCTTCAGCGCGTCGGGTGTGATCGCGCCGTCGGTGGTGAGCGTGTCGTCGATGTCGGTGAACACGCCGACCAGCGCCGCGCGCGCGTCGGCGGGCCAGCGCGTGAGCGGCAGCAGGTGGTGGGGCGAGGCGGGCAGGGGAGGCGAAGACATGGACAGGATTCTCGAAGAGGCCCGTGATCGTACCGGCTGCTTTCGTGTAGCATCCCGCCCCCGCCGCGCTTTCAGGCCGGCGCGGCACCTTCCACCATGCCTCACATCCTCGTCGACAACCTGCGCAAGACCTACCGTGTGTCCGAGCGCGACCCCGGCCTGCGCGGCGCGTTGCGCGGCCTGCTGCAGCGCCGCCACCGCACGGTG
Source organism: Variovorax sp. FW301-JW7 (assembly GCF_058788795.1). Taxonomy (NCBI): domain Bacteria; kingdom Pseudomonadati; phylum Pseudomonadota; class Betaproteobacteria; order Burkholderiales; family Comamonadaceae; genus Variovorax; species Variovorax sp. FW301-JW7. The sequence continues at coordinate 55,699 of NZ_JBYTBC010000005.1, forward strand.
GAGGCGCTGTCGGGCGTGTCGTTCGCGCTGGAGCGCGGCGAGCTGCTGGGTTTCATCGGGCCCAACGGCGCGGGCAAGTCGACCACCATCAAGATCCTGTCGGGCATCCTGCGGCCCGACGGCGGGCGCGTGGAAGTCGACGGCCGCGACCCCTTTGCCGACCGCGAGCGGCATGTGGCGCGCATCGGCGTGGTCTTCGGCCAGCGCACGCAGCTGTGGTGGGACCTGCCCGTGGGCGACGGCTTCGACCTGCTACGCGACATCTACCGCGTCGATCCGCAGCGCTACCGCCGCACGCGCGACGAGCTGGTCGCGCTGCTGCACCTGGAGCGCGTGCTCGACCAGCCGGTGCGCCAGCTGTCGCTGGGCCAGCGCATGCGCGCGGAGATCGCGGCGGCGCTGCTGCACGAGCCCGACATCCTGTTCCTCGACGAGCCGACCATCGGCCTCGATGCGCCCTCGAAGCTCGCCGTGCGCGACTTCGTGCGCCGCGCCAACCGCGAGCGCGGCACCACCGTGCTGCTGACCACGCACGACATGCACGACATCGAGGCCCTGGCCCAGCGCGTGATCGTCATCGGCCACGGCCGCGTGCTGGCCGACAGCCCGGTCGAGGCGCTGCGCGCGCAGGTGATGGCCGAGCGCCGCCTGGTGGTCGACTTTGCACAGGACGCCACGCCGCCCGCGCACGTCGACGGCGCCACCGTCCATTCGCGCGACGGCCAGACGCTGGTGCTCGACTTCGACCCCAAGCAGACCCCCGCGCCCGCGCTCATCGCCCGTATCGCCGGCGCGCACGCCGTGGAAGACATCCGCCTCGAAGGCCTCGCGATCGAAGCCGTGATCGCGCGCTTCTACGCCATGCACGGAGCGGCCGAGGCGTGAGGCCGGCCCTGGGCCCGCGCGACCTCGCCCGGCCGTATGTCGCGGCCTTCGTCTCACGCTTTTTGCAGATGCTGCAGTACCGCACCGCGGCGCTCGCGGGCTTTGCCACGCAGTGCTGGTGGGGCGGCATCAAGGTGATGGTGTTCGCTGCGTTCTACAGCGGCAGCGCCATCGCGGGCGCGGCCTCGTCGATGTCACTGGCCCAGGCCATCACCTACACCTGGCTCGCGCAAGGTTTGTTGGTGCTGATGCCCTGGCTCGGCGACCCGGAAGTGGCGCAGGCCGCGCGCACCGGCGCCGTCGCCTACGACCGGCTGCGCCCGGTGGACGCCTACGCGCTGTGGTTCGCGCGCACGGCCGGCTGGATCGCTGCGCGCCTGCTGCCGCGCGTGGCGCTGATGGCGGCCTTCGCGGCGGTCGCGCTGCCTCTGGTGGGGCTGGGCGACTGGGCCTGGCAGTTGCCCGCGAACGCGGTGGCCGGCACGGCGTTCCTGCTGTCGGTGGGGCTCGGCCTGTTGCTTTCGACCGCGATGGTGATGCTGCTCAACGTGGCGACCACGGCGGCGCTCAACGAGCGCGGCATCCAGGCGGTGGCGACGCCCGTGGTCATCGTGTTCTCGGGCAACCTGCTGCCGCTGGCGCTGCTGCCCGACGCCTGGCAGACCGCGCTGCTGGTGCAGCCGCTGGCGGGGCTGTTCGATATTCCGGCGCGGCTGTACTTCGGGCAGTTGGGCGGCTGGCATGCGCTCGGTGCGCTGGGTCTGCAGTGCTTCTGGATCGTCGCGCTGGTTGCGTTCGGGCGGATGGCGATGGGGCGCACGATGCGCAGTCTGCAGGTGCAGGGGGGCTAGGGCGCGCATGGGGTCGCTCTCTCTTTTCTTCCGCCTCATGGCTGCTTCGGTGAGCGGCCAGGCCAGGTACCCCGCGTCCGCACTGCTGCTGACCCTCGGCCAGTTCCTCGGCACAGGCATCGAGGTGGTCGCCGTCTGGGCACTGTTCCATCGCTTCGGCGAGGTGCAGGGCTGGGGCATCGGCGAGGTCGCGCTGTTCTATGGCCTCGTGAACTGCATGTTCGCCCTCGCCGACGCATTGGGCCGCGGCTTCGACGTGCTGGGCACCGAGTTCCTGCGCACCGGCACCTTCGACCGGTTGCTGCTGCGCCCGCGCCCGCTCGCGTTGCAGCTCATGGGCCACGACGTGCGCATCAGCCGCCTGGGCCGCCTGCTGCAGGGCCTGCTCGTGCTGGCCTTCGCGACCGTGCAGGCCGACATCGCATGGACCCCCAGCGCCGTGGCCATCGCCATGTTCGCCATGGCCGGCGGCATCGCGCTGTTCCTCGGCATCCTCGTGCTGCAGGGCACGCTGTCGTTCTGGACCGTCGAGAGCCTGGAGATCGCCAACGTGCTCACCTACGGCGGCGTGCAGGCGGCGCAGTACCCGCTGGCGCTCTATGCGCAGTGGTTCCGCCGCGTGCTGACCTTCATCGTGCCGCTGGCCTGCGTGGCGTACTACCCGGTGCTGGCGATCCTGGGCAAGCCCGATCCGCTGGGCGCGCCGGCCTGGGTCGGATGGGTGTCGCCGCTCGCGGGCTTCGTGTTCCTCGCGGCGGCGTTCGGTGCGTGGCGCCTCGGGCTGCGCCACTACACCTCGTCGGGCAGCTGATCAGCCGGCGCTCTGCAGCGCCAGGCCTGCGTGCTCGCGCAGCGGATGGAAGTGGATCTTCGGAAAGCGCTCCTGCGCCAGCCGCACGTCGTACGGCGAGGTGCACAGGAAGGCCAGCGTGTCGGCCGCATCCTTGGCCATGCGCACCGGGTAGGCGTGGACGAACTCGCGCAGCTCGGCCGGGGTGTCGGCCGTGATCCAGCGCGCGCCCGTGTACTGGCAGCCTTCGAGCCGCACGTCGGCGTCGTACTCGGCCTTCAGGCGGTGCTGCACCACTTCGAACTGCAGCTGGCCGACCGCGCCCAGGAGCATCGGGCCGCCGACCTCGGGGCGGAAGACCTGGATCGCGCCTTCCTCGCCCAGCTGGGCGAGGCCCTGCTGCAGCTGCTTGGTGCGCAGCGGGTTCTTCAGGATGACGGTCATGAACAGCTCGGGCGCGAAGAAGGGCAGCCCGGTGAACTGCAGGTTCGCGCCGTCGGTGATGGTGTCGCCCAGCTGCACGCCGCCGTGCGTGGTGAAGCCCACGATGTCGCCGGCGTAGGCCTCTTCCACCGCCTCGCGGCGCTGGCTCATGAAGGTCACGACGCTGGTCGGGCGCAGCTCCTTCGCGGTGCGCTGCACCTTCAGCTTCATGCCCGGCGTGTACTTGCCCGAGGCCATGCGCACGAAGGCGATGCGGTCGCGGTGGTTGGCGTCCATGTTGGCCTGCACCTTGAAGACCACGCCCGCGAAGTCCTTGTCCTCGGGCTGGATCTCTTTCACCACCGGCTGGCGGTTGACCAGCGTGGTGCTGGTGCGCGACTGCGGCGAGGGCGCCAGGTCGACCAGTGCGTCGAGCACTTCCATCACGCCGAAGTTGTTCACGCCGGAGCCGAAGAACACCGGCGTCTGCTTGCCCGCCAGGAAGGCCTCGCGGTCCCAGGTGGGCGAGGCGCCGGTGGCCAGTTCCATGCTTTCCATGGCGTGCTCGAAGTCGGCGCCGAAGCGCTTGACGAGCGTGTCGCGCTCGCTCAGCGGAATGGTCTCGAAGTCGTGCGGCAGCCGCTCGCTGCCCGACTCGAACACCGTCATCGCCTGCGTGCGCAGGTTCATGATGCCGCGGAAGCTCTTGCCCTGGCCCACGGGCCAGGTCATGGGCACGCAGGGCATGCCGAGTTCGCGCTCCACCTCGTCCAGGATGTCCAGCGGCTCGCGCACTTCGCGGTCCATCTTGTTGACGAAGGTGATGATGGGCGTGTCGCGCTGGCGGCAGACCTCGATCAGCCGGCGCGTCTGCGCTTCCACGCCGTTGGCCGCGTCGATCACCATCAGCGCCGAGTCGACGGCCGTGAGCACGCGGTAGGTGTCTTCCGAGAAGTCCTTGTGGCCGGGCGTGTCGAGCAGGTTGATCACGTGCTCGCGGTACACCATCTGCATCACCGACGAGGCCACCGAGATGCCGCGCTGCTTCTCGATTTCCATCCAGTCGGAGGTGGCGTGGCGCGAGGCCTTGCGCGCCTTCACCGAGCCGGCGATCTGGATCGCGCCCGAGAACAGCAGCAATTTTTCGGTCAGCGTGGTCTTGCCGGCGTCAGGGTGGGAAATGATCGCGAAGGTGCGACGGCGGCGGGTTTCGGCGAGAAAAGACAAGGTGGGCAATCTGCAGGGGAATCCCCCGATTTTAGGAGGCCGCCCCGCCAACCCCCTCAATCCCCCGCCGATGGGCCTAAAACGCCTCCGTCACCCCGTACGCCCGCATCTGCGCCTCGACCTGCGCCGCGTCCTGGCTCAGCACCACGAGGTCGTGCGCCTTGCCCTCGCGGTCCTTCACGTGGCGCGTGAGCAGGGCCTCGGGCCGGAAGCCCAGGGCCTGGAAGACGGCGATGGCGCCGCGCTGGTCGACGGTCATCTGGGCGACGATCTTTTCCTGCCCGTGGGCGAAGGCCAGCGCGCAGCCCTCCTGCGCCAGCTGCTGGCCCAGGCCGCCGCCGCGCAGCGTGGGCGACACCAGCACGCGCAGCTCGGCCACGTGGCCCGACCACGAGTGCGGGTCGCGGATGACGGCGGCGCAGCCCAGCACGGCGCCGTCGCGCACGGCGAGCACGCTGTCGATGTCGCCGCGCTCGATGGCGCGGACCCAGGCGGCCATCACCTTGGGCTCGGTGATGTCGCGCGGCAAAAAGAGCAGGTCGTGCGCCGGCAGCGCTTGCGCGAAGGCCAGCACGGCGGGCGCGTCGGCACCGGTCATGAGGCGCAGGGCGATGTCGCCGTCCGCGTGGGCGACGGTGCGCGGGTAGGTGCGGGAAGAAGAGGCGGTCATGAGCGTAGGGGGATGGTTGTGTTCGTCAGGTGGAGCGCACGCCCAGCCACTCGTCGAGCTTGGGCCACAGCCGCCGCACGGCGTTGGTGCCGGCCGCCAGGCTCACGTGGCCGCCCTTGAGCACCACCTCTTCCTTGTCGGTGGAGCCGATGCCGGCGATCAGCGGCTGGCCCGCCTCGTAGGGCACGATGTGGTCGTGCTGCGCCAGCGCGTGCAGCACCGGCACGGTGATGTTCTTCAGCAGCACCGGGCGCCCGCCGAGCACCAGCTCGCCCTTGTGCAGCTTGTTGTCCCACATGAGCTCCTTCACGGTCTGGCGGAAGTACTCGCCGGCCAACGGCAGCATCTCGGCGCCCCAGCGGTCGAACATGCGGTACGACTTGACGAACTCGTCGTTGGCCATGTTGTCCCACAGCTGCACCAGCCCGGCGCCGCGCCCGGCGGGGCGCAGCATGTCGAAGGAGGCGAACAGCATCTCGGGCGGCACGTTGCCCACGGTGTCGATGAGGCGGTCGACGTCGAAGTAGCGCCGGTCGGACCACGCATGAAAGAGCTTCATGCGGCTGAAGTCGATCGGCGTGGTGAAGAGCGCGAGGTTCTTCATCGGCCCGCCGGGGTGCAGCGCCGCGTACAGCGTGGAGAGCACGCCGCCCATGCAGTAGCCGGCGATGGTCACGTCTTCCTCGCCCGAGTCTTCCTGCACGCGGCGGATCGAATCGGGAATGAAGTCGAGCACGTAGTCTTCGATGCGCAGGCGCTTCTCGTCGGGGCGCGGTGCGTTCCAGTCCATCACGTAGACGTCGTAGCCCTTGAGCAGCAGGTACTCGACCATGCTCTGGCCCGGCGCGAGGTCGAAGATGTAGGCGCGGTTGGTGGTGGCCATCACCATGAGCACCGGCACGCGGTAGATCTCGTCGACCATCGGGCGGTAGTGGTACAGGCTCAGCGTGCCGCGCCGGTGGATCTCGTCCTTGGGCGTGAGGCCGACGGCCGGCGCGGTCGAGGTCAGGAAGTCCAGCCCCTTGATGTTGCGCTGGATCGTGCGCTCGATCTCGCCGCGGATGTCGGGCAGCTGGAAGGTGTCGGGCGGCGCGCTCATGGGCGGCGCTTTCCGGCGGGGCGTTTCTTGGGGGCTGCGGTCTTGGCTGCCGGTGCAGGCGCTGCCGCCGCCGTGGGCGGCTGCTTGGTGCGGCGCGGCCGGGGCGGGGCAGCAGCTGCATCGGCGGTTCGCGCGGCAGGCCCGGCCCCGCCTTCCAGCGCGCGCCGGATGCCCGCCAGGTGGTCGTCGATGCGGTGCAGTTGTTCGCCCAGCGCCTGCAGGTCGCCGCGCGTGGGCAGGTTCAGCAGCGTGAGGTAGCGCGCCATCAGGTCGCCCACTGCCTTCTGCGCGGTGAGCGAGGCGTTCATGCCGCCGTGCATGCCCTGGCGGAACGGGTCCGAGGCCATGGTTTCGTTGGCGAATTCGTTGGTGCTTTTTTCCCACTGGGCCGTGAGCTCGCGCCACAGGGCCATGGGATCGAGGGACGGAAACTGGCTCATCAAAACACCTCCGTCTGGGTTCGTTGTCGTGTCTGTTTTTTCTTCAGTGATCGTCGCGCCGCGCCGCCCGTGCGGTGTGCGCGGCGATGGCCTCGATGATCTGCGGCCACATTGCGATCGGCAGCGCATGGCCCATGCGCGGAATGCGCAGCAGCGTCGCGCCGGGAATGGCCTCGGCCACGTCGATGCCGCAGGCCACGGGCACCAGCGGATCGACGTCGCCGTGGATCACCAGCGTGGGCACCTGCACCGCGCGCAGCGCCGGCTTGCGGTTGCCCGACGCGAACACGGCCGCCAGCTGCCGCGCCACGCCGCCCGGGTTGAGGCCGCGCAGGAAGGCCAGCTGCGCGCGCTCGGCATCGCGCGCCTCATCGAGCGGAAAGGCGTCGGGCCCGCGCAGCACGCGCCACAGCTTGGCGTGGTGCGGCAGGTAGGCCTCGAAGCTCGTCGGCGCGGGCGCGAACAGCACCGCCAGCGCCTCGGGCGTGGGCGGCGGCAGGGCCGGGTCGCCGGTGCTCGACATGATGCTGGTGAGCGAGCGCATCCGGCCCGGGTGGTGGATGGCCATCTCCTGCCCGATGGCGCCGCCCATCGACGCGCCCACGACGTGGGCGCGCGCGATGCCCAGCGCGTCGAGCAGGCCGGCGCAGTCGTCGGCCATGTCGCGCAGCGTGTAGGGCACCTGCAGCGGGCGCCCGGCCATGGCCTGCAGCATCAGCGCCTGGATGTCGGGCACGCCGGCGTGCGGCAGGTGGGTGGAGTGGCCGATGTCGCGGTTGTCGAAGCGGATCACGTGGTGGCCGCCGGCCTGCGCCAGGGCGGCGCAGAACGCGTCGTCCCACGCGACCATCTGGGCGCCGAGGCCCATGACCAGCAACAGCGGCGGCGCCTCGGGGTCGCCGAAGCTGTCCCAGGCCAGTTCGATGCCGTTGGCGCGGGTGCGCCGTTCGGTGCGGGGCGCGACGGCGGTCATGCGGGCCTTTCTTTGCTTCTTGTTACTTGCGCTGCAGCAGCTTCGTGACTTCGTCCACGTTGGCCTGGATGCGCTGGCGCACCACGTCGAAGGCGTCGGCCTGCGATTTGGCGGCCAGGGTGGCCAGTTCCTTGATGTCGTCGACGGCGCGCTGGAACGACTGGCGGCCCAGCTCGTCGAGCTTGGCCAGGTTTTCCTTCGGGTCCTTGCCCGGCATCGCCTTGGCGGCGGTCTGCCATTCGGCAATGGCCGTCTTGATCATCTCGGTCTGTCGCTGCACCACGGTCTGCAGGCCCTGGTAGGACTTCTCGTTGGCCTGCATCAGTGCCTGCAGGTCCTTGCGGCCGCTGTCGAGCAGCTTGCCGGCGCCGCCGGTGAGGTTCAGGTTCTGCAGGCGCTCGGCCATGCCCTTGAGGTTCTTCATCGGATCGAGCATGTCCGCGGCGGACGGCGCCGCCTGCTTCGCGCCGGCGCTGCTGGCGGTGGTTTTTTTCGCGGCGGCTTTCTTGGCAGTGGCCATGGTGCGGAATCTCCTGTGTCGGGTGATGAAAACAATCGAACGGGTGGATGCAGGCAGCGGCCGGGCGGCCGGGGCCCGCCGCCACGATACGCCGGGCCGGCGCGGCTCAGGGCGCTCCAAGCGCGGATTTGCCTGCGGAGTTTCCCGGGGTGGCCCGCGCCGTCCGGCCCGGCCTGGCGGGCGCCGGCGCTTTCCGTGATGTGGGATGCCCCGGTCGATTGGCGGGCCGGGCGGGCGCGACTACAATCCGGCGCTCCGAGGAGCGTTGCAGCGCCGTCAGGCGTGAGGCTCGGACCACATCGCAACCACGCTCACCCGCTGTTCTCGCGGTGAGTTTTTCTTCCCCGTACGCAGTGGCATCTTTCAAACCAGTTTTGGAGTTCTCATGAGCGCTGTACTCAAGCCCACCCCCGTCTCGACCGCCGACCAGGCGATTGCCGACCTGTCCCTTGCCGCCTGGGGCCGCAAGGAAATCAAGATCGCCGAAACCGAGATGCCCGGCCTGATGGCCATCCGTGAAGAGTTCTCGAAGGGCCAGGCCCTGAAGGGCGCGCGCATCACGGGCTCGCTGCACATGACCATCCAGACGGCCGTGCTCATCGAGACGCTGCAAGCCCTGGGCGCCGAAGTGCGCTGGGCCTCGTGCAACATCTTCTCGACGCAGGACCACGCCGCCGCCGCCATCGCCGCCGCCGGCACGCCGGTGTTCGCCATCAAGGGCGAGTCGCTGAAGGACTACTGGGACTACACCCACGCCATCTTCGACTTCGGTCCCAAGGGCTCGAAGGGCGAAGGCCCGAACATGATCCTGGACGACGGCGGCGACGCCACGCTGCTCATGCACCTGGGCCAGCGCGCTGAAAAAGACCTGGGCGTGCTCGCCAACCCGACCAGCGAAGAAGAGCGCATTCTGTACGCCGCCATCAAGGCCAAGCTGGCCGTGGACGACACCTGGTACACCCGCAAGTCGGCCGAGATCATCGGCGTGACCGAAGAGACCACCACCGGCGTGCACCGCCTGAACGAGATGAGCGCCAAGGGCACGCTGCTGTTCCGCGCCATCAACGTGAACGACTCGGTCACCAAGAGCAAGTTCGACAACCTGTACGGCTGCCGCGAATCGCTGGTCGACGGCATCAAGCGCGCGACCGACGTGATGATCGCCGGCAAGGTGGCCTGCGTGGCCGGCTACGGCGACGTGGGCAAGGGCTCGGCCCAGGCCCTGCGCGCCCTGAGCGCCCAGGTGTGGGTCACCGAAATCGACCCGATCAACGCCCTGCAGGCCGCGATGGAAGGCTACAAGGTCGTGACCATGGAGTACGCCGCCGACAAGGCCGACATCTTCGTGACCACCACCGGCAACAAGGACGTCATCACGCACGACACCATGGTCAAGATGAAGGACCAGGCCATCGTCTGCAACATCGGCCACTTCGACAACGAGATCGACGTCGCGTCGATCGAGAAGTACGAATGGGAAGAGATCAAGCCGCAGGTGGACCACATCACCTTCCCGGACGGCAAGAAGATCATCCTGCTGGCCAAGGGCCGCCTCGTGAACCTGGGCTGCGGCACGGGCCACCCGAGCTTCGTGATGTCGTCGTCGTTCGCCAACCAGACCATTGCCCAGATCGAGCTGTTCACCAAGCCTGATGCGTATCAAGCCGGCAAGGTCTACGTCCTGCCCAAGCACCTGGACGAGAAGGTCGCGCGCCTGCACCTGAAGAAGGTCGGCGCCATGCTCACCGAGCTGACCGACGCCCAGGCCGCCTACATCGGCGTGAGCAAGAACGGCCCTTACAAGCCGGACACCTACCGTTATTGATCCGCGTGCGCGCCGATCAACTGTTGGTAGAACGCGGTATGGCCGCGTCGCGTTCGCAAGCCGTCCGGCTCATCGCCGGCGGCATGCGCTGGCGTGACGCGGGCACGAGCGACGCGTGGCGCAATGTCGTCAAGAACAAGGACGAAGTGCCCGAGTCGGCCGAGCTCGAGCTCGCCGACGCCGCCGAGGCACGCTACGTGTCGCGCGGCGGCCTCAAGCTCGAAGGTGCGCTGAAAGCCAGCGGCGTGGACCCGACGGGCAGGCTCTGCCTGGACGTCGGCCAGTCGACCGGCGGTTTCACCGACTGCTTGTTGCAGCACGGTGCCGCCAAGGTGGTGGGCATCGATGTGGGCCACGGGCAGCTGCATCCGCGCATGCGCGAGGACGAACGCGTGGTCGCCATCGAAGGCGTCAATGCGCGGGCGTTGTCGCCGGCCGATCTGCAGGTGGACGATGAAGAAGGCGCAGAAACTGGCGAGGCGGTCGAAGTTGTCGAAGCCCCGCCTGAACCCCGCTTCGACCTCATCGTCGGCGACCTGTCGTTCATCTCGCTCACGCTGGTACTGCCGGCCGTGGTGCAGTTCCTGGCCGACGACGGCCAGTTGCTGATGCTGGTCAAGCCGCAGTTCGAGTTGCAGCCCGGCCAGGTCGGCAAGGGTGGCATCGTGCGCGACGAGGCGATGTACCCTGTGGTCGAGAAGCGCCTGCACGACGCCTGCGCGGCGCTCGGGCTGAAGGTGCTGCGCTGGTTCGACAGCCCGATCGCCGGGGGCGACGGCAACCGCGAGTTTTTCATTCACGCCGTTCGTGCTGCTGCCAAGGCGGGCGACGGTTCCTAAGGAGACGCAGGTGCGCCTTCCGCTGAGTTTCGAATTCTTCCCGACCAAGACGCCCGAAGGCGCGGTCAAGCTGCGCGCCGTGCGCCAGCAGCTGTATGTGCGCAAGCCGCAGTTCTGCTCGGTCACCTACGGCGCGGGCGGCTCCACGCACCAGGGCACCTTCGGTGCGGTGCAAGAGATCCTGGCCGAGGGCGTGGACGCCGCCAGCCACTTCTCGTGCATCGGCGCCACGCGCGCCACTGTGCGCGAGCAGCTGGCCGAGCTGAAGGCCATCGGCGTGAAGCGCCTCGTGGCGCTGCGCGGCGACCTGCCCAGCGGCTACGGCATCGGTGGCGAGTTCCAGTACGCGAGCGACCTCGTCGCCTTCATCCGCGAAGAGACCGGCCGCGACTTCCACATCGAGGTGGCCTGCTACCCCGAAATTCACCCGCAGGCGCGCTCGCCCGAAGCCGACCTGCAGGCCTTCGAGACCAAGGTGAAGGCGGGGGCCGACTCGGCCATCACGCAGTATTTCTTCAGCCCCGAGGCCTACTTCCGCTTCGTCGACGACGCGCGCAAGCTGGGGCTCGACACGCCGATCGTGCCGGGCATCATGCCCATCACGAGCTCGACGCAGCTCATGCGTTTCTCGGACGCCTGCGGCGCCGAGATTCCGCGCTGGATTCGCCTGCGCCTGCAGGGCTTCGGCGACGACACGGCCTCGATCAAGGCCTTCGGCCTGGACGTGGTGACCGACCTGTGCGAGCGCCTGCAAAAGGGCGGCGCACCCGCGATCCACTTCTACACGATGAACCAGTCGGCGGCCACGCTGGCGATCCTGGAGCGCCTGGATTGAGAGGGCTGCGCGCGGTCGCCGTCGCGGTCTCCTGCGTGCTCGCAGGGTGCACCATGCCGCCTGCCACGCAGGAGAAAGACGCGGACACCGCCGCCGTGCCGGCGGCGTCCGGCAAGCGGCTGCAGCCGCTGGGACGCGGCCTGGCCGTGCCGCCCGGCGCCGCCCCGCGCTCGGCCGTGCCGTCGGTGCGCTACGACCTCGCGGTGTCCGGCACCGGCGAGGCGCTGGACGACGGCGTGCCTGGTGATGAGCCGCGCGAGATCTTCGAGCGCGGCGGGGCCTCGTGGTACGGCATCCAGTTCCATCAGCGCAAGACCGCCAACGGCGAGCGCTTCGACATGGGCGCCATGACGGCGGCCCACAAGACGCTGCCCTTCAACACGCGCGTGTGCGTGCGCAGCCTGGTCAATGGCAGCGAGGTGCTGGTGCGCGTCAACGACCGCGGGCCCTTCACGCCGGGCCGCATCATCGACCTGAGCCGCGCCGCGGCCGACCGCATCGGCCTCACGGGGCTGGGCATCAAGCAGGTGGCGCTGTCGGTCATCGACCGCGAAGGCATGCGCTGCGGCGGCGAGGCCGTGGCCGCGGGCGACCTGCAGGCTGCGCCGGAAGCGCCGACGTCGCGCGTGCGTGCGCCGGCCCCTGCGCGCAAGCGGGCGGTCGTGCCGCCGCGCAAGCGCCGCTGAGCGGCCGGCCTCAGCCGCCGCTCTCGAGCGAGTAGGCGGCGTTGCGGTCTTGCGCCAGGCGCTCGGCCAGCTGGGGCAGTGCCTCGGCCAGTTGCGCCTTCAGCGTGTAGGGCGGGTTGATCAGGAACATCCCGCTCGCCGGCAGGCCCGGACGCTGCGTTTCGCCCGAGGCGGCGTCCTTCGTGATCTTGCTCGACTTGACGGTCAGCGTGGCGTGCAGCCACGACTTGCCGGCCTTGGTCGCCATCGTCTTCAGGCGGCGCGGCAGGTCGTGCGCCTCGGGGCGCGGAATGATCGGGTACCAGACGGCATACGTGCCCGTGGCGAAGCGCTTGAGCGCCTCGGCCGCGAAGTCGAGCACGCGGCCGTAGTCGGTCTTCATTTCGTAACTCGGGTCCATCAGCACCAGCGCGCGGCGCGAGGGCGGCGGCAGGAACTTGGTGGCGCTGCCGAAGCCGTCTTCGGTCAACACGGCGATCTGCCGGCCGGCTTCGAGCTGCGCGATGTTGGCGCCGAGCGTGCGCGAATCGGTCGGGTGCAGCTCGAACAGCTTGAGCTTGTCGTGGTCGCGCAGCAGGTGCTGCACGATGAACGGCGAGCCGGGGTAGACGCGGGCGCCGCCCTTGGGGTTGAAGTCGTGGATCACGCTGAGGTAGCGGGCGATGGCTTCGGCGACCGGCTTTTCCTCGGCGGGGGCTGCCGCTTTCTTGCCAGCCGTTTTCGCGGCTGGCGCGGGCGTTTCGGCCGCTTTTGTCGGCGCGGGGAAGAAGCGCAGCACGCCGTCGGCCGCTTCGCCGCTGGTGCCGGCGTAGTCGCCGTCGAGCCGGTACAGGCCGGCGCCTGCGTGGGTGTCGACGACGGTCAGCGCGGCGTCTTTTTCAAGCAGGTGGTCGAGGGTGGCAATCAGGACCGTGTGCTTGAGCACGTCGGCGTGGTTGCCGGCATGGAACGCGTGGCGGTAACTGAACATGGAATGAGGCCTGAAAAAGTGAAAAGGGGAGCGCTAGACTCGCGCGGCGCTACATTGATTTACAAAACACAACGAGGGGCAGCAATGCGAGGAGCCGGATGGCGATTTTGGGGCCTGTGCGTCGGCGCGGGCGTTTTGTCTATTTTGACGGGCTGCGCCTCGGTCACCCACGGGACGACCCAGAACGTGAAGATCGAGACCCTTTCGCCCGAGGGCAAGGTGGTCGACGGCGCCCGCTGCAGGGTTTCGAACGATCGCAATGATGCGGTGGTGCGCTCCGGCCTGACCCTGCCGGTGCGGCGCTCGGGCGAGAACCTGAGCATCGAATGCACCCAGGTCGGCCAGCCGCCGGCGCGCGGCCAGGCGATTTCGCGCGCCAACGTGGGCCTGGTCGGCAACGTGATGATCGGCGGCCTGATCGGCGTGGCGATCGACACCGGCACCGGGGCGGGCTTCAACTACCCGAGCTGGATCCGGCTGATCTTCGGCGAGGTGCGCAGTTTCGACCGCAGCGCGCAGACCGGCGACGAGGCGACGGTCGGCATGAAGATCGGCACGACCGAGATGGCAGCCGCGCCGGCGCCGAAGACCGCCGCAGCCCCTGTGCCTGCGCCCGCGCCGGCCGTGGTGGCGCCTCCTCCACCTCCTTCTCCTCCCGTGGCGGTCGCACCGGCCGCTCCAGTGCGCCCCGCGCCTGCAGCACCGTCCGCCGCGCCCGACGCCCGGGTCTCGATGGACGACCTGCGCGGCCTGCTGCCTGCCAAGCCGTGAAGCCGGTCTGGACGAACCCCGCGCCGTGGCTGTGTGCCGCAGGCGCCTTGCTGGCCGCCGGCCAGGCCGCCGCGCTGGAGCCCGACGCCCTGTTCGCCAAGCTGACGGGCAGCGTCTGGGCCGTGCGCACCTTCGACGCGCAGGAGCGCCCGCTGCGCGCCGGCAGCGCCGTGGTGATCGCGCCCGGCCGCCTCGTCACCAACTGCCACGTGCTCGCCAAGGCCAGCAATTTCGTGGTCAAGCGCGACAACGTCACCTACGGCGCCACGCTCGAATACCCGGACCCGGGGCGTGACCTGTGCCAGATCAAGGTCGCCAACTTCACGGCGCCACCGGTGGCGCTGGCGTCTGCTGGCACCGCGCGGGTGGGGCAGCGCGTGTACGCCATCGGCAACCCGCGCGGGCTGGAAAACACCCTGAGCGAAGGCCTGCTGTCGGGCCTGCGCGGTGGCGACGGCGAGGCGCGGCTGCTGCAGACCACGGCCGCCATCGCCCCCGGGTCGAGTGGCGGCGGGCTGTTCGACAGCGACGGCCGCCTGCTGGGCATCACCACCTTCGCCGCCCGCGACGGCGGCAACCTGAACTTCGCCATGCCGGCCGAGTTCCTGGCGGAACTGCCGGCCCGCGCCCAGGCGCAACTGGCGGCGCGGGCCCGGGAACCTGCGGGCGCTGCCGCCCGCCGGGTGGCCGACGCCGGTGGGGCGGGCATCCCGCTGACCGAGCCGCTGCGCGCCGGCGACGCGCTCGAGTACCTGCGCACCGACCGGCTGACGGGCAACCGGGTGCCGGTGATCTACCGGGTCGACCGGGTCAGCGGCGACGAGGTGTCCTTCAATGCCGGCAGCCGGATCGAGAAGGCCAACGGGCAGCTGGTGTCCGTCACGTCGCCGATCGGCGGCCTGTTCGACAGCGCGTCGCCGCCGGGTGGCTGGGCGCCGAAGGACGACATCCAGCCCGGCATGCGCTGGCACCTCGACTATGTGACGACCACCGACGATCGGCTGCGACATGAACTCAACGCCTCGGTGGGCGCTGAACACACGACGCGCGTGGACGGTGTGGACGTCAACGTGATGCGCATCAGCTACGACGGCTGGATCTACGCCTCCTATGGCACGGGCGCCTCGCCCGTGGGTACGCCGCTCAACGTGGCCGTCCTGTACAGCCCCGAACTGAAGCGGATCGTCAGATTCGAGGCCACGTACCGGCGCGCCTATGCCAGCGTGACCAACGAGATCCTGGAACTCGTCCGCATCCAGCGCTGAGGCCCCCGGAAGCCCGGAAATTGGCCGTTTGGCCATTTCTTCATATAATCGCGGGCTTCGCAGCGTTTTTGTAGCCCCGCGGCGAAGGCATGTTCACCTGCTCATCACTGGGCGGGCAGGCATGAAAACCCACCTAAGAGATTCCCAGCAGAGGAACGCCGACCGTGGAAAAGGGCTCGCCAAACCCTCTTTCAAGAGAAAAACTCATGACCAAAACGTTCAGCGCCAAGCCCGCTGACGTGACGCACGAGTGGTTTGTGATTGACGCGACCGACAAGGTCCTCGGACGAGTAGCCAGCGAAGTTGCTCTCCGTTTGCGCGGCAAACACAAGGCCATTTACACGCCTCACGTCGATACCGGTGACTACATCGTCATCATCAACGCCGCGCAACTGCGCGTCACCGGCGCCAAGTCGATCGACAAGGTGTACTACCGTCACTCGGGCTACCCGGGCGGTATCACGGCGACGAACTTCCGCGACATGCAGAACAAGTTCCCGGGCCGTGCCCTGGAAAAGGCTGTCAAGGGCATGCTGCCCAAGGGCCCGCTTGGTTACGCGATGATCAAGAAACTCAAGGTGTACGGTGGTGCTGAGCACCCGCATACCGCCCAACAGCCCAAAGTGCTGGAACTGTAAGGAGCCTTGAGAATGATTGGTGAATGGAACAATGGCACCGGCCGTCGCAAATCCAGCGTCGCCCGTGTGTTTCTGAAAAAAGGCACCGGCAAGATCACGGTCAACGGCAAGGACATCCAAGCGTTCTTCGGCCGTGAAACCTCGATCATGATCGCCAAGCAGCCCCTGGCGCTGACCAACAACCTCGAAGCTTTCGACGTGATGGTCAACGTGAACGGCGGCGGCGAATCGGGTCAAGCCGGCGCCACGCGCCACGGCATCACCCGTGCCCTGATCGACTACGACGCTTCGCTGAAGCCCGTCCTGAGCCAAGCCGGCTTCGTGACGCGTGACGCACGTGAAGTCGAGCGTAAGAAGGTCGGTCTGCACTCCGCCCGTCGCCGCAAGCAGTTCAGCAAGCGCTGATCCCCTGCGCGTTGCGAGACAAGAAGCCGCCCTCGGGCGGCTTTTTCGTGGCCGCGTCCCCCGGGTGCTCTTGGCGGATGCGGCGCCCGACCCCACTTGCGATGGGTGCTCGCCACAGTCGGCCTGCCGAAAATGCGGCATTGCAGTAGCATCCGTCCCATTGGCCGCTCAAGCGGCCCCCCAAGGAGTTTCACCCCATGAGCGCTGTTGCCGAAAACATCCAGACCCAGATGCCCGAGCCGATCGTCTTCACCGACAGCGCGGCCGCCAAGGTCGCCGACCTGATCGCCGAAGAGGGCAATCCCGACCTGAAGCTGCGCGTGTTCGTGCAGGGCGGCGGGTGCTCGGGCTTCCAGTACGGTTTCACCTTCGACGAGATCACCAACGAAGACGACACCACCATGACCAAGAACGGTGTGTCGCTGCTGATCGACGCCATGAGCTACCAGTACCTGCTCGGCGCCGAGATCGACTACAAGGAAGACCTGCAGGGCGCCCAGTTCGTCATCAAGAACCCGAACGCCACCAGCACCTGCGGCTGCGGTTCCAGCTTCTCGGCCTGATGCCTGGATGCTGCTGACCAGCCCCCTCGAAAAAGCCGCCTCCGGGCGGCTTTTTGCTGCCTGTCGTTTTTCCTTCTGAATCCGCGCCTTCCCGATGAGCCCCGAAACCGCCGTCCCCGTCGATCCCTCCCGCAAGAGCCTGCTCTGGCTCGTGGCCGTGGGCTTCTTCATGCAGACGCTGGACGCGACCATCATCAACACGGCGCTGCCCGCGATGGCCGCCAGCCTGGGCGAGAGCCCGCTGCGCATGCAGTCGGTGGTGGTGGCCTACGCGCTCACCATGGCGATGCTGATCCCGGCCTCGGGCTGGATCGCCGACCGCTTCGGCACGCGGCGCATCTTCTTCTGCGCCATCGTGCTGTTCGCGGCCGGCTCGGTGCTGTGCGCGCTCTCGCAGGGGCTGGGGCAGCTCGTGGCGGCGCGGGTGGTGCAGGGCCTGGGCGGGGCGCTGCTGCTGCCTGTGGGGCGCCTGGCGCTGCTGCGCACGGTGCCGCGCGGCGAGTTCCTGCAGGCGATGAGCTTCGTGGCCATTCCGGGGCTCATCGGGCCGCTGCTGGGGCCCACGCTGGGTGGCTGGCTGGTGCAGTACGCCTCCTGGCACTGGATCTTCCTGATCAACGTGCCGGTGGGGCTGGCGGGCTGCATCGCCACGCTGCGCTACATGCCCGACCTGCGCGGTGCGATCCAGAAGCGCTTCGACAGCGTGGGCTATGGGCTGCTGGCCTTCGGCATGGTGGCGATCTCGCTGGCGGTCGACGGCGTGTCGGGGCTCGGGCTGCGCCAGGGCGGGGTGATGGCGGTGTTGATCTTCGGCTTCGCCAGCGTGGTCGCCTACTGGCTGCGCGCGGCGCGCACGCCCGAGCCGCTGTTCTCGCCCGCGCTGTTCGGCATCCCGACGCTGAGCATCGGCCTGCTGGGCAACCTGTTCTCGCGCCTGGGCAGCAGCTGCATGCCCTTCCTGGTGCCGCTGCTGCTGCAGGTGTCGATGGGCTATTCGCCGGTGCGCGCCGGGCTGATGATGCTGCCGGTGGCGCTGGCCGGCATGGCGATGAAGCGCTTCGCCACGCCGCTGATCACGCGCCACGGCTACCGCCGCGTGCTGGTGGCCAACACGGTGCTGGTCGGCTGCACCATGGCCAGCTTCGGCCTCACGGCGCCGGGGCAGCCGGTGGCGCTGCATCTGTTGCAGCTGCTGGTGTTCGGCGCGGTCAACTCGCTGCAGTTCACGGCCATGAACACCATCACCCTGAAGGACCTCGACGGCGGCATGGCCAGCAGCGGCAACAGCCTGCTGTCGATGGTGCAGATGCTGGCGATGAGCCTGGGCGTGGCCGCGGCCGGCGCGGTGCTGGCGGGCTACAACGGCGTTTTCGGTACCACGACGGCGGTGCAGACGCTCGATGCGTTCCAGGCCACGTTCGCGACCATGGGGCTCATCACGGTGGCTTCTGCGTTGATCTTCTGGCATTTGCCCGCGGAAGTGCGGGCGGCGCAGCCTGCGCAGCCGGAAGTCTCCGGCCAGGGCTGACGCAATTCAGGCGGGGTAGATCGCCCCGAGCACCCGCGCCCCGCGCGCGCCGGTCACGCTCGCGAGGTTGCCGGGTTCGCGCCGCACGGTGCGCCGAGCCAGCCATGCGAAGGCGGCCGCCTCGACCTGCTGGGGCGGCAGGCCGTGTTCCGACGACGCCTGCACCTGCACGCCGGGCAGCAGGGCGCGCAGGCGGCCCATGAGGTGGTCGTTGAGTGCGCCGCCGCCGCAGACGATCAGCAAGGCGCTCTCTTTTTGATAGCTGACCAAGGCCGCCGCGCAGGTGCTCGCGGTCAGCTCGGCCAGCGTGGCCTGCACATCGGCAGGCGCCCACGCGGCCGTACCCAGATGGCCCGCAAGCCAGTCCGGATGGAATAAATCGCGCCCCGTGCTCTTCGGCGGCGCCTTGGCGAAATACGGTTCGGCCTGCAGCCGGGCCAGCAGCTCGGGCAGCACACGCCCGCTCGCGGCCCACTGGCCGCTCCGGTCGAAGGGCTGGCCGAGGTGGCGCTGGCACCAGTGGTCCATCAGCGCGTTGGCGGGGCCGCAATCGAAGCCCAGCAGGGGCGCGGTGCCTGCCGGCGCGTTCTTGGCGGGCAGCAGGCTCAGGTTGGAGATGCCGCCGAGGTTCAGCACGGCGACGGGCGCGTCGGGCCGGGCGAACAGCGCCCGGTGAAAGGCCGGCACCAGCGGGGCGCCCTGGCCGCCGGCCGCGAGGTCGCGGCTGCGGAAGTCGGCGACCACGTCGATGCCGCACAGCTCGGCCAGCAGCGAGGGGTTGTTGACCTGCAGCGTGTAGCCCGTGCCGTCGAATTCGAGCGGCCGGTGGCGCACGGTCTGGCCGTGGGCGCCGATGGCGGTGACGGCGCTGGGTGCCGTGCCGGTGCTGGCCAGCAGCTGCGCGACCACGTCGGCATACGCCCGCGCCAGGCCGTTGCCGGCCAGGGCTGCGCGGTGCAGTTCGTTGTCGCCGGGGGTGTTGAGCGCCATCAGCTCGGCGCGCAGCGGGGCGGGAAAGTCGGCGCTGGCGTGGCCGATCACCGCGAGGTGGCCGTCGTCGGAGAAATCGGCAATGACGCCGTCGACCCCGTCGAGCGAGGTGCCCGACATCAGGCCGATGAAGCGTTGCTGCGGCTGCTGCGGTGCGGCGGCCATGCCTTGGGGAGCGAGGCTCAGTCGGCGCTGGCCTGGATCACCGAGAAGGCGGCGGCCAGCTCGGTGCGGGCGCCCACGGCGATGCGTTCGAAGGCCGGACGCATGGCGGCGGTGATCGGTGCGCCGCCTTCCTGCGCGATCGTGGTCGGGTCCTGGTAGGCCCCGGCGACGCGGTATTCGAAGTGCAGGTGCGGGCCGGTGGCCCAGCCGGTCGAACCGACGGCGCCGATGGTCTGGCCCTGGCTCACGCTCTCGCCGGCCTTCACGTTGATGCGGCTCAGGTGGGCGTAGGCCGTCTGCTGGTTGTTGCGGTGGTTGATGATGACGATGTTGCCGTAGCCGCTTTGCGTGCCGGCGAAATCGACCGTGCCATCACCGACCGTGCGCACTGCGGTGCCCGTGGGCGCCGCGTAGTCGATGCCGTTGTGCTGGCGCCAGCTGTTCAGGATCGGGTGCATGCGCATCGCGAAACCGCTGGACACGCGCGAGAACTCGACCGGCGTGGCCAAGTAGGCCTTGCGCAGGCTGTCGCCGTTCGGGCGGTAGTAGCTGCCCTTCTGGCCCGCGCCCGGGGGCTGGAACCAGACCGCCTGGTGGACCTTGCCGTTGTTCTCGAACTCGGCCGAGAGCACGCGGCCGCTGCGCAGCGCCTGGCCGTCGGCTTCGAAGGTCTCGTAGACCACGGCGAAGCGGTCGCCCTTGCGCAGTGAGCGCACGTCGACGTCGCCCGCGAAGATGTCGGCCAGCTGGCTGGCCACGGCGTCGGGAATGCGCGAGTCGTCGGTGGCGGCGAACAGCGAGCTGCGGATGGTGCCGCTGGCCAGGCGCGTGCCCGGCGTCAGCATGTCGCGCTCGGTGCGGGCCACGAAGCCGGTGGGCGTGCGCTCGACGACGAAACGCTTGAAGCCGCCGTCGGCGTCGGGAATCCAGCGGGCGCTGAGCTTCTGGAGCTGGTTTTCCTGCGTGGCTTCGGCCGTCACGGTGCGGCCCACGCGCGCGAACAGCGCCATGCGCGCTTCGGCGTTGCCGCGCACGAAGGCGGTGGCGGCGGGGTCGGAAATGCCCAGGCGCTTCATCAGCGTGTCGGCCGTGTCGCTCGAACGCGAGACGTCGGTGCGGAACAGCGTGAAGCTGAAGTTCTCGAGCGACGCCGACTGGTCGGCGAAAGACACCGGCGCGGTGGCTTCGAGCACTTGCTGGATGGGGAGGTCGGACGCGTCGGGACCGAGCGAGGCGACCGCGAGGGTGCCGGCGCTGAGCAGCATCGCAGCGATCGCTGCGGTGATCTGCTTGGGGTACGTCCGGAATGTGTAGGCCACGCGGGAAGCGAGAAGCTCCTCGGCGGCGAGAATGCCGTTGATCAAACTGTGGATTCCAACTCAGGTTCTGCAGGTCCGTGCTGCAAGGCCCAGTGCGGTCAGGGCGGCAGGAGACGGTGCGGAAAAAAAGCGCCGCTTAGAATCCGGCGCTTGAAAAGTCGGGCTGAGTATAGCTTCGGCCACCGGAAAAACCGCCAAAAAAGCCCATGAACGCCGAATCTGTTACATCCACCAGCCTCTCCGATGGTGTAAGACAAGCCCTCGAAATCTCCCTCCGTGGCGCTGACGAGCTGCTGCCGCAGGACGAGTGGGTCAAGAAGCTCCAGAAGGCGGAAACCAGCGGCAAGCCGCTGCGCATCAAGCTGGGCCTGGACCCGACCGCACCGGATATTCATATCGGACACACGGTGGTGCTCAACAAGATGCGCCAGCTCCAGGACCTGGGGCACCGCGTGATCTTCCTGATCGGCGACTTCACTTCCCTGATCGGCGACCCCTCGGGCCGCAACAGCACCCGCCCGCCGCTCACGGCCGAGCAGATCCGCGCCAACGCCGAGACCTACTTCGCCCAGGCCAAGCTGGTGCTGGACGAGTCGAAGACCGAGATCCGCTACAACTCCGAGTGGAGCGACCCGCTGGGCGCGCGCGGCATGATCCAGCTGGCGGCCAAGTACACGGTGGCGCGCATGATGGAGCGCGACGACTTCAACAAGCGCTTCAAGGCCGGCCAGTCGATCTCGGTGCACGAGTTCCTGTACCCGCTGATGCAGGGCTACGACTCGGTGGCGCTCGAAAGTGACCTCGAACTGGGCGGCACGGACCAGAAGTTCAACCTGCTCGTCGGTCGTCACCTCCAGCAGGAATACGGCCAGGAGCCGCAGTGCATACTTACTATGCCGCTGCTCGAAGGGCTCGACGGCGTCGAGAAGATGTCCAAGAGCAAAGGCAACTACATCGGCATCAGCGAAGACGCCAACAGCATGTTCGCCAAGGTGCTGTCGATCTCCGACACGCTGATGTGGCGCTGGTACACGCTGCTGAGCTTCCAGTCGGTGGCGCAGATCGAGGCGCTGAAGGCCGAGATCGCGGCCGGCCGCAACCCGAAGGACGCCAAGGTGGCGCTGGCCAAGGAAATCACCGCGCGCTTCCACAGCGCGGCGGCGGCCGATGCGGCGGAGCAGGACTTCATCAACCGCAGCAAGGGCGGCGTGCCCGACGAGATTCCCGAGGTGGCGCTCGGCGGCGCTCCGCTGGGCATCGGCCAGCTGCTCAAGCAGGCCAACCTGGCGTCGTCGTCCGGGGAGGGCAACCGCCTGATCGACGGCGGCGGCGTGCGCATCGATTCGGTCGTGGTGTCCGACAAGGGCCTGAAACTGCCCGCGGGCAGTTATGTGGTGCAGGTCGGCAAGCGCAAGTTTGCGCGGGTGACCCTGAGCTGATCGACAAAAAAGGCCCCTCGGGGCCTTTTTCAATGGGAGTCAGCGTGTGGGGGTCAGCGGACCTCGATGGTCACGCGCCGGTTGCGGGGCTCGTCGACCTCGTCGGCGGTCGGCACGGCCAGGTCGCGTTCGCCGCGGCCCACGGCCTCGATGCGGGCGGCCGGGAACTGGCGCTCCACGAAGAGCTGGGCCACTTCCTGTGCGCGGCGGCGCGACAGCTGGTCGTTCTGCTCGCCGGCACCCTTGGTGTCGGTGTGGCCGGTCACCACGATGTCGCCGCCGCTGCGGGCCAGCGCGGCGGTCAATGCCTCGGTCATGATCTGCTGCGACGCCGCCGTCAGCGTGGTGGTGCCCACTTCGAAGAACACCGTGTAGCGCTGCGGAAGCGGCGGGCGCATGTCGAACAGGGGCTTGTTCTCGGCCTGGACCTTGGCCGCGTCGGCCTGGTCGATCACCGGTGCGCCGCTCGCGCCTACGGCGGCCGTGGCGCGCTGGTAGGGCTTGGAGAGCACTTCTTCGCCGTCCTTGGCGCGCACCACCACGGCGGAGGGTGTGCCGTCAGCCTGGGGCAGCAGCACCACGCGCGTGCCCGGCGAGGAGCAGGCGGCCAGGAGCAGGGCGACCGTGGTCGCGAGAAGAAGGGAGGAGCGGCGTAACAGTGTCTGCATCTTTTCAGGGTTGGCCGTCGGTCTGCACGATGAAGTCCGTGCCCCGAATGCCGATGGTGGCGGTCTGGGTTTCGACGCGCACGGCGTCGGGGTTGGTCTTGCCGATGAGGCCGGTGATCATGCGCATCGAGCCGCGCAGCAGCGACACCAGCATGCCGCCGTCGCGGGTGGTGCCGTCGAAGTGGAATTCCTTGAGGTCCATGCGCGAGGACGGGCCGACCATCAGCGTGGTGTTGTCGCGCAGCACGACGGCGGCGGAAGAGTCGGGACCGGTCACGATGCGATCGACCGCGCCCAGCGCGTCGCCGGGGGCCGCGTTGCGCGTGGCGCCGGCGGCGTCGAGCAACTGGACGCTGCCGCGCACCGTCTTCACGAACCCGGCCTGCGGGGGCGTGGCCGGGGCTGCCGCAGCGGGTGCCTGGGCCTGGGCCAGGGTGGCGGCGCCGACGATGGCGAGCCCGAGGGCGGCGGTCAAAAATTTCTTCATCATTTGCCTCTCTGTGACTGATTGCTTCGCAATGAGCGCAAATATTAAGCCGAAGGCGTTACATATGGTCACGCGGCTGATAATTCAGTCGATTCCTGCGACGTAATGCCCGCGCGCAGAGGCCCTTTTTACCTGATCTTGTTCTTTCTGCATGACGTTGACCCCTAAAACGCTGCTTCGCGTCTCCGTCGCGGTGGCCCTGCTCACCATCCTCCTGAAGGGATGGGCCGGCTACCTGACGAACTCGATGGGCCTGATTTCGGACGCGATGGAGTCCTGCGTCAACCTCGCCAGCGCCATGTTCGCGCTGGCGATGGTCACCATCGCCGAGCGCCCGGCCGACGAGGACCACCCCTACGGCCACCACAAGGCCGAGTACTTCTCGTCCGGCTTCGAGGGCCTGCTGATCGTGGCCGCCGCCATCGCCATCCTGTGGGTGTCGGTGCTGCGGTTGATGGCGCCGCAGCCGCTCGAGCAGCTGGGCTGGGGCCTGGCGCTGTCGGTGATCAGCTCGGGCTTCAACGCGGCGCTGGCGTTCGTGCTGTTCCGCGCGGCGCGCGCGCACCGCTCCATTGCGCTGGAGGCCGACGGGCGCCACCTGATGACCGACGTCTGGACCTCGGTCGGCGTGCTGGTCGGCATCGTGGCCGTGCATTTCAGCGGCTGGCTCTGGCTCGACCCGCTGATCGCCATCGGCGTGGCGCTCAACATCGTGCGCGAGGGCTTCAAGCTCGTGTGGCGCTCGTCGCAGGGCCTGATGGACGAGGCGCTCGACGCCGAGACGCTCGCCACCGTGCGCGCCACGCTCGACGCCTTCGCCGCCAACCATGCCGAGGGCGACCGGCTGCGCTTCGACGACATGGTGACGCGCGGCGCCGGCCAGCGCCGCTTTGCCGACCTGCACATGCACGTGCCCGGCGACTGGACCCTGCAGCGCGCCGCCCACCTGCGCGACGAGCTGGAGCAGGCGCTCATGGACGCCGTGCCCGGCCTGCGCGTGACCATCCAGCTGCTGCCGCTCACCATGGAAGCGCGCGCCACCCGACTCGAGGACCACCATTCATGAAAGCCGTGCTCCAGCGCGTCGCCCACGCCCGCGTCGACATCGCGGGCCAGACCGTCGGCGCCATCGAGGCCGGCCTGCTGGTGCTGCTGTGCGCCGAACGCGGCGACGGCGACAGCGTGGCCGACCGCCTGCTCGCCAAGATCCTCAAGCTGCGCATCTTCTCGGACGAGGCCGGCAAGATGAACCGCAGCGTGCAGGACATCGGCGGCGGCCTGCTGGTCGTGAGCCAGTTCACGCTGGCCGCCGACGTGAGCGGCGGCAACCGTCCCAGCTTCACGCTCGCGGCGCCGCCCGACGAGGGCCGCCGGCTCTACGAGTACTTCGTGGCGCAGGCGCGCGGCGCGCACCCGGTGGTGGCGACGGGCGAATTCGGCGCCGACATGCAGGTGCACCTGCTGAACGACGGGCCGGTCACGATCCCGCTGCAGATGACGGCGTAGGCCGGATCACCGCTTCCCACGCCACCTTCGGCGCGTCGTAGCGCAGCACGCGCACCTCCTCGAGGTGCTGCAGCTGCCAACCATCTGCAAACAGCCGCTCGACCGCGGCGCGGTCGAAGAAGCGCTTGGGGATGCCTCCGCCACGTAGAAGAAATCTTCGTCCCGCCCGCTGGCCGACGGGCCGCGCGCGCCGTGGTGCAGGTCGTTGACCGAGTTGAGGCGGCACAACAGCACGCCGCCGGGCCGCAGCACGCGGTGGATGCGCCGCACCAGCGCCAGCGTCTCGTCCCACGCGAAGTAGTGCAGCGACAGGCTCGCGAGCACGGCGCCGACCGTGGCGCCCTCCGCCAGCGGCCACGCCTCGCGGAAATCGCCGCAGTGGAACTCGGCCCATGCCGGCACGCGTTGCCGCGCCTGCGCCAGCGCGTCGGACGACAGCTCGACCGCCACCACCCGCAAGCCGGCCTCGACCAGCGTGGCGGTGTCGCGACCGGCCGCACAGCCCAGTTCAAGCACCGGCCCGTCGCCGGCACATGCGCGCAGCAGCGGCAGCCAGCGCGGCAGCCAGGGATCGGTGTCCGACGCCATCGCGGCCTGCGCTCAGCGCCCGTACGGGCTGCGGATGCCCAGGCCCGCGAGGATCTCGACTTCGTACGCTTCCATCTCGTCCGCGTCGGCTTCGCTGGTCTCGTGGTCCCAGCCCTGCGCGTGCAGCGTGCCGTGCACCAGCAGGTGCGCGTAGTGCGCGGCGAGCGTCTTGCGGTTTTCCTTGGCCTCGCGTGCCACCACAGGCGCGCACAGCACCAGGTCGGCCATCACGACCGGGCCTTGCGCATAGTCGAAGGTGAGCACGTTGGTGGCGTAGTCCTTGCCGCGGAACTCGCGGTTCAGGCGCTGGCCCTCGTCGGCATCGACGATGCGCACCGTGATCTCGCCGTCGATGTCCAGCGCGTGGCGAATCCAGCGGTTCACGCTGTGGCGCGGCAGCGCGGCGCGGTGGCGCTCCACGCCCTTGAAGCGCCCGAACTGCAGCGACAGCGACAGGGCCGGAAGCAACGAGGCCGCCATCTCAGTGGCCTCCCGAGCGCTTGCGCTGCCCGTCGTAGGCATCGACGATCTTCGCCACCAGCGGGTGGCGCACCACGTCGGCGCTCGTGAAGTGCGTGGTCGCAATGCCGGCCACGCGCTTGAGCACGCGCTCGGCGTCGATCAGGCCGCTGAGCTGTTGCTTGGGCAGGTCGATCTGGCTCACGTCGCCCGTCACCACCGCCTTGGCGCCGAAGCCGATGCGCGTGAGGAACATCTTCATCTGCTCCACCGAGGTGTTCTGCGCCTCGTCGAGGATCACGAAGGCGTTGTTCAGCGTGCGTCCGCGCATGAAGGCCAGCGGCGCAATCTCGAGCACGTTGCGCTCGAAGGCCTTCTGCACCTTCTCGTAGCCCATGAGGTCGTACAGCGCGTCGTACAGAGGGCGCAGGTAGGGGTCGACCTTCTGCGTCAGGTCGCCCGGCAGAAAGCCCAGGCGCTCGCCCGCTTCGACGGCCGGGCGTGTGAGCACGATGCGCTGCACTGCCGCGCGCTCCAGCGCATCGACCGCGCAGGCCACCGCCAGGTAGGTCTTGCCGGTGCCGGCCGGGCCGATGCCGAAGGTGATGTCGTGCTTGGCGATGTTGTCCAGGTACAGCGCCTGCGTGGGCGTGCGCGCGCGCAGGTCGGCGCGGCGCGTGACGAGCATGGCCGCGTCCTCGTCGCTCATCGAGCCGTCGCCGGCCAGCGTGAGCTGCACCACGGCCGGGTCGATGGCGCGCTGGGCGATCTCGTACAGCGCCTGCAGCACCTCCATGGCGCGCTGCGCCGGGGCCTTGGGGCCGTCGACCTTGAACTGCTCGTGGCGGTGCGCGATCTTCACGCCCAGGGCGTCCTCGATGCGGCGCAGGTGCGCATCCAGCGGGCCGCACAGGTGGCCGAGGCGCGAATTGTTCAGGGGGGTAAAGGTGTGTCGCAGAATCACGCCGGACATTTCAAGGAAAAAGGGCACCCATGATAGGCAAACTGACCGGCACGCTCGCAGAGCGCAACCCCCCGCAGGTGGTGGTGGACTGCAACGGCGTCGGCTACGAGGTCGACGTGCCGATGAGCACGTTCTACAACCTGCCCAACGTCGGCGCGAAGGTGTCGCTGCTCACGCACTTCGTCGTGCGCGAGGACGCGCAGATTCTCTACGGCTTCGGCACCGCCGAGGAGCGCGCGGCCTTCCGCCAGCTCATCAAGATCACCGGCGTGGGCCCGCGCACCGCGCTGGGCCTGCTCTCG
The DNA here is from genome assembly GCF_058788795.1 of Variovorax sp. FW301-JW7. Classification (NCBI taxonomy): domain Bacteria; kingdom Pseudomonadati; phylum Pseudomonadota; class Betaproteobacteria; order Burkholderiales; family Comamonadaceae; genus Variovorax; species Variovorax sp. FW301-JW7. The sequence goes on from NZ_JBYTBC010000005.1 coordinate 82,789, forward strand.
GGCATGAGCGTGGGCGAGCTGGCGCAGGCCATCACCACGCAGGAGCTGGGCCGGCTCGTGAAGATCCCGGGCATCGGCAAGAAGACGGCCGAGCGGCTGCTGCTGGAGCTCAAGGGCAAGCTGGGCGCCGACATCGGCCTGCCGGCGCATGCCGCGTCCGACGCGCAGGCCGACATCCTGCAGGCGCTGGTGGCGCTGGGCTACAGCGACAAGGAGGCCGCGCTGGCGCTGAAGGCGCTGCCGAAGGACGCGAGCGTGAGCGACGGCATCAAGATGGCACTGAAAGCCCTGGCGAAGTAACCGCAGGCCACCGAAGGCAGGCACGACATGCCGAACTGCGACTTCTACGCCACGCCCGAAGACCATGAGGGCCTGCTCACGTGGCTGCTGGCCGAGGGCAGCTGCGAGGTCCATGAACTGGGCTCCGACTTCGGCCAGCCCCTGAAACGCTTCCATTCGGCCGCCGAGGTGCTGGCGCAGTTCGAGCGGCGCTACCCCAATGGGAGGAAGTGGCGCGCTGTGCACTTGCAGCTCTACGTGCTGGGGGCCGGGCCGCCCTTCGTGCCTCGTCGCGTGGCGCTCGACCCGAAGGCCTGCGATGGCGCCACCTTTCGCTACAGCGCCGACGGCTGGGGCCTGGTGCAGCTGTACCTGAGCGCGCTGTCCGAGGGCGACGCGCGGCTCGAAGACTCTCACACCAACCACAACACGCTCAAGCGTGCCCAGGCCTGGTCGGGCACGGTGAGCGAGATGGGCGACGTCGGCGCCTGGGACTTCGGCAAGATCACCGCCTTCTCGTCGCGCCTGAACCGCGAGATCCGCAAGCAGGGCGTGGCAAAGGTCGGCAGCCGCGCCATACTGCCGGGCGCACTCAAGCTGTGGAAGTCCGGGGTGGCCCTGGGCCCCTGGAAGCCCGGCGAACATGCGTTGCAAGGAGACACCTCGTGAGCGCTTCCTCTTTCGCCCCCCTGTCTGCAAGCATGACCGGCGGCCCATTGACGCCGCGGATGCGTGCCGAGATGCCGTTCGAGCTCGTCGGCCCGCGCCTGCAGGCCGTGTGCGGCAACTTCACCCCCGTGCCCATGCCGCGCCAGCAGACCGTCTCGGGCGGCATCGAGGTGCGGCGCGCCGGCGGGGTCGACGTGGCGCTCATCGGCCAGAACCTGCAGCGCGTGCACCGCGACGCGCAGGCCATCCGGCGCGACGACCGCGAACATTTCTTCCTCGTGTTCCAGGACCATGGCGGCGCGCTCATGTGCCAGGGCGCGCAGCAGATCGCGGTGCAGGCCGGCGACATCGTGCTGATCGATTCGGCGCGGCCCTCGGAGTTCGTCTACGACGGCGCCAGCTCGCAGCAGGTGTCGGTGCACCTGCCGCGCGCCGACATGCTCGCGCGTTTCGGCCCCACGCTGCAGGGCGGCGTGTGCGTGCGGCGCGGCGACGCGCTGGGCTTCGCGATGCGCGCCATCCTCGCGCGCCTGCTCGACAGCGGACAGTCCGACGACGCGCACCTGGTCGAGGCCTTTCTTGGTGTGTTCGGCTCGGTGCTGGTCGAGCGTGCGCGGCAGGCGCCCGCGCTGCTGTCGCGCAACGCCGGCGAGGGCGTGCTGCGCCGCGCGATGGACCACGTGGCACTGCAGTTCCACGACCCGGCCTTCCACGCGGGCGAACTGGCGCGGCACCTGGGCGTGTCGCCGCGGCTGCTGCAGCGGGCCTTCGAGGCGCTGGGCGTGTCGCCGAGCCGCCACATCCTCGACACGCGGCTGGCGGCGGCGCGCGCCGCGCTCGACGCGGCGGCCCGGCAGGGCGGCCCCGCGCCGGCCATCGCGGTGGTCGCCTACGACTGCGGCTTCAACGACCTGTCGTTCTTCTACCGCGAGTTCCGCAAGCGCTACGGCGTGCCGCCGGGGCGCCTGGCGCTTGGACCCCTGACGCACTGACTGACGCCTGAGTCCATTCGCTGACGCCTGGCTCCAAGACGCCGGCCCCTGCTTTTCCTACATTGGCCTGGCGCGCCCGCCCTGCGGCGGCGCGCGCCAGCGTCAACCCAACCAGGACAAAGCAATGCAAGAGACAAGAATGACGATCGGCGGTCGCGCGGTGCCAGGCACGGCCTCCTTCGAAGTGCGCAACCCCGCCAACGGCCAGGTGATCGGCACGGCGCCGAACGGTTCGCGCGACGACCTCGCCGCCGCCGTGGCCGCCGCGCAAAAAGCCTTCACGAGCTGGTCGCGCAAGTCCGACGACGAACTGGCCGCCGCCTGCCGCGCCGTCACCGAGAAGATCGGCGCACACGCCGAAGAGCTGGCGCGCCTGCTCACGCTGGAGCAGGGCAAGCCGCTCAACGGCCTGGGGTCGCGCTGGGAGCTGGGCGGCGCCGCGGCCTGGGCCGGCGCCACCGCGGCGCTGTCGCTGCCGCCGCGCGTGCTGCAGGACAACGCGCAGGGCCACGTCGAAATCTTCCGCAAGCCCGTGGGCGTGGTCGGCTCGATCACGCCGTGGAACTTCCCCGTGCTGATCGCCGTGTGGCACGTGCTGCCGGCGCTGCGCACGGGCAACACGGTCGTCATCAAGCCCTCGCCCTACACGCCGCTGGCCACGCTGCGCTTTGTCGAGCTGCTCAACGAGGTGCTGCCCGAAGGCGTCGTCAACAGCGTGAGCTGCGACGACCGCACGTCGAACCTCGGCGCCGACATGGCGAGCGACCCCGTCATCCGCAAGATCGTGTTCACCGGCTCCTGCGCCACCGGCAAGAAGGTGATGCAGTCGGCCGCCAGCACCATGAAGCGGCTCACGCTCGAACTCGGCGGCAACGACGCCGGCATCGTGCTGCCCGACGCCGACCCCAAGGCCATCGCCGAAGGCCTGTTCTGGGGCGCGTTCCTCAACAACGGCCAGACCTGCGCGGCCATGAAGCGCCTGTACGTGCACGCCAGCATCCACGACGAGGTGTGCGAGCACCTCGCGGCCTTTGCGAAGCAGGTGCCGATGGGCGACGGCATGGACGAGAAGAACGTGCTCGGCCCGGTGCAGAACCGCATGCAGTTCGACAAGGTCGCGCGGCTCGTGGCCGACGCGAAAAAGAAGGGCCAGGTGCTCACCGGCGGCGAGCCGGGCGAGGGCCTGTTCTTCCCCGCGACCATCGTCGCGGGCCTGAAGAACGGCGATGCGCTGGTCGACGAAGAACAGTTCGGGCCCGCGTTGCCCGTCATCCGCTACACCGATGTCGAAGAGGCCATTCGCGCCGCCAACGACAGCGAGAACGGCCTCGGCGGTTCCGTGTGGTCCAAGGACATCGAGCACGCCAAGCGCATCGCGTCGCGCCTGGAGTGCGGCTCGGTGTGGATCAACAAGCACGGCGCCATCCAGCCCAACGCGCCTTTCGGCGGCGTGAAGGGCTCGGGGCTCGGCGTGGAGTTCGCGGAAGAAGGGCTGAAGGAGTACACCGACGCGCAGGTGATCTTCTCCTGACGCGTTGCAGAGCGTGGCGTGCGCCACGCTCTGTTCAGGTGCGCAGCGCGGTGGTCAATGCGCCGAGCAGCGCATCGGTCTCGACCAGGCTCGGCGGATGGATCGGCGCCGGCCAGGTGCTGTGGATCGCGACCACGAGCCGTTCCTTCGGGTGGATGTAGACCTGCTGGCCGAAGATGCCGAGCGCGGCGAACAGGCCGCCGTCGAGTTCGGGCAGCGCTTTCTCGCCGGTCGGGAAGGTCCACCACTGGTAGCCGTACCCCATCGGTTCGAAGCCCGCGAGCGTGCCGGGCGCGAGGTGGCTGGCCGCGTCGACGCGCGTGGCATCGGCCACCCAGCCGTCGGGCAGCACCTGCCGGCCGCCGGCCATGCCGCCGCCGAGCACGAACAGGCCGAAGCGCCCGAAGTCGCGCAGCGTGGCGTTCACGCCGCTGCCGGTGAACTCTTGCCCATCGACCGCATCGAGCTGCCAGTAGGCGTCGGCCTCCATGCCGAAGGGCGCCCAGATCTTTTCCGAGAGGTAGTCGCTGATCGGCCGGCGGATCGCGCTGGCCAGGATCTCGCCGACCAGGCAGGTCTCGCCGGTGCTGTAGTTGAAGCGCGTGCCGGCCGGCGCCACGCGCGGGCGCTGTGCCATGAACTTCAACACCGCGCCCTTCTCGCGCGTGAGCTGCACGCGCATCAGCTGGCGCCGGTCGGAGCCGGCGTCGAGGTAGTCCTCGTTCCAGGCCACGCCGGAGCTCATCTGCAGCACCTGCTTCACCGTCACGTCGTCATACGCCGAGCCACTCAATGCGGGCAGGTAGCGCACGACCGGGTCGTCGAGGCTGGCGATGTGGCCATCTTTCACGGCCGCGCCGACCAGCGTGGAGGTCAGCGACTTCGCGACCGAGAACGACAGCCACTTCGTCGCCGCGTCGTTGCCCATGGCGTAGCGCTCGAGCACGACATGGCCGTCCTTGATCACCAGCAGCCCGGCCGTGTGGTTGCGCGCCATGAACTCGCTGATGCCGAAGCGCTGCACGTCGACCGGCGTGCCTTCGGGCAGCGGATGCACCTGCGTGCCGCGCCGGATCGCGCGCGTCGCATAGAGCCGGTCCATCTGGCGGTAGGTCGGCGCCTGCAGCGCGGGCGCCAGCGTCATCAGGTCTTCGTAGCGGCCGATGGCCTCGTCGGACGCACTCATTTCGCAGCAGGCCGGTTCAGCCCCAGCGTCGGCGTCTCGTCGAAGAAGTTCCAGGGCTTGAGCAGCGCATGCACCCACTCGGTGGGCATGATCGGCCACTCCTCGGCGCGCGCGACGTGCGTGGTGCCGGTGGTGAGCCACACCACGTTGTCGGTGTTCACGATCTCCTGGTTGTCGGCCGTGAACTGGCCCAGGCCCGTGTCCTTGTTGGAGCGGTTCGGGTACTTGCCTTCGGGGAACAGCTCCTCGGGGTCGTAGCGCGTCACCCAGAGCTGGCGGTCCATGAAGCTCAGGCGGTGGTTGATCCACTCGTCCTTCGCGAAGTTCGCGCCCTTGGCAATCGGGTGCGTGCCGCCCGCGTACGGAATGAGCTGGTATGACACCGGGTTGCCGACCTTGTTGTTGCGCGACGGGTTGCTCAGCAGGCGGATGGTCGACGGGTCGAACTTCTGCGCCGCCTCCTGCTCGGTGCGCACCGTGCGCTGCACCGTCTGCATGGTGCTGGTGCGCGGGCCGCCGCGCGTGTTGGGCAGCACCACGGGGTCGACCTCGGTGAGCGTGTTCTGCTCGCCGTCCACGTCCAGGTCGAGGCGGAAGTTGTAGATGTGCTGGTGCGTGGTGCCGACGATGTGGTGGTCCAGCAGCGTGCCGTAGCGCGTGTCCTCGGCGGCCGTGGGGTCCTGCATGGTGCGCGACTTCACACCCTTCACGGCCTCGATGCCGGTGGCGCCGGCGTGGATGCCGATGGTGCCGTTCTCGGCGAAGACCCAGTCGAACAGGTAGTCGTAGTTGCCCACCGTGCTGATCCAGCGCACCACCAGCTCGCGCCGCTCGGTGCTGATGTTGGGCTTGCCCATTTCCTGGTGCTTGAACTCGGGGTCGGCATAGCGCTCGAAGACGGCGATGGCGCGCGGCACCTTGGTGGGCGCGCCGGTGTAGTCGGCCAGCGTGGCGTCCAGCAGCACGGCGTTCTGCGGCGCGTCCTTGTTCGGCTCGATGGGCGAGGTGAGCGTGCCCATGCCGTACTCGCCCGAGTCGAGGTAGGCCTTGAAGTACCAGCCGGTGTCGGGGTCGCCGTAGGGCACGATCATGCCGCCCAGCGAACCTTCGTACATCACCTTGCGCTTCGTGCCCTTGTCGTTGTACGTGACGGTAGAGAGCACCAGGCCCACGCGCGAGTCGAGCCGCACGTGGAAGTCCCAGTTGCGCCAGTGCATCGTGTGGCCGGTGATCGTGTAGTTCTTGCCCTCGGGCTCGGTGATCTCCAGCGGCTTGGGCGCGGGCGTGGCCGCGCGGTCGCGCCCGTCGTAGGGCGTGGGCTTGAGCGGCACGGGCACCAGGCCGCCGTCCTCGATCTTGATGACCTTCTTCTGCTCCAGGTCGACCACCGCCACCAGGCCCTCGATGGGGTGCGCCCAGTAGTTGCCGTCGCCCACGTCCAGGTAGCTCACCACCTTCAGCAGGCGGTCTTCCTGGCGCAGCGAGTCCTTGCCGTCGAAGTAGCCCACGGTGAGCGGCGTGGCCACCACCTTCTTCACGTCGGCGATGCCGCGCGTGGCGAGGGCCTTGGCGTAGTCGGGGCTGGCCTCGATGGCACTCTGCACGCTGGCGAAGTCGTCCAGCAGCACCATGCCGTGTGCGCCCTCGATCGGCTTCCATGCGGTGAGCGTGCGCGCCGCGAGATCGACCGTGCCCTCGATCACCTTCTTGCCGTCCAGCGCCACGAAGGCCGCCTGGCGCGGCGCGCGCACGGGCTGGCCGGTGAGCGCGAAGTTCCAGACCTCGTCCTTGGGCGGGCGCTTCACGCTGATCTCGGTGAAGCGCAGGCCGGCCTTGTGGCGCCCCGAGGCCTTGAGCACCTCGAGCGTGGCCTGGATCTCGGCTTCGGTCAGCGGGTTCAGCGGGTTGGGCACGCGCTCGACCACGAAGGTCTTGTCCAGGCTGGACTGGAACACCTGGTTCACGAAATCGTGCGGCACGTAGGCCGCGCCCTTGCGCATGACGACGGGCACGTCCAGCTGCATCGGCTGGCCGTTGACCAGCGCCGTCTTCGAGCCCGGCTTCAAGCGCACCAGCGTGCCGTTGCGCGCCACGGTGAACACGTTGGCAAAGCTGTCCCAGCGCAGCGTGCCGCCGAAGTCTTCCACCGTCTTCTTCAGCGGCACCATGTGGGCCGCGCCGCCGTGGGCCCGGGCCGGCTCAGTGCTCAGGGGGCCGAGGGCGAGCGCCAGGGCAGAGGCCAGGGCGGTGCCCAGGAGACGCCGTGCGGCGCCGCGGCCGGGCGTTCGGTGGTAGCTGCTGCGCATGGCTGCATCCTTCTTCGCGTGTGGTGGTGGACAACCGCGAAGGTAAGAGCGCCGCCGGCGCGGGCGTTATCAAGATTTGGCAAACCACCGCGCGCGCGTGGCGGACGGCAGCTCGCCGAACAGGCGCGCGTAGTCGATGGCAAAGCGCGACAGGTGCCAGAAGCCCCAGCGCGCGGCGATGTCGCCGATGGTGTCGTCGCGGCAGGCCTGCATCTCGCAGCGCACGCGGTTCAGGCGCATCACGCGCAGGTAGGTGACGGGGCTCAGGTGCAGCACGTCCTCGAAGGCGTACTGCAGCGAGCGGCGCGACACGCCGGTGGCCGCGCACAGGTCGGGCACGCTGATGGGCTCGTCGGCGTGCGCCTGCATGTACTCGCGCGCCTTGGCCACGATGTGGCGGCGCGCCGCCGAACTGGCGGGCAGCCGGGCCTCGAAGGCCTCGGAGCCCATGCACTGCAGCACCGCGTCGGCCAGCGACAGCGACAGCATGTGGCGCGCGGCCGGCTGCTCCAGCTGCGCGAGGTTGTCGCGCGCCAGCGACAGGGCGGCGCCCAGCAGGCGGGTGAAGGCGGTTTCGTCGAAACCGGGGTGCTGCACCGGCGCGGGCGCCGGCATGCGCAGCGCGAAGTCGGGGCCGAACAGGGTGGTGGCCAGCTTCGCCAGCGGTTCGGTGTCGACGCACACGGCCATCAAGTCCATGCCGGCGCCGGCCAGCAGCTCGAACTCGCGCTGCGGCGACAGCGCGATGAGCCGCCGCCCGTCCAGGTCATGGCCGCAGTACCAGCTGCCCGGGGCCGTCACGTCGATCACGGCCAGGCACAGGGCGCCTGGGCGGCCGTGGCCGTGCTGCAGCACCGTCTGGTTGGCGTGTTCGTGGAACACCTGCACGAAATCCAGGTGCAGGTCTTCGGACAGCCCCTCGAAGCGGCCGTTCGACAGCTGCTCGTAGTGCTGCTTCCAGGTGCCCACGCCCGAGGCTTGGGCCTGGGCTTCGGCGGTGAGTTGTCGGCTGAAGTGAAGAAGCTCGGTCATGGTGCGCGGTGGCGCAGTTGCCATCGCCCCACCGATGAGCAGAAACCGTGCCTGTCACGGCGCAGTGTGTGGGAAGCGCCGCCGGCCGACCATGTTGCTTACCCTTGGTCAGGGCCGCTCAGGCGGTCATTCGAGCGTCAGCCCGATGTCCTTCACCAGCGCGCCCCAGTCGCGCAGGTCGCTGCGGATGGTGGCGGTGAACTGCTCGGGCGTGTTTTGCGGCAGGTCGTTGAAGTTCAGCTCGTACATGCGGCGCACCACCGCGGGGTCGCGCAGCACCTGGTTCACGGCTTCGTTGAGCTTCTTCACGATCGCCGGCGGCGTCTTGGCCGGCGCCATCAGGCCGTACCAGGCGTAGGTGGTGAAGGGGTAGCCGCTCTCGGTCATGGTCGGCACGTCGGGCAGCATCGGGATGCGCGAGGGGCCGCTGTTGGCCAGCGCCCGGATGCGGCCGGCGCGCACGATCTCCACGGTCGAGGAGATGTCGGCGAAGGCCGCATCGACCTGGCCGCCCACGAGGTCCTGCACGCAGGGGCCGCTGCCCTTGTAGGGCACGTGCGTCATCACGAGGCCGGCCTGCTTCTTCAGGCTTTCCATCGCCAGGTGGCCGCCCGAGCCGTTGCCCCATGAGCAGTAGCTGAGCTTGTCGGGCCGCGCCTTGGCGTAGGCGACGAACTCCTGGATCGTCTTCACCGGCAGGTCCTTGCGCACCAGCAGCAGGTTGCCGCCACGCCCGACCTGGGCGACGGGCATGAAGTCCTTCAGCGGGTCGTAGGGCAGCTTCTTGTAGAGGCTGGGGTTCACCACCATCGTCGCGGCGTAGGTGAACAGCAGCCGGTAGCCGTCGGGCGTGGAGCGCGCCACCACCTCGCTGCCGAGGATGCCGTTGGCGCCCGGGCGGTTGTCGACCACGAAGGGCTGCTTCAGGATCTTGCCGAGGCCGTCGCCGATGATCCGCGCCATGGTGTCGGTGCCGCCGGCCGGTGCGGTGGGCACGACCAGCGTCACGGGCTTGTCGGGGTAGCTGCTGTCGCCCTGCGCGTGGCTGGCAACGGCCAGCGTGGCCAGGGAACAGGCGACCAGCATGCGCAGGCCGAAGCGGAATGGTGTTGTCGTTGTCATGGTCCGTGTCTCCGATGGAAAGGCCTCAGCGGATGCCGAAGCGCGCCTGCGTGCCTTGTTCGATCATGTCCGCGCCCACGCGATACAGGTTGCGCGAGACGTAACTGGGCACTTCGCGTGCCCGCTCGCGCAGCCATTCGGCCTTGAGCGAGCGCGCCTCGGCGATCTCGGGCGCGTCGCCCTCGGCGGTGGCCAGCAGGTCGATCACGTGCAGCGCGAGCTGCCACTGCTTGTTTGCTGCCAGCGCACGTGCCTGGTCGATCACGCCGCGCTTGTCGGTGATGGCGTCGGCCACCGCGCGGCCGATGGCCTCGGGCGCGGCCGGGTGCAGCGAGGTCGGGTTGCGGTCCCACCAGCCGTTCTCCGAGCGGTAGATGTCGCGCACGATGTAGCCCGGATCGCCGTAGGTGGGCTTCATCCACTCGACCGCGAACAGCTCGTCGGGGAAGCGGATGCGCGCCAGGATGTCGCGCTCGTTGAGCCCTTCGTTCATGAGCCGCACCACCTCGGCGCGCACCCAGCGCAGCGCGCGGGCCGTGTGCACGAGCACGTGCTGCACCTGGTCTTCGCCCTCGAGCGTGGCGCCGAATTCGCGCACCGCCTTGCGCGGCTTCAATGCCGCCAGCGCCTCCAGCGTGTCGGCCCAGCGCACCGTGTCGCGCATCGTGCGAAAGGGCGTGCCGATGTTGGGAATGGAGTCGATCAGCGCCGCACCGCCGTACAGCACGCGCTGCGCCGGGCTCCACAGCGCGATCGCGTCGTCGGTTTCCGAGGGCGCCCAGCGCAGCTCGATGCGGCGCTCGCCGCTGCCGATCTGCAGCACGTCGTCGAAGGTCTCGGTGGGCGGGTGCGTCACCAGCCGGTGGTCGAAGAAGCCGGCGGGGCGGTTGAACTGGATCTCGGCCATGCGGTGCTGCAGCGCCAGCGTCTCGCGGTAGCGCGCCAGGCGGCGCGGCACGTTGCGGTGCGCAATGATGCGCGGCGGCGCATCGCCGCGCGCGGCGGCATGGGCCAGCCACATCGGCACGCCGGCGTTGTAGCCGATGTGGCCGTGGCTGAAGCACAGCGCATGCACCGGCGCGTCGCTGAGCTGGCGCAGCGCGTCGATCATGCCCTGCGTCACCGAGCCGCCCGGGCCGGCGTCGATCACGACCAGGCCCACGTTGGTCTCGGCCACGAACGATTGGCCCTGCCCGCGCAGGATGTGCAGGCCCGGCGCGACGGTCTCGGTGCCGGTGCCGACGATGAGGAAGGGCTTTTCTTCTTCTGTGGCTTTGGGTTTTTCAGCGGTGGCGCTCATGCGGAATCCTTGGTGACGGTGAGGGGCGGCAGCTGGTAGCGGCCGTCGAGCAGTTCGGCGCGCGGCACGTAGGCGCGCAGGCACAGGTAGAAGCTGCCTTCGGGGGCCGGCAGCCAGTTCGCGCGCGCGGCCTCGCCTTCGGGCGGTGCGTGCTGGATGTGCAGCGTGAGCCCGCCGTCCGCATCGCGCCGCAGCCCCGGCGTGCGGTCGCCGACGGCGTAGCGGTCGATCGGGTTGTCGACCAGCATGTAGTCGCGCGTGTCGTACATCGTGAGCGACCAGAAGGCGTCGACCGGCGGCAGCGCGTCGGGCGCGAAGCGCAGCGTGTAGCGGCGCTGGCCGGTGAGCGCTTCGCTCGTGGCGTCGTGCCAGGCCATCGGGTAGGTGGCCTCGCGGCTTTCGAGCATGCCGATGTACTTGAGCGCGATCAGCGCGCGTGCCAGGTGGTCGTCGCCGAAGGAACCTTCCACCAGCGGCATCTGCACCCAGCCCGAGGCCGTGGTGCGGCCCGACTGCGCTTCGCGCAGCCGGGGCAGCACGGTGTCGAGCGCGGCCTGCAGCGCGGCGCGCTGGCCGTCGTCGAGTGGGCCCGCGCCAGGCCCGATCCCGAGCGCCGCATGGCGCGCAAGCTGCGCCGCATCACCGGCCGGCGGCGCGTTGTCGCGCAGCGCCGCATTCACCTGCGCGGCGAAGTGCGCGGCGGTGAGCGGCGCCTTCGGGTCGCAGGCCGGATCGAAGGCGCGCGGCACCGAGGCGCGGCCGGCTTCCCAGTCGGCCAGCGTGCGCACGAGAAAGCCGTCCTGCAGCGCGTTGACGGCCGGCACGTCCTGTGGGCCGTCGACCAGCAGGCGCCCGATGATCCACAGCCAGCGCGTGGGCGCCTCGATGCGCGCGCCCGGCGCGTCGAAGGCCGCGGGCAGCGTGCCGCGCCATCCCGGCGGCGTGACCACGAAGGCGCGCGCCGCCGTGCCCGTGAGGCGCTGCCCCAGGTGCGCGAAGGGGTTGGTGAAGAAGTCGAGCAGGCCCAGCACGTAGTAACGGCCGGCGGTGTCGGGCACGTCGATCACGAGCGGGCCCTCGCCCAGGTCGAGCCAGGCGTTGGTGTAGAGCGTGTCGTTGTTCGGCGTGACGACGCGGCTCTTGCCCGCGCCCAGCAGCTGGCGCGCGTGCGTGAACACGTTGCACCAGCGCAGCGGCTTGGGCGCCTCGCCGGCGGCGTCGGTGCGCTGCGGCGAGGTGGCCGCGCGCATGCGGCACATCTCGTACAGCGGGTAGGCGTAGACCACGGCCTCTTCGGCCAGGGCGTGAAGGGTGTCGGTGTGCGGCTGCATCGTGCTCAGCCCTGTTGTGCCTGCAGCGCCGGGATGCGCCAGCCCTGCACGCCTTCGCGCGGGTAGTACATGCGCAGGATCAGGTAGAAGCGCCCGGCTGGCGCAGGCAGCCAGTTGGCGGCGTCGGCGGGGCGCGCGTGGCTCACCACCAGCTCGAGGCTGCCGTCGGCGTTGCGCTTCAGCCCGGGCGTGCGGTCGCCGATGGCGTGGCGGCGGATGTCGTTGGGGTAGAGGAAGCGGTCGGTGTCGTACAGCGTGACCGACCAGAAGGCGTCCGCGGGCGGCATGTCGCCGGCCTCGAAGCGCATCGTGTAGCGGCGCTGGCCGTCCAGCGGCTCCTGCGTGGCGTCGTGGTGCGCGGCGGCGTACACCGCCTCGCTGGTGGCCAGCGCGCCCAGGCCCAGGTAGGCGGTGCGTGCGCGGCCGAGGAACTCGTTGCCGTAGCGGCCGGTGGCCGGCGTCATCGACCAGGGCTTGGGCCGGCGGTTGCGGCCTACCGCGCCCACCAGCTGCACGCCCTCGGCGAAGCCTTCGATGAGGCCTTCGCGCAGCGGTGCTTCGAGTGCGTCCCACGAGAACGCGGCATTCGCCAGCAGCCCGCCCTGGCCGAACCACGCCACGAGGCCGCGGTCTTCCACGCGGCCCGGCGCCTCGGCCAGCGCATGGCACACGTTGGTGAAGAAGCGCGGCGCCACTTGCGCGGCCGGCTCGCCGTGCTCGAAGGCGGCGGCCATGGCGTCCTCGTGCGGGCCGGCCCACTGTTCGATGGCGGCCGGGCGGCCCTGCAGCACGGTGCCGGGCGCGGGTGTCAGCTGGATCTCCGACTGCAGCGCGCGCGCGGCCGGCCAGTCGCTTTCATCACCCACCAGGATGCGGCCGATGAGCCAGACCAGGTCGGTCGGGCAGCGCACCACGCGGTGGGCGGCGGCGAGCGATGCCGGCACCGTGCCGCCGGGGCCCACGAGCACCACCGTCTCGCCCTCGGGGTTGCAGTTGCGCGGGCCCAGGTTCTCGAAGTTCTCGGTGTAGGCGTCGTACAGCGGCAGCACGAAGTAGCGCCCCGGGTGCCGTGCCGACGCAGGCACGGTCAGCAGCATTGGCCCGCGCGCCAGATGCAGCCAGGCCATGGTGTAGAGCAGGTCGTTGGCAGGCGTGACCACGTCGCGGTCTTCGTGGGTGGACGGGCGCGGCGCGTGGTGCAGCGTGTTCAGCGGCGCGCGCACGTCGGAGCCGGCCGAGGCGCCGCTGCGGCGTTCGGCGCGCGGCGCGGTCTGCAGGGCGCAGGTGCGGTAGGTCTCGGTGAGCGGATAGCCGTAGACGAAGGCGGCCAGGCCGATGGAGCGGGCGAGCGCCTTGCGGGCGGCGGCGATGTCGGGTACGGGAGCGGGAGCGTTCATGGGAGAGACCTCGGGGTTCGGAAAAAAAGGGAGAGGGGAAGGCGGTTCAGTCGAGCTTCACGCCCGTGGCCTGCGTGAGCTTCAGCGTCACGGGCAGGAAAGCCTTGTAGGCCGCGGCGGCCTCGGGCGGCAGGTTGCCCACGGGCTCGGCGCCGAGCTCCTCGATGCGCCGGCTCACCTCGGGCTGGCGCACCACCGCGCTGACCTCGCGGCCCAGGCGCTCGACGATGGCGTCGGGCGTCTTGGCCGGCGCCATCAGCGAGGTCGGGCCGGTCATGGCGTAGACCTCGTCGGCATAGCCCTGCTCGGCGAAGGTGGGTACGTCGGGCAACGCGCGGGCGCGCCGGGGGCCGGCCACGGCCAGCGGACGCAGCTTGCCGGCCTTGATGTACGGCTGCAGCGTGGTGACCGAGCCCACGGTCATCTGGATCACGCCGCCGATCAGGTCGATCGCCATCGGGCTCTCGCCCTTGTAGGGCACGTGCATCGTCTGCAGGCCGTAGGCCTTGTCCATGTACACCTGCACCTGGTGCGGCTGCGTGCCCGGGCCCCACGAGCCCATCGAATACTTGCCGGGCGCGGCCTTGGCGGCGGCGATCAGGCTCTTGAAGTCGGTCGCCGGCACCGAAGGGTGCACCGCCAGCACGGTGCGCGTGGTGGCGATGTCCGACACCATGCGCAGGTCGGTGCGCGGGTCGTAGGGCAGCTTGCTGTAGAGCACCAGGTTCGCCGTGACGGGCCCCGGCACCGTGAGCAGCAGCGTGTGGCCGTCGGGCGGGCTCTTGGCGACGTAGTCGGTGCCGATGATGCCGCCCGCGCCGCTGCGGTTCTCGACCACCACCGGCTGGCCCAGCCGCTTGGACAACCCCTCGGCCACGAGCCGCGCGAGGATGTCGGTCGAGCCGCCCGCCTGGTACTGCACGATGATGCGCACGGGCTTGGAGGGGAAGGGCGCCTCCGTGGCTGCCGCCGCGCCGGCCGCGAGCACCAGTGCCGCGCCCAGGCCGAGCGCGCGCGAAAGGCCGTTCTTCGATGTCGTCGTCATGCGATGTCTCCGGTGGTTGTTGTTGTGCTTCAGGGCGCGCGGCCGACGACCAGCGCGTCGACCGCCACGCAGCCGCCCTCGGCCCGCGGGCGTGCGATCAGCGGGTTGATCTCGGCGCTGTCGAGCGAGTCGCCTGCGCGCTGCGCGAAGTCGGCCAGCGCGCACAGCGCGTCGGCGATCGAACCGAGGTCGACCGGCGGCCGGCCGCGCGCGCCGTTCAGGATCGCGAAGGCGCGCAGCTCGCGCACCATGGCCAGCGCGTCGTCGCGCGCGATCGGCAGTGCGCGCAGCGACACGTCGCGCAGCGTCTCGACGTGGATGCCGCCCAGGCCGAACATCAGCACCGGCCCGAACACCGGGTCGCGGTGCACGCCCGCGATGCATTCGACGCCGCCGCTCAGCATGCGCGCCACCAAGGCGCCGTCGAGCCGCGCCTCGGGCCGTGCGGTGCGCGCGAGGTCGCGCGTGCGCTCGAAGGCCGCGCGCGCCTGCGCCGCGCCGCGCAGCCCGAGCGCCACGCCGCCGACGTCCGACTTGTGCGGGATGTCGGCGCTGACGATCTTCACCACCACCGCCTCGCCGAGCGCCTCGGCGGCGGCTGCGGCTTCGTCGGCGCTGCGCACCACGCGGTGCGCGACCACCGGCACGCCGGCGTCGGCCAGCAGCGCGAGCGCGTCGGGCTCGGACAGGGTGCCGGGCGCGAGCGTCAACGGCACCCGGGTCGTCGCAGGCGCCGCAGCCACCGCCGCCGCAGGCTTCAGCCCCGCCAGCGCGGCGATCGTGCGGATGCCGTCCGACGGGTCGGCGAACACCAGGCAGCGCATGGCCTCGAGTTCGGCGCGGCGTTCCGGCGTCAGCAGCGTGCTCACCGCCAGCAGCGTGTCGGGATAGGCCTCGCGCAGCGAGCTCACCAACGAGCGCAGCACCGGCCAGAACGCGTCCGACGCGCCCGCGGCGGCCAGGAAGCCCATCCACGACGCGAAGCCCTGGTCGTCCAGCATCACGCGCGCCGTGCGACCGATCAGCGTCATGTCGTTGGTGACCTGGCCCGTGATGTCGACCGGGTTGCGCGGCGCCGCGAAGGGCACCCAGCGGCGCAGTGTGTCCTGCGCGGCCTCGCTCAGCGGCCGGGCGTCGAGGCCCTGGGCCGAGGCCTCGTCGGCCATCAGCGCGCCGACGCCGCCCGAGAGCGTGAACAGGCCGATCGAGCGGTCGCGCGGGCGGCCCGCCACGGCCGCGCTGTGGGCCAGGTCGAAGAACTCCGTGAGGTTGCGCGCGCGCAGCACGCCGTACTGGCGGAACACGGCGTCGTACACCGCGTCGTCGCCCGCCAGCGCGGCGGTGTGCGAGGCCGCGGCCTCGGCGCCCAGCGCGGTGCGCCCGACCTTGACCATCACCACCGGCTTGCCGTTGGCCTGCGCCAGGGCCAGCGCGGCGCGCAGGCGGGGGCCGTCGCGGCAGCCTTCCATGTAGGCCATGATCACGTCGGTGTCGGGGTCCTGCGCGAGCCAGGCCAGGCAGTCGGCGACCTGCACGTCGGCCTCGTTGCCGGTGGTGGCCCACAGCGACAGGCCGACGCCGCGTGCCCGCGCCATCGCGTAGGCATAGGCGCCGAACGCGCCCGACTGGCTCACCAGCCCGATGCGCCCGGGCATCACGCGGCCCACGCCGGGCGCCGGCGAGAAGGTGGCGTACACGTGGCGCGCGATGTTCATGAAGCCCAGGCAGTTGGGGCCGACCAGCCGTACGCCCGCGGCACGCGCCTTGTCGCCCAGCCGCGCCTGCGCCGCCGCGCCCTCGGCGCCCACTTCGGCGAAGCCCGAGGAGAACAGCACCACGCCCTTCACGCCCGCCGCGATGGCGTCGTCGAGTGCGCCGTCGACCAGCGCCGACGGCACCGCGAGGATGGCCAGGTCCACCGGCTGGCCGATGGCGCGCAGGCTCGGGAAGGCGGGCAGGTCCTGGATGCGGTCGGCGTTCGGGTTGACCGGGTAGAGCGCGCCCTCGAAGCCGAAGCGGCGCTGGTAGTCGACGGGAATGCCGCCGATCTTCTGCGCGTTGGACGAGGCGCCGACCACCGCGATGGCGCGCGGCGCGAACAGCGCCGAGAGGGATTCGGCTTGCGAAGAGAAGAAGTCCATGGGCATGGCGGAGGGTTCGGAAGTCAGAAGTTGTGGCGGATGCCGGTGGCGAGCACGCGCACGTCGTTGCCGCTGTTGGCCACCACCGGGATGGTCGCGAGCGAGGCCGAGGCGCCGTGCCGGTTCAGCAGGCGCAGCCAGCGCGCGTAGACCACGGTGCGCTTGCTCAGGTAGTAGTCGTAGCCCAGCGTCCAGGCCAGCTGCGAGCGTTCGCTCTCGGCCACCTTGCGCTGCGTGGCGCCGAAGATCAGGTTCGAGGCCGGCGTCACGTTGTAGGTGACGCCCAGGTTCACGAGCTTCGCGGTCGGCACATGGGGCAGGCTCGAGGCGTTGCGCACGTAGCTGGCGTACAGCTGCAGGCCGATCGAGGGCATCTCGTAGGAGCCGGTCAGCGCCTGGTAGGTGGTGGTGGAGGGCGAGGCCACGGGCGCCGCCGCCGAGCCCGAGCGCGCGCGCTGGAAGGCGTAGGCGATGTAGTAGGGCTTGCGCGCCCAGCCGATGTTGCCGCCGTAGACGTTGCCGCTCTGGTGGCTCGGCGCGCTCGATTCACCGGGCGCGTAGGCCAGGTCGGCAAAGAACTCCATGCTGGCCGGCGTGCGGTAGCGCACCATGTTGCTGGCGCGTGCCGCGAAGGGCGTGAGGCCCGGCTGCGCGTCGGTGGCCGCCACCAGGTTGATGGGCGAGAACACCGAGTTCAGGCCGTAGGGGTCGGCCTTGAACAGCGCGTAGAACATCGGCGTGTACATGCGGCCCGCGTCGATCTGCCCCCACGGCGCCGAGAACCCGACGAAGGACTGCCGGCTGAACGACATCGCGGGGCCGGGCAGCGTGCCGTTGCCGGTGTCGGGCGCAAAGCCGCTTTCGAGCGTGAAGTGCGCGCCCAGGCCGCCGCCCAGGTCCTCGGTGCCGCGAAAGCCGATGCGCGAGGCGGTCTGGCCGCCGTCCTCCAGCCGCATGGAGGAGGCGGGGCCCGACTTGGCGTGCGCCACGTACAGGTCGAGCGTGCCGTAGACGCTCACGGTGCTTTGCGCGGACGCAAGGGCGCAGGCCGCGAGCGCGAGGGCCGCGGTGGCTGTCTTCTTCATTTGGGTTGTCTCCGGTGTGGCTGGTCGCCTGCGGGTGCAGGGCGGTGCCGCCTGTGTGCTTGTCGATGTCCGGGGCTTACGATAGAAATGAAGGGCCCCCGAATCTGTCAACGCTTTGACAGATTCGTGAACACCAGGGCAGGGAGAACCCGCTGACCCGACCACCTGCAACCACCCCCCCCGACGCCGAAGACAGCGCCGAGCTGCTCGACCGCGCGCTGCGCTGGAACGAACTGTTCTCCCAATGGCCCGACGCGCGCCGCGCCGAGCTCATGAAGTCGGCGCGGCTGGTGCGCTACCGCCGCCGCACGCAGGTGCTGGCGCGCGACCGCCACAAGCGCGAGCTGCTGGCGGTGGTGTCAGGCTGCCTGGAGATCAGCAGCATGAGCCCGCAGGGGCGCAAGTACGTCAACGCGCTGCTCGGGCCCGGCCAGGTGGCGCCGCTGGTGCGCCTGCTCGAGGACGTGCCGCTGCCCTACGACTACCACGCGCACGAAGACTCGGTGATCGTCCACCTGCCCAGCGACGCCGTGATCGCGGTGCTCGACGCCGAGCCCGCGCTGTGGCGCGGCGTGGCCCGGCTGGGCCTGAAGCGCCAGCGGCTGAGCGTGGTGCTGCTGCAGAACCAGATGCTGAACTCGGTGCGCGGGCGCGTGGCCGCGACGCTGATGAGCGTGATCCACTTCTACGGCATGCAGGTGGAGGCCGCCGCGAGCCTGCCGGTGCGGCTGTCGCAGAACGACCTGGCGGCGATGCTGGGGCTGTCGCGCCAGACCATCAACAAGGAGCTGGGGCGCCTGGTCGCGGAAGGCGTGATCGACATGAGCTACAAGCGCATCCGCATCGTGGACCCCGACCAGCTCGCGGTCATCGCGACGGGCACCGGGCCGCAGTGAGCGGCGGGCACCGCAAGGCGAAAGCTCAGGGGTGGATCTTCTCGCCCTTGGCGAGCATCTCGACGAACTGCGCGATGCGCCGGGCGCGCGTCTCGGGCTTCTTCGCGCCCTGCGTGCGGAACAGCACGGCGAAGCGGTTGCGCGCATCGAGCGTGGCGAAGAAGGCCTTGGCCTTGCGGTTGGCGTCGAGCGCGGCCTGCAGGTCGGGCGGCACGGTGGCCACGCTCGGGGCGTCGTAGGCCGCCTCCCAGCGGCCGTCGGCGCGGGCGCGCTCCACCTCGGCCAGGCCGCCGGGTTGCATGCGGCCGTCGTCGATGAGCTTCAATGCCTTGTCGCGGTTGATCTTCGACCAGGTGCTGCGCGCGGTGCGCGGCGTGAAGCGCTGCAAAAAGAACTGCGCGTCCTGGCTCTTGCGCTGGCCGTCGATCCAGCCGAAGCACAGCGCGATCTCCAGCGCCTCGGGGTGGCCGACGGAGGCGATGCCGCTGGCCTTCTTCGCGATGCGCAGCCAGACGCCGGCGTGGCTCGCATGGTGTTTCTTGTACCAACGCAGCAGCGCGGCGGCGTCGGCGCATTCCAGCGGCGTATCGTCGACGATGCGGTCCACTTTGACCGCGGTCTTCTTCGCCGCCGGGCTCACGGCACCCACCAGTAGCGCAATGCGTGGAAGTAGATCGGCGCCGCGAAGATCACCGAGTCGAGCCGGTCGAGCATGCCGCCGTGGCCTTCGATCATGGAGCCCCAGTCCTTCACGCCGCGGTCGCGCTTGATGGCCGACATCACCAGCCCGCCGAAGAAGCCCAGGAGGCAGATCATGAAGGCCATGAGCGCCGCCTGCCACGGGTTGAAGGGCGTGGCCCAGTACAGCGCCGCGCCCATCGCGGTGGCGCTGGCCACACCGCCGATCAGGCCTTCCCAGGTCTTCGAGGGTGAGAGCTCGGGCGCCACCTTGCGCTTGCCGAAGAGCTTGCCCCACACGTACTGCAGCACGTCGCTGCCCTGCACCACGATGACCAGGAAGGCGATGAGCAGCAGGTTGCGGCCCTCGAAGCCCGGGATCTGTAGCGTGAGCAGTGCCGGCACGTGGCTGATGCAGAACACGCACACCATCAGGCCCCACTGGATCTTCGAGGTGCGCTCCAGGAAGCGCTGCGTGTCGCCGCCCACGGCCGCCAGGATGGGCAGCAGCAGGAAGGCGTAGACCGGGATGTAGATCGAGTACAGCCCGTACCAGTCGATCCAGATCAGGAAGTACTGGCCCGGCAGCGCCACGAAGAAAGCCAGCGCGATCGCGCCGTGGTCGCCGCGCCGCGTGTAGGCCAGGCTGATGAACTCGCGCAGCGCATAGAACGAGATCAGGTAGAACAGCACGATCACGCCGCCCTTGCCGAAGGCAAAGGCCAGGCCGATCACCGCCACCATCACCCACCACGCATTGACGCGCGAGTTGAGGTTGTCGATCACCGAGTGCGGCTGGCCGTTCGCCACGCGCCACTTGAGCAGCGCACCGATGGCCGAGGCCAGCACGAGCACGCCGAAGACGCCGCCGAAGAGCTTGAAGGTGGTCCAGGCGAAGGGGGACATTTCGATCACGAGGCGGTCCCTCCGTTTTGTTCGATGCGGTCGTACTCCGGGCGCAGGTCGAGCATGGCCGTGCGTGCGCGGGCGAGGAAGGCGACCTTGTCTTCGCCTTCCTCGAGCTGGATCGGCGCGCCGAAACGCACCGTGCAGGCCAGCGGGATCGGCACCAGCGTGCCCTTGGGCAGCACGCGCTTGAGGTTCTCGATCCACACCGGCACCAGCCGCACGGTGGGGCAGGCGCGTGCCAGGTGGAAGAGGCCGCTTTTCAGCGGCAGCAGGATGTCGTCGCCCGTGTTGCGCGTACCCTCGGGGAACATGATGAGCGAGTCGCCGCCTTCCAGCGCCTCCTTCATCTGGTCGACCGGGTTGCCGCCCTGGCCCGAGCCGTCGCGGCGGATCATGAGCGCGTTGAACACGTCCTTGCCGATGAAGTTGCGCAGCTTCGAGGCCTCCCAGTAGTCCTGGCCGGCCACGGGCCGCGTGAGCGCGCGCAGGTCGGAGGGCAGCGTGGCCCACAGCAGCACGAAGTCGCCGTGGCTCGTGTGGTTGGCGAAGTACAGCGTCTGCTCGGCCTTGGGCGTGGTGCCCGCCCAGATGGCGCGCACGCCGGTCAGGAGGCCGGCCGCGCCGATGATGAGCTGGCCCGCCACCACCGCGAGCCCGCGGCGCACGATGGCGCTTGGCCGGGCGCTGTCGTCGCTGCTGCTGTCGTTCTTGTTGTTGCCGTTGTCGTTGTTCAAGCAAGTTCCTGTGTCATGAGGGCGAGCAGGAAGAGCGCGTTCTGGCAGGCGATCACGATGGCGTGGCGCTGCATCAGTTGGCGGGTTCCCTGCACGCGGTCGGCGAGCGCGCGGGCGTTGGGCTGCGGCGGCGGGTCGCGCAGCCCGAGCACTGAAAGGGCGTTGTCCATCGCGCCCAGCGAGGCGATCTGGCCGTTGGCCAGGCCTTCGAACAGCGCCTGGTCCAGCCGCAGCCGGAAGGCGAAGTAGCGTTCGAGCACGCCCAGCACCATCACCGCGGCGAAGGCCAGGATGGCGGTGTTGGAGAGCCCACGCAGCGTGAGCGCCAGCACCAGCGCAGAGATGCAGGTGAGCGCGAGGCCCAGGAAGGCGAGCACGGCCGCCGCGCGCAGCAGGCCAGCCAGGGTGGTGCAGGTGGCGCGTTCGTTGTCAGTCATGGCGCGAAGGTGTTCCAAGGGGTTCAAGCGCGGCACGCCAGGCGGCGCGCAGCACGATCTGCGGGCGTGCGCGGCGCACGGTGTCTTCGGCTTGCGCCAGGCCATGGTCGCGGCCCAGCCAGGCGATCACGGCGGCGGCGCTGCGCGAGAAGCCCAGCGCGCAGCAGACCCACACGGCCGAACCGTCGGCCGCCGCCGCGCGGCGCTGGCCTTCGATGACGGCCGCGGCGCGGCGCAGGCGCACGGGCGGCGGCACCACGAGGTCGAGCAGCGGCACGCAGCGCGCACGGGCGGGCGGCATGCCGGCCGGCAGTTGCAGCTCGGCGCACAGGCTCACGAGCCGGGGCTGGCCGGCGGCGAGCCATTCGGCCTGCGTGGGGCGACGGCCCAGGCGCAGGCCGGGCACCACCTCGACCGAGGCGGGCAGCTTGCGCGTCCAGAGCCAGGCGTTGAGGGCCGCGGCCAGGCGGTAGGGCGCGAACAGCCAGCGCGCCGCCCAGCCCATGCGGCCGTGGCCGTCCATCTGGAAGCCGCGCGCGCCGAAGCCGAGGTAATTGAGCGCCACCAGCGCGAGCGCCGCCGCCGGCCACGCCAGCCACAGCGCCACGCCGCCGGTCGCCAGCGCCGCGAACAGGCACAGCGCCGCGCCCACGGCATAGAAGCCCGCGAGCTTCAGCCGCTGCGGGTCGCGCGCCAGGCGCCATGCGCGCAGCATCGACACCCGGCGTGCCATCGGCCACAGCCAGACGCAGAAGATGCCCAGCAGCGCACCGGTCGGGATGTCGATGAAGTGGTGCTGCCAGGTCGTGAGCACCGAGGCGCAGATCGCGAAGGCCCACACATGCAGCACGAGCCGCGCCCACAGCGGCCGGATGAAGCGCCGGTACCAGTCCCACAGGATCACGGCCAGCGCGATGTGCAGCGAGGGCGCCTGGTTGTACGGCTGGTCGAAGCCGCGCAGCGCGTTGAAGAGGAAGGCCGGCGCGCCCTCGACCGGCGGCTGGCCGAAGCTGAAGTGCAGCGGCCAGAGGATGAAGCAGGTGCAGGCGATGAGCGTGGCGCTCACCAGCCGCAGCGCATGCCGGTCGAGCGTGTGGCGGTCGCGCGCCAGGAACAGCGACAGCGCGTAGAAGACGTTGATGGTCCAGTACGGAAAGATCGTCCAGGCCCAGAAAGGCACCTGCCGCTCCCAGTCGAAGGCCATCGAGGGCACGCTGGCGCGCGTGGTGGCCCACCAGTTGGCGAAGCCGTAGGTCGCGTAGAACAGCGGCCCCAGAAACACCAGCCACGCGGCGGCGCGTTTCCACGGCCGGGGCGCGCGCCGGGCGGTCATTGCGCGACGCGCACCGCCAGCGACACCGTGAAGATGCCCCACTCGTCGACGCGCTGGTCGATCTTGCGGAAGCCCGCCTCCTCGACCAGCTGGTCCATCTCGGCCTGCGTGCGCCGGCGCATCACCCAGGCTTCGCCCTGGCGGTGGCTGGTGAGCGCGCGGGCGATCATTTCGAGCTGCGGGTGCCAGGGCTGGCCGGTGTAGACCAGGTAGCCCCGGTCTTCCACCGCGTCGCCCACGCCCGCGAGCGAGCGGCGCACCATCTCGTTGTCGGGGAACAGCTCGTACAGGCCCGACACCACGGCCAGCGTGGGCCGCGGCGTCACGCTGGCCAGGCTGATGCGGTCGAAGGCGTCGGCCCGCACGAACTGGGCGACGTCTTCCAGGCCCTTCTCGGCGATCAGGGCCGTGCCGTCGCGCACGTTGATGTCGCTGTAGTCGCGCAGCAGCACCGAGCTGGCCTTCACCGGGCTGGCCAGCACCGCGTCGAGCACGTAGCGGCCGTGGCCGGCCGCGATGTCCATGAGCCGCACCTCGCGGTGCATCTCGACCAGCCGCTCCATCGCGATGCGCAGCAGCTCTTCCACGTGGATCTTGCGCTGGCGGATGCCGCGCCAGCCGATGGAGTCGAGGTAGGTGCGGTCGACCGAGCGGCCCAGCGCGCCCTTGCCCTGCGGCTGGTTGCGGTAGACGTAGTCGAGCGTGCTGCCCGAGTCGAAGCCCGTGGCGTGGCCCAGCGCGATGCCGCTGGACAGCGCGCCGCCCACGCGCAACCCGCCGCGCGTGATCGCCCAGTAGGCGCCGCGTGGCGACAGGGGCGAGAGCGGTTCGGCCAGCGCGCGCGACTCGTCGGCCGTGTTGCCGTTCAGGTGCGCCTCGCGCAGGTCGACCGGCACGGCCGGCTCGTCGAAGCGCTGCAGGATGAATTCGCGGATCGACGCCACCGCGGGCGCCCGGTCTTTTTCGCCCAGCGTGTCGTGGAAGAAGCCCGGCAGCACCGTCTTCGTCTTCACGGCGCTGCCCAGCCGCTCGAAGAACTGGTGCTGCGGCTTGTGGTGCACCACCCAGTCGGCGCCCGAGATGAGCAGCTGCACCGGCAGCGTGATCGCGTTGGCGTCGGCCACCACGCGGTCGGCCGCCTCGTACAGGCCCAGCAGGATGTTGACGGCGATCGGGCGCGAGATCAGCGGGTCGTTCTTGTAGCTCTCGATGCGCGCGGGGTCGTGCGTGAGGAACTTCGGCTTCACGTAGCTGTTCACGAAGAACAGCCCGCGCAGCTTGTGCATGAGCGCCAGCCCCGGCCGCGCGAACGGCACGTAGAGCTTGACCTTGAAGGCCGGCGAGGCCAGCGTGAGGCCGCGCACCTTGGGTGCGTAGTCGTGCGCCCAGGTGGCGATCAGCACCGCGCCCACGCTCTGCGCCACCACGTGGATGTCGTGCTCGGGCACGCCGTGGGCGGCGGCGATGTGCTGCACGAAGGTCTGCACGTCGCGCACCGAGGTGCCGAAGCTGGGGCTGTAGCCGCGCTGGCCCGGCGACAGGCCGTGGCCGCGCGCGTCCCAGGCGAAGAAGTCGAAGTCGGGCAGGTTCAGCTCGTCGACCAGGTGCGCCATGCGCGCGCCGTGCTCGTGGCCGCGGTGGAACAGCAGCACGGCACCACGTCGTGCGCCGCTGGTGGCCGGCCAGTGGCGGTAGAACAGCGATTCGCCGTCGTGCGTGCGGAAGTGGTGTTCGGCGGCGACGCGGGGTGTGGAAAGGGTCATGAAGAAGGGTCTTCTTTACTTATTTGTATGGGGGTGTTTCAGGCGGCGGGCGCTTCAGCCTCGGCCAGGGCGCGGCGGATGCGGTTGACGACCGTCCAGGCCACCAGCGCGGCCACGAGCGGCATCAGCAGGGCGGTCCAGCCCGGCAGCGGCCCGCCGAGGGCGACATACAACCCGAGCGCGCCGAACACGAAGGCCCGGTCGCTCTTGCCCATCGGCCCGTCGTAGCGGCGCGAGGCGCCCACCGTGGGGCCCAGCGCGCCGGCGAATTCGCTCAGCCCGGCCAGCACGATGACAGTGCCGACCCAGAACGGCGCGAACGGCGCCACCAGCGCGAAAGGCAGGTAGAGCGCGGCGTCGGAGACCACGTCGGTGAGTTCGTTGAGGAAGGCGCCCAGCTTGCTCTGCTGGTGGTGTTCGCGCGCCAGCATGCCGTCGATGGCGTTGAAGGCCATGCGCAGGAACATCCAGGCGGGGATCAGGCCGAAGGCCGCCAGCGAGGGCGCGGCGAAGAACAGCCAGAGCCCGAGCCCGACCGACACCGCGCAGGCCGCCAGCGTCACCTGGTTGGCCGTCACGCCCATCGCATGCAGCCGGACCACGAGCGGTCGCAGCAAGGCCTGGAAACGCGGTTTCAGTTCGTAGATGGACACGTTCTGACTTCCCTCTCTTGTTATGTTCTACAAGCATTCTGCCAGTGTGGCCAGGGACTAAACTCGTCTGTGCAGACCCACCTCCAATGACCATCCAGACCGACGATTTCGCCCCCGCCCCGCAACGCGTGGTGTCCGCCGCCCCCGCCTCGCCCAACGAGGAGGCGATCGAGCGGGCGCTGCGGCCCAAGCTGCTCGACGAGTACGTCGGCCAGGCCAAGGTGCGCGAGCAGCTCGAGATCTTCATCGGCGCGGCGCGCAAGCGCAAAGAGGCGCTCGACCACGTGCTGCTGTTCGGCCCGCCGGGCCTGGGCAAGACCACGCTGTCGCACATCATCGCGGCCGAACTGGGCGTCAACCTGCGCCAGACCTCGGGCCCCGTGCTCGAAAAGCCCAAGGACTTGGCGGCGCTGCTGACCAACCTCGAGCCCAACGACGTGCTCTTCATCGACGAAATCCACCGCCTGAGCCCGGTCGTCGAGGAAATCCTGTACCCCGCGCTGGAGGACTACCAGATCGACATCATGATCGGCGAGGGCCCCGCGGCGCGCAGCATCAAGCTCGACCTGCAGCCCTTCACGCTGGTGGGCGCCACCACCCGCGCCGGCATGCTCACCAACCCGCTGCGCGACCGCTTCGGCATCGTGGCGCGGCTGGAGTTCTACACGCCCGAAGAGCTGGCGCTCATCGTGCGCCGCAGCGCGGGCCTGCTCAAGGTCGAGACCGACGCCGCCGGTGGCTTCGAGATCGCGCGCCGCTCGCGCGGCACGCCCCGCATCGCCAACCGCCTGTTGCGCCGCGTGCGCGACTACGCCGAGGTCAAGGGCAACGGCCGCATCACCGAAGACATCGCGCACAAGGCGCTGGCCATGCTCGACGTCGACCCGCAGGGCTTCGACCTCATGGACCGCAAGCTGCTCGAGGCCGTCATCCACCGCTTCGACGGCGGCCCGGTCGGCCTGGACAACGTGGCCGCCAGCATCGGCGAGGAGCGCGACACCATCGAGGACGTGATCGAGCCCTACCTCATCCAGCAGGGCTACCTGCAACGCACGCCGCGCGGGCGCATCGCCACGCTCGCGGCCTACCGCCACCTGGGCGTGGTGCCGCCCTCGGGCCGCGCCGACGGCCCGGACCTGTTCGGCGCCTGAAGAGAATTCCATGCACACCCACGACCTGAGCGCCTGGCAGCACGACCACCACTTCGGCGCCGGCAACGCCGCCGCCGAACGCAGCACCCGCCTCGTGATGTGGATCACCGCCGCGATGATGGTGGTCGAGATCGGCGCCGGCTGGTGGTTCAACTCCATGGCGCTTTTGGCCGACGGCTGGCACATGAGCTCGCACGCGCTGGCCATCGGCCTGAGCGCCTTTGCCTACGCCGCCGCGCGGCGCTACGCCCGCGACCCGCGCTTTGCCTTCGGCACCTGGAAGATCGAGGTGCTCGGCGGCTTCGCGAGCGCGCTGCTGCTGCTCGGCGTCGCCGCGCTCATGGTGATCGGCTCGCTGGAGCGGCTGTGGTCGCCCGTGGCCATCCATTACCCCGAAGCCATCTCGATCGCGGTGCTGGGCCTGGTGGTGAACCTGGTCTGCGCGCGGCTCTTGGGGCATTCGCACGATCACCACGGCCACGACCACCACGGTCATGACCATCACGATCACGGCCACGACCTCAACCTGCGCTCGGCCTACCTGCACGTGGTGGCCGACGCCGCCACCTCGGTGCTCGCCATCGCGGCGCTACTGGGCGGCTGGTTCTACGGCTGGTCCTGGCTCGACCCGGCCATGGGCATCGTCGGTGCCGTGCTCGTCGCCGTCTGGGCCAAGGGCCTGCTGAAGGAAACCGGCAAGGTCCTGCTCGACCGCGAGATGGACCACCCCGTCACCGCCGAAATCCGCGAAGGCGTCGAGACCCTGCTGGCCGATTCCGAAACCCGCGTGGCCGACCTGCACGTCTGGCGCGTCGGCCGCGATGCGTATGCCTGCGCGCTCACGGTGGTGACGCATTCGGCCACGCTCACGGCCGACCAGGTGCGGGCGTGCTTTTCGATGCATGAGGAGATCCGGCACTCGACGGTCGAAATCCAGCGCTGCGCGGACTGAGACGCCGGGTTGCTTTGTCGAACCAAGGCTGGAATCCATGACCCTCGATCCGTCCCCCGAAGCCGTGGTGCAGCGCCAGCTGGCCGCCTACAACGCCAGGGACCTCGACGCGTGGCTGGCCACCTACGCCGAGGACGCCAGGCAATTCGAACTGGCAGGCAAGCTGCTGGCGGCCGGCCATGCCGAGTTGCGCGCCCGGACCGCGATTCGCTTT
This sequence comes from Variovorax sp. FW301-JW7, assembly GCF_058788795.1. NCBI lineage: Bacteria > Pseudomonadati > Pseudomonadota > Betaproteobacteria > Burkholderiales > Comamonadaceae > Variovorax > Variovorax sp. FW301-JW7. Next base: position 109,925 of record NZ_JBYTBC010000005.1, read on the forward strand.
GCCGAGCCTGACCTGCATGCACGCCTGTTGCAGCGCTCGGTCATGGGGCATGTCGTTGTCGATCACGAGGTGGTGACGCGCAACTTCCCGGAGGGGATCGGCACCGTGGAGATGGTGTGCGTCTACGTGGTCCGCCAGGGCCTCATCCAGACGGCATCGTTCGAGATTGGCCCGCCGACGGTGGCATAGAAGCGCGTCGCTTTCTTGCTCCTTCCCCCTCTGGGGGAAGGTTGGGATGGGGGCGGGCAGAGCGCCCGATGGATGCGCCGCGTGCCCCCACCCCGGCCCTCCCCCGGAAGGGGAGGGAGAAAGACAGAAAGTCAGGCCGTTGGCCGCCGGACGTGCCGCACGATCAACATCTGCGCCACGTAATAGGTAGACAGCACCCACAGCGACGCCAGCGGCAGCGGCGACACGAACCGGTTGATCGCCAGCAGCGCGTCGCTCAGCATGAAGAAGCAGGCGCCCACCGCCACCCACAGCGCGGCCGGATCGCTCGCGCGCAGCACCGCCGCCCGCCCGATGGCCTGCGCCGCCATGCAGGCGATCACCACCACGTAGAACCCGACCGGAATGCGCAGCGCCACCGGCAGGCCGCCCTGCCACAGGAAGGCGTACATGCCCGCGCCGATCAGCAAGGTGGCCGCCAGCGCGCGGGGCCGCGGGAACAGCCCGACGCCGATGCGGAACAGCGCGATGTACGCCAGGTGCGCGAGCAGGAAGCACACGAGCCCGGGCACGAAGAGGTTCGCCGGCCCCATCAGCAGCACGTCGCCTGCGAGCGAGAAGACCAGGCCGGCCAGCAGCAGCGCATCGAAGCGCGTCATGCCGCTGGGCTGGCGTTGCGCACGACGGGCCGCGAAGGCGATGGCGATCGCCAGCGCCAATGGCTTGAAGAGGAGGTGCAGCCAGCCGATGCCCAAGGCCGCGCTCGCCGTGGCCAGCGCGGCGGCCTCGACCAGCAGCACCTCGGTGACCGACAGCCGGCCCTGCAGCACCGCGCCGACGGCCCACAGCCCGGCCGTCAGCGCGGCCAGCCAGACGGCGGCCTGCGGCAGCGGCACGGCGTCGGAGACCCAGAGGAACACCGTCACGCCGGCCAGCAGCGCGAGGAACTGCAGGCCCGCGAACCACTGCACGCCGCGGCTCACCGCGGGCTCGTAGCGCGTGACTTTCGCGATGTCGAAAGCGGGCTTCGGGTAGCGCGCCGCCACGTCGGCCGGGCGCCAGCCGGGCGGCTTGAACCACACGCGCAGCTTGTCGGACCAGCGGCGCGCATGCCATGAATCCCTGGCGAGCGCCCAGTAGACCTCGGCGTTGGCCCACAGCGGGTCCCAGCTTTTCAGCTCGCCGCGCGTGCCGTACACGCAGCGCTCGTCCTCCTCGCGGAAGGTGCCGAAGAGGCGGTCCCACACGATCAGCACACCGCCGTAGTTGCGGTCGAGGTAGCGGTCGTTCACCGCGTGGTGCACGCGGTGGTTCGAGGGCGAGCAGAACCAGCGGTCGAACCAGCCGAGCTTGCCGACCTGTTCGGTGTGGACCCAGAACTGGTAGAGCAGGTCGATGAGCGACACCACGACGAACACCAGCGGCGGCACGCCGGCCGCGGCCATCGGCAGGTAGAAGATCCAGCCCAGCAGCGCGCCGCTCGAGGTCTGGCGCAGCGCGGTCGACAGGTTGTAGTGCTGGCTCTGGTGGTGCACCACGTGCGCGGCCCACAGCACGGCCGACTCGTGGCCCATGCGGTGCAGCCAGTAGTAGCAGAAGTCGTAGAACACCAGCGCCAGCAGCCAGCCATACCAGGTGGTCCAGAACTCGCCCGCCGCCTCTTGCGGAAAGAGCGCCACCGCCGAGTACACGGCGGTGTAGATGCCGACGCGCAAAAGCCCCGTGAGCACTGCGCTGATCTGGCTCAGCATGCCCAGCCCGATGCTGTTCACGGCATCGGCCAGGCGGTAGGTGTCCTGCCCGGTGCCGCGCCGGGCGCGTGCGCGGCCGACCGCGAACTCGATCGCGATCAGCAGGAAGAACACGGGGGACACGAGAACGATGATCTGGCCAGAGCGCATCGTCCGATTGTGGCGTTGCCCCGGTGCCACGCGTCACCGGGATGTCACGGAGTCGCCATCGCGCGGTCACGTGCGGCTGCGAACCTGCCGGACCATGCAACGCGACGACGCTTTCCTTCGCGCCTGGCGCGACACCGCGATCCAGCCTCCCGAGCCGGAGGACGACGATGCGGCGCGTCCGGCGCTGCGCTATCGCACCCTCTGGATCTCCGACCTGCACCTGGGCACGCCCGGCTGCCAGGCGCGGGCACTGCTCGACTTCCTGAAGTACACCGAGTGCGAGACCCTGTTCCTGGTCGGCGACATCATCGACGGCTGGCAGCTCAAGCGCCACTGGTACTGGCCGCAGGCGCACAACGACGTGATCCAGAAGCTGCTGCGCAAGGCGCGCAAGGGCACGCGCGTGATCTTCATCCCGGGCAACCACGACGAGTTCGCCCGCAAGTACCTGAACCACAACTTCGGCGGCATCGACGTGGCCGACGAGTGGATCCACGAAACCGCCGACGGCCGCAAGCTGTGGATCATCCACGGCGACCTGTTCGACGGCGTGATCCAGTGCGCCAAGTGGCTGGCCTACGTGGGCGACTCGCTCTACGAGTTCACGCTCAAGCTCAACCGCCACCTCAACTCGCTGCGCGCGCGCATGGGGCTGCCGTACTGGTCGCTCTCGAAGTACCTCAAGGGCAAGGTCAAGCGCGCCGTGAGCTACGTGGGTGACTTCGAGAACGCCGTAGCCCGCGAGGCCCGCAACCGCGGCGCGCAGGGCGTGGTGTGCGGCCACATCCACCACGCCGAGATGCGCGACATCGACGGCATCCTGTACTGCAACGACGGCGACTGGGTGGAAAGCCTCACCGCGCTGGCCGAGCATGCCGACGGCACGCTCGAGATCCTCGACTGGGCGCAGCACATGCCCGTCGGGACGCAAGCGGTGCCGGCGCGCGAAGCGGTCGCGGCCTGAACGTCCGGCCCTGCACGGGCCCCGACGCAAGAACTGAAGAAAAAAGCGCTCACCGCCGCGGTGGGGCGCCCACGTTCGTCCGATCCGACGATGCCGCGTCGGCCCGCGCGCCGCACACTTGCCGGGTGTGAACCCTGTGAGACAACACCATGGCCTGGACCCTCAGCGCGGCGGAGACCGCGTTTCGCGACGAGGTTCGCGACTTTCTCGCGCGCGAGCTGACGCCTGAGCTGCGCGCCGCAGGGCGCCGCTGCTCCGGCATCTTCACCGACTACGCCGACGGCAACCGCTGGCACCGCGTGCTGGCCCGGCGTGGCTGGAGCGTGCCGCACTGGCCGGTGGAACACGGCGGCACCGGCTGGACGCCGATGCAGCACTACCTCTTCGCCAGCGAGCTGGCCGCGGCCGACGCGCCGCCGCGCGCGCCCATGGGGCCCGGCATGGTCGCGCCGGTGATCATCGCCTTCGGCACCGAGGCGCAGAAGCAGGCCTGGCTGCCGGGCATCCGTTCGGGCGAGGATTATTGGTGCCAGGGCTACTCCGAACCGCAGTCGGGCTCCGACCTGGCCTCGCTGCAGTGCAAGGCGGTGCGCGACGGCGACGACTACGTCATCAACGGCACCAAGATCTGGACCACCCACGCGCAGTACGCCAACCGCATGTTCTGCCTCGTGCGCACGGCCTCGGGCGGCAAGGCGCAGCAGGGCATCAGCTTCCTGTGCTTCGACATCCCCCAGGCCGGCCTGACGATCCGCCCGATCATCAGCATCTCGGGCGACCACGAGCTCAACCAGGTGTTCTTCGACGACGTGCGCGTGCCCGCCAGCGGCCTCATCGGCGAGGAGAACCAGGGCTGGACGGTGGCCAAGTACCTGCTGCAGCACGAGCGCGGCGGGGCCTGGGCGCCGATGCTGCGCGCGCGCCTGCGCCGGCTGCGTACCGCGGCCGACAGCGCCTTTGCTGCCGCGGGCGAGTCCGCCGCCGACGAGGCGCGCGAGATGGCGCTGCGCCTGGCCGAGATGGACTGCGCCATCGACGCGGTCGAGGCCACCGAGCTGCAGTCGCTGCGCGCCCAGGCCCGCGGCGAGCCGCACGGCATCCGGCCCTCGATGGGCAAGGTGATGGGCTCCGAGCTGCGCCAGCGCCTGACCGAACTCGGCGTGGAGATCGCCGCCCACTACGCGGCGGCCGATTTGCCGCTGGACGACAGCCTGCAGGGCGCGCTGGCCGTGCCCGAGGAGGCGGTGTTCTCGATGTCGGCCTATCTGAACGACCGCGCCGCGTCGATCTACGCGGGCTCCAACGAAGTGCAGCGCAACATCATCGCGGCGCAGCTCCTGCAATCCCGCTGAGGCCCGCTTGCCATGACCACCCTCACCGACCAAGACGACACCCTCGCGATGCTGCGCGACAGCCTCGCGCGCTACCTCGACGACCAGCACGGCTTCGAGCAGCGCCTGCAGGCGCTGGCCGCCGCCGACGATGCACCGCCGCCGTTCTGGCGGGGCCTGGCAAGTGACCTCGGCCTGCTGGGCGCGGCCCTGCCCGAATCGCAGGGCGGACTGGGCCTCGGCCTGGCCGCGCACCTCGCGCTGCTGCCCACGCTGGGTGGCGCGCTCGCGGCCGAGCCCTACGTGTCCACGCTGGTGATCGGCGCCGGCCTGCTGCAGCGCCATCCGGGCGCGCAGGCCGATGCGCTGCTCGCGCGCGTCGTCGCCGGGCAGGTCGTGCTGGCCTTCGCGCACGACGAGCCGCACAGCCGCCATGCACGCGACGACGTGCGCACGACGCTCGTGCGCGAGGCCGACGGGCGGCTGCGGCTCGACGGCCGCAAGGCCGTGGTGCAAGCCGCGCCGTGGGCCAGCCATGTCATCGTCACGGCGCGCAGCGACAAGGGCCTGTCGTTGCTGGTCGTGCCCAAGGATGCGCCCGGCGTGCAGCTGCGTGCCTACCGCACGCGCGACGGCGGTCGCGCGGCCGACATCGCCTTCGACGCGGTGCGCCTGAATGCCGATGCCTTGCTCGGCGACGAAGGCGCAGCGCTGCCGCAGATCGAGCAGGCGCTCGACGAGGCCACGCTCGCGGTCTGCGCCGAGTCCATCGGCATCTTGCGCCGGCTGATGCGCGACACGCTCGACTACGTGCGCCAGCGCAAGCAGTTCGGCGTGCCGATCTCCAGCTTCCAGGTGCTGCAGCACCGGCTGGCCGACATGCACATGGCGCTCGAGCAGGCCGACGCGCTCACCGCCAGCGTGGGCGAGGCATTGGCCACGGGCGCCGACGCGGCCTCGCGCGCACGTGCCGTGTCGTCCGCCAAGGTCGCGGTCGCCAAGGCCTGCCGCGCCGTGGGGCAGGGCGCGGTGCAGCTGCATGGCGGCATGGGCATGACCGAAGAACTCGCCGTCGGCCACTACGTGCGCCGCGCCACCCTCATCGAAGGCCAGTTCGGCCCGCCCGCGTGGCACCTGCGCCGCGTGGCGCAGCTTCAGCAACAACAACCCCGCTCACAGCACTAACCCCATGACAGCACTGGACGACCGCACGCCGGTCATCGTCGGCGTCGGCGAGATCACGCACCGCACCAAGGAGGCCGCCGAAGGCCTCGAACCCATCGAGCTGATGGCACGCGCCATGCGCGCCGCCGCACAGGACAGCGGCGCCGCCGCGCTGCTGGCCGGCCTCGACTCGCTCGACGTCGTCTGCGAGTACTCGTGGCCCTACACCGACGCGCCCGCGCTGCTCAACGCGCGGCTGGGCTGCAACCCGGCGCGCAGCGTCTACGGCGTTACCGGGGGCGAAGCGCCGGTGCGCTACATCCACGAAGCCGCGCTGCGCATCGCGCGCGGCGAGAGCAAAGTGGCCGCCATCACCGGCGCCGAGGCGCGCTACACGGTGGACGCCGCCGCCAAGCTCGGCATCCCGCTCGACTGGACCCCGCGCGACGACAGCGTGAAGCTGGTGCGCGGCACCGACATCTGCCACCCCGTGGCGATCAAGCTCGGCGCAGCCATGCCGACCACCATCTACCCGTTCTACGAGAACGCCGCGCTCGCCCACTGGGGCCAGACGCCGCGCCAGGCGCAGGACGAGTCGTCGCGCCTGTGGGCGCGCTACTCCGAGGTGGCCGCCGCCAACCCCTACGCCTGGCTGCGCAAGCCCTTCACGCCCGAGGACATCGCCCGCGTCGACGCGGCCAACCGCCTCATCGCCTGGCCCTACACCAAGCACATGGTGGCCAACCCGCTGGTCAACATGGGCGCGGCCGTGCTGCTCACCAGCGTGGGCCATGCGCGGGAACTCGGCATTCCCGAAGACCGCTGGGTCTACGTGTGGGATGGCGCTGCCGCGCGCGAGCCGCGCGACTACCTGCAGCGCGACCAGTACCACCGCTCGCACGCACAAGACCTGGTGATGGAAACCGTGCTTGCGCAGGTCGGCGGCGACGCCTCGGCCTTCGAGATGCTGGAGCTGTACAGCTGCTTCCCCATCGTGCCCAAGATGGCGCGCCGCACGCTGGGCCTGGCGCCCGAGGCGCGCATGACCTCCACCGGCGGCCTGAGCTTCTTCGGCGCGCCGCTCAACGACTACATGACGCACGCCGCCGCCGGCCTGGTGCGCGCGCTGCGCGCCGCGCCGAAGGGCAAGGCGGCGCTGCTCTACGGGCAGGGCGAGTACGTCACCAAGCACCACGCGCTGGTGCTGGGCTCCAGCCCGCCGCCGCAGGGGCTTCCGAAGCCCGACTACGACGTGCAGGCCGCCGCCGATGCACGGCGCGGCCCGGTGCCGCCGCTGGTGCTGCAGTACGCGGGCGCCGCCACGCTGGAGACCTTCACCGTGGTCTACGGCCGCGACGGCCAGCCCTCGCAGGGCATCGTGATCGCGCGCACGCCGGCCGGCGAACGGCTCATGGCGCGCGTCGAGGCCACGGATGCGGCCTCGCTGAAGGTGCTGACCGACCTGGACCGCAGCCCCGTCGGTTGCGGCGGCATGGTGACAGCGGGTACCGATGAACTCTTGAACTGGAGCGTGTCATGAGCGCAGTGACTGTCGAACGCCTGCCGGGCCACGTCGCCCTCGTCACCATCGACCGCCCCGAGGCGCGCAACGCCGTCAACGGCGACGTGGCCTCGGGGCTCGAAGCCGCCGTCGATGCCACCGAGGCCGACGACGACATCCGCGCCGTGGTGCTCACCGGCGCCGGCCGCGAGGCCTTCTGCGCGGGCGCCGACCTGAAGGAAGTGTCGGCCGGGCGCGGCAGCGCGCTGCGCACCGAGCGCGGCGGCTTCGCGGGCTTCGTGTACCGCGAGCGCAGCAAGCCGTGGATCGCCGCCGTCAACGGCAAGGCGCTGGCCGGCGGCACCGAGCTCGTGCTGGCCTGCGACCTCGTCGTGGCCGTGCGGCAGGCCGCCTTCGGTCTGCCCGAGGTGCTGCGCGGGCTGATCGCCGCCGCGGGCGGGCTGTACCGGCTGCCGCGCGCCATTCCGCCGAACATCGCGCTCGAGCTGATCCTCACGGCGGGCCAGCTCGATGCCGAGCGCGCCCACGGCTTCGGCCTGGTCAACCGCCTCGTGGCCGATGTGGACGCGCTGCGCGAAGCCGCGCTGGCGCTGGCCGCCGAGATCGCGCGCAACGGCCCCGTGGCGGTGCGCCAGAGCCTGCGCGTGGCGCGCGAGGCGAACAGCGGGCTCGACGAGGCCGCGCTGCGCGCCCTCACGCGCGATGCCTTCGAGCGCGTGGCCGCGAGCGAAGACTTCAAGGAAGGCCCGCGCGCCTTCATCGAGAAACGCGCGCCGCGCTGGACGGGGCGCTGAACAAGAAAGAGACAGCCATGTCCGACAGCGAAGCAGACGACATCCTCATCGACCGCAGCCGTGCAGGCATCGCGCTGCTCACGCTGAACCGCCCCGCGCGCCTCAACGCGCTGAGCCAGCCCACCGTGCGGCGCCTGTGCGCCGCGCTCGATGCATTGGCGCGGGACGACAGCGTGCGCGTGCTGGTGCTCACCGGCGCCGGGCGCGGCTTCTGCGCCGGCTGGGACCTCACGACGCCGCTCACGCGCCGCGACGACCAGCCGCTCGACGGCGAGCCCTCGGTGGCCGACCTGATGGCGGGGCAGGAGCTGTTCGCCGGCATGGTGCGGCGGTTGCGCGCGCTCGACAAGGTGGTGATCGCCGCCGTCAACGGCGTGGCCGTGGGCGCGGGCTTTGCGCTCACGCTGGGCGCCGACATCCGCGTGGCCGCGCGCTCGGCGTCGTTCCATGTGGGCGCGGTGCGCATCGGCCTCACGGCCGGCGAGTGCGGCATCAGCTACCACCTGCCGCGGCTGGTGGGTGCCTCGCGCGCCTTCGAGCTCATGCTCACGGGCCGACCCGTGCCGGCCGACGAGGCCGAGCGCATCGGCCTGGTCGCCGCGCTGGTCGACGACGAAGCGTTGTTGCTGCCGCGCGCGCTCGCCCTGGCCGCCGACGTGCTGCGCAACAGCCCCTACGCCACGCGCCACACCAAGCAGCTCATGTGGGCCAACCTCGAGGCGCCGAGCCTCGACGCCGCACTCGAGGTGGAAAACCGCGCCCAGGTGCTGGCGCTGAAAACCGAGGATTTCCGCGAGGCCGCCGCCGCCTTCGCGGCCAAGCGCGCGCCCGTCTTCACGGGGCGCTGAAACGTCTTTCCGCGCTTTCGTCGCTTCCGACGATGCGACGCCGGCGCCCGCGCGCCAAGATGCCTTCACACAACAGGCCGCCGGGTGCGCGCCAGAGGAGACACACATGGCAGGACCCCTGAAAGGACTTCGGGTCGTCGAGATGGCCGGCATCGGCCCCGGCCCTTTTTGCGCGATGCTGTTCGCCGACATGGGCGCGGAGGTGCTGCGCATCGCGCGCCCCGGCACGCGGCGCGACCCCCACGACATCCTGGCGCGCGGGCGCAGCACCTGGGAGGTCGACCTGCGCGCCCCCGACGCCGCCGCGCCGGTGCTCGACGCCATCGCGCACGCCGACATCCTCATCGAGGGCTTCCGCCCCGGCGTGATGGAACGCTTGGGCCTGGGCCCGGCCGAATGCCTCGCGCGCAACCCGCGCCTGGTCTACGGCCGCATGACCGGCTGGGGCCAGCACGGCCCGCTGGCGCACGCGGCCGGCCACGATATCAACTACATCGCCATCAGCGGCGCGCTGCACGCCATCGGCCGTTCGGGCGAGGCGCCCGTGCCGCCGCTGAACTACGTGGGCGACTTCGGCGGCGGCGCCATGCTGCTGGCCTTCGGCCTCTTGGCCGCACTGCACGAGGTCAAGGCCTCGGGCCAGGGCCAGGTGGTCGACGCCGCCATGACCGACGGCGCCGCCCTGCTGTCGGCCATGATGTACGGCTTCAAGTCGGCCGGCCAGTGGAGCAACCAGCGCGGCGAGAACCTGCTCGACGGCGGCGCCCACTTCTACGACACCTACGCCTGCGCCGACGGCAAGTACGTGGCCATCGGTTCCATCGAGCCGCAGTTCTACGCGCTGCTGCGCGAGCGCTGCGGCCTGGTCGACGACCCCGCCTTCGACGCCCAGATGGACGCCGACCGCTGGCCGCTGCTCAAGCTGCGCCTGGCCGACGTGTTCCGCACCCGCACGCGCGACGAGTGGTGCGTGCTGCTCGAAGGCAGCGACGCCTGCTTCGCGCCCGTGCTCGACTGGGACGAGGCCCCGCAGCACCCGCACAACGTGGCGCGCGGCACCTTCGCCACCGTGGGCGGCGTGGTGCAGCCCGCGCCCGCGCCGCGCTTCAGCCGCACCGCGCCGGTCGTGCCGCCGGCCGTGTCGCCCGACGACGGGCCCGCGCTGCTCAAGCGCTGGGGCGCGGCAGCGCCCGTGGCCGAAGCACGCTGACGTCCTCGTTTTCCGGGCATGCGCGTTCGCGCATGCATGGCATTTCCGCGCCGCACCGACAGGAGCCTTGTCCATGCCCACCACGCCACCGCCGCTGTACCTCACGCAGGCCCTGCACCGCGCCATGCAGTGCAGCCCGCGCGCCGTCGCCACCGTGTTCCAGGGCCGCACGCGCACGTACGGCGAACTCGGCGAGCGCGTCGCGCGCCTGGCGGGCGGGCTGCGCCGCCTGGGCGTGCAGCCCGGCGACCGCGTGGGCGTGCTCGCGCTCAACGCCGACCGCACGCTGGAGTACTACCTGGCCGTGTGGTGGGCCGGCGGCGTGGTCAACCCGGTCAACACGCGCTGGAGCGTGGCCGAGATGGCGCACTCCCTCGACGACTGCGCGACGCACATCCTGTTCGTGGACGACCAGTTCCTGGCGACGGCGGACGCGCTGCGCGCCGCCGCGCGCGCCGTCACCACCTGGGTCTACATGGGCGAGCGCCAGGCGCCCACGGGCATGACCGACTGCGAAGCGCTGGTCCGCGAGAGCGAGCCCGTGCCCGACGCGCTGCGCGGCGGCGACGACCTGGCCGGCGTGTTCTACACCGGCGGCACCACCGGCCGACCCAAGGGCGTGATGCTCAGCCACGCGGCGCTGGTGATCAACGCGCAGGTGTCGATGCTCGGCGCTTTCTTCGACGACAGCGCGCGGCTGTTGCAGGTGGCGCCGCTCTTTCACCTGGCGGGGCTGTCGTTCCTGCTGCGCGGCGTGCTCATGGGCTGCGCGCAGATCATCCTGCCGGGCTTCTCTGTGGACGGCATGCTCGCGGCCATCGAGCGCGACCGCGCCACCAACCTCATGGCCGTGCCCGCCATGCTGCAGATGCTGGTGGACGACCCGCGCACCGCGCAGGCCGACCTGTCGAGCGTGCGCTTCGTCGGCTACGGCGCCTCGCCCATCACCGAGGCGCTGCTGGAGCGCGCCTTCGCCACCTTCCCGCAGGCCGAGTTCGCGCAGGGCTACGGCATGACCGAGCTGTCGGCCGGCGTGAGCTACCTCACGCGCCACTACCACTCGCCCGAAGGCCGCAAGCTCGGCAAGCTGGCCTCGGCCGGGCAGGCGCTCTCGGGCATCGACCTGCGCGTGTGCGACGGCGACGGCCGCGAGGTGCCGCGCGGCACCGTGGGCGAACTCACGGTGCGCAGCCCGTGCGTGATGCAGGGCTACTGGAACCTGCCCGAACAAACCGCCGCCGCATTGCGCGATGGCTGGATGCACACCGGCGATGCCGCCCGCATGGACGACGACGGCTTCGTCTTCATCGTCGACCGCTACAAGGACATGATCGTGAGCGGCGGCGAGAACATCTACTGCGCCGAGGTCGAGGGCGCGCTCGCGCGCCACCCCGCCGTGGCCGCCGCCGCCGTCATCGGCGTGCCCGACGAGCGCTGGGGCGAGGCCGTGCATGCGGTGGTGGTGCGCAAGCCGGGCACCGAGGCCGATGCCGAGGCGCTCATCGCCCATTGCCGTGAATTGATCGCCGGCTACAAGTGCCCGCGCAGCGTCGCGTTCGTCGACGCGCTGCCGATCTCGGGCGCCGGCAAGGTCATGAAGTACCGCCTGCGCGAGCCGCACTGGGCCGGCCACGCACGCCGGGTTGCCTGACGAAAAAAACCACCAAGGAGACGACACCATGTTCCTCACCCAGCCCCTGCACAAGGGCCGCCGCGAGAAGGCCCGCGAGACCGCCGTGGTCTGCGGCGGCCAGCGCCTGGACTTCGCGACCCTCACCGACCGCGTGGCGCGCCTGGGCGCCGTGCTGCAGCAGCTCGGCATGGCGCGCGGCGACCGCGTCGGCATGATGAGCCTCAACTCGCACCGCTTCGTCGAGTTCTTCTTCGGCACCTGGTGGGGCGGCGGCGTCATCAACCCGGTGAACATCCGCTGGAACCCGAAGGAGGTCGCCTACTCGCTGGACGACTGCGACACGCGCATCCTGCTGGTGGACGACCTGTTCGCGCCCATGGCCGGCGAGCTGCGCAAGCTTTCGACGTCGCTGCGCACCGTGGTGTACTGCGGCGACGGCCCCGTGCCCGAGGGCATGGTCGGCTACGAGGCGCTGCTGCCCGACGCGCAGCCCATCGACGATGCGCCGCACAGCGCCGACGAGCTGGCCGCCATCATGTACACCGGCGGCACCACCGGCCGGCCCAAGGGCGTGATGCTCACGCACGGCAGCCTCTACATCAACGCGCTGAGCTCGGTGGCCGCGGTGCCGCGCGAGACGCGCAATGCCGCCGTGGTCATCGCCGTGCCCATGTTCCACGTGGCCGGCTGCGGGCTGTCGCTGCAGAGCATCCTGCGGCTGGTGCCGCAGCACGTGGTGCCGATGTTCGACGAGGTGGCGATCCTGCAGGCCATCCAGGCCGCGCGCGCCACCGAGATGTTCCTGGTGCCCACCATGATCAAGCGCGTGATCGAGCACCCGCGCTTTGCCGAGTTCGACCTGTCGAGCCTGCAGATGCTGCTGTACGGCGCCGCGCCCATCGACGTCGCGCTGCTCGAGCAGGCCATGGCGGCGCTGCCCGCCACGAGTTTTTCGCAGGCCTACGGCATGACCGAGCTGTCGCCCACCGTGGCCGTGCTGATGCCGCACTTCCACCTGCCCGGGCCCGACCGCAACCGCCTGCTGCGCGCGGCCGGCACGCCGGTGCCTGTGGCCGAGATCCGCATCGTCGACGGCGAAGACAACGAGCTGCCGCCCGGCCAGGTCGGCGAGATCGTCGCGCGCGGCCCCATGGTCATGAAGGGCTACTGGAACAAGCCCGCCGAGACCGAGGCCGCGCTGCGCGGCGGCTGGATGCACACCGGCGACGGCGGCTACATGGACGAGCACGGCCTGCTGTTCGTGGTCGATCGCATGAAGGACATGATCGTGAGCGGCGGCGAGAACGTGTACTCGGCCGAGGTCGAGAACGCCATCGCCCAGATGCCGCAGGTGCTCATGTCGGCCGTCATCGGCGTGCCCGACGACAAGTGGGGCGAGCGCGTGCACGCGGTGATCGTTCTGCGCGAGGGCATGCCGCTCACGGCCGACGACGTCATCGCGCATTGCCGCGACCAGATCGCCAACTACAAGTGCCCGCGCAGCGTGGAGTTCCGCGATGCGCTGCCGCTGTCGGCTGCCGGCAAGCTGCAGAAGTTCCAGCTGCGAGAGCCTTTCTGGGCGGGTAAAGAACGCCGCGTGGGTTGAACCCCATTCCCCTTATTTCAAGACACTGAAGGACAACCCCATGCCCATCGATTTCCGCCGCTCGTGGAGCGACGAAGAACTGGAGCTGTACCGCGACAACGTCGTGCGTTTCGTCGAGACCGAAGTCGTTCCCCACGACGAAGAAGCGCGCAAGCGCGGCCACGTGGGCCACGAGGTGTGGCGCAAGGCCGGTGCGCTCGGCCTGCTGTGCTCCGACATTCCCGAGGCCTACGGCGGCGCCGGCGGCGACTTCCGCCACGAGGCCGTGTTCTACGAAGAGAAGGCGCGCCGCGCGCTGACCGGCATGGCGAGCTCGGTGCACACCATCGTGGCGCACTACTTTTTGAACCACGGCACCGAGGAACAGAAGCAACGCTATCTGCCGCGCATGGCGCGCGGCGAGCTGGTCGGTGCCATCGCCATGACCGAGCCCGGCGCCGGCTCCGACCTGCAGGGCGTGCGCACGCGCGCCGAGAAGCAGCCCGACGGCAGCTACCGCATCCGCGGCTCCAAGACCTTCATCACCAACGGCTTTCTCGCGGGCGTGGTGCTGGTCGTGGCCAAGACCGACCCGACGCAGGGCGCCAAGGGCACCTCGATCCTCATCGTCGAGACCGAGGGCTGCGAGGGCTACCGCGTGGGCCGCGTGCTCGACAAGATCGGCATGAAGGCGCAGGACACCTCCGAGCTGTTCTTCGACGACGTGCACGTGCCGGCCGACGCGCTGCTCGGCGGCCAGGAAGGGCAGGGCTTCTTCCAGCTCATGAGCGACCTGCCGTACGAGCGCACCATCATCGGCGTGAACGCGCTCGCCACCATGGAAGGCGCCTACCAGGCCACGCTCGACTACGTGCGTGACCGCAAGGCCTTCGGCAAGCCGATCGCCGAGTTCCAGAACACCAAGTTCAAGCTGGCCGAGATCGCCACGCAGATCAAGGTGGGCCGCGCCTTCATCGACCGCTGCGTGGAAGACCTCGTGGCCGGCAGGCTCGACACCGCCACCGCCTCCATGGCCAAGCTCTGGGGTTCCGAGACGCAGGGCCGCGTGGTCGACGAATGCCTGCAGCTCTTCGGCGGCTACGGCTTCATGACCGAGTACATGGTCGCGCGCATGTACGCCGACGGGCGCGTGCAGCGCATCTATGGCGGCACCAACGAGATCATGAAAGAAGTGATCTCGCGCGCGCTGTGACGGCGATGAACGAGGTGCTGCAGATCGAGCGGCGCGGCGAGGTCGCCTGGCTCACGCTGAACCGCCCCGAGCGCCTGAACGCGCTCGACCCGGTGCTGGTGCGCGCGCTGCGCGACTACTTCGAAGGGCTCAATGCACGCAGCCCCGAGCGCGTGGTCGTGCTGCAGGGCGCGGGCCGCGCCTTCTGCGCCGGGCTCGACCTGAAGGAACAGGTGGGCGGCGAAGACCTCGGCGTGGCCGACATGCTCGAACAGCAGAAGGGCATCCGCGACATCATGCTGGCCATGCGGCGCTGCCCGCAGCCCATCGTCAGCGTGGTGCAGGGCGCGGCCAGCGGCGGCGGCTTTGCGCTCGCGCTGGCGTCGGACGTGCGCCTGGCCACGCCCGACGCGCGCATGAACGCCGCCTTCATCCGCATCGGCCTGTCGGCCTGCGACGTGGGCGTGAGCTACTTTTTGCCGCGCATGGTCGGCAGCTCGGTCGCGGCCGAGTACATGCTCACCGGCCGCTTCATGGGCGCGCAACGCGCCTATGCACTGGGCCTCGTGAGCCGCGTCGACGCGCTGCCCGCGCTGCAGGCCGAGGCGCAGGCGCTCGCCGACGACATGCTCAACGCGACGCCCGTGGCGCTGCGCCTGACCAAGGAGGCGCTCGGCATCGCCGTGGACGCCGGCAGCATGGAAGCGGTGATTGCCATGGAAGACCGCAACCAGGTGCTGTGCACCCAGACCCGCGATTTCCGCGAAGGCATGAGCGCCTTCCTCGAGAAGCGAGCGCCCGTCTACACGGGGCGCTGAGCTTCAGCCCGAATTCCAACGGACCGCACACAAGGATTCCCATGACCCTCGACGACCTGATGTTCAAGCCCGGCCTGCTGGCCGGCCGCCGTTACCTCGTGACCGGCGGCGGCAGCGGCCTGGGCCGCGTGATGAGCGAGGCGCTGCTGCTGCTCGGCGCCCACGTGTACATCTGCGGGCGCCGCGCCCCCGTGCTCGAAGAAACGGCGGCCGAGCTGATGCACCTGCACGGCGGGCGCGTGACGCCCAAGACCTGCGACATCCGCCACGACACGCAGATCACCGAGATGCTCGATGAAATCTGGGCCGACGGCGGCGCGCTCGACGGCCTGGTCAACAACGCCGCGGGCAACTTCGTGAGCCGCACCGAAGACCTGTCGCCGCGCGCCTTCGATGCCATCTCGAGCATCGTTTTTCGCGGCAGCTTCTGCATGACGCTCGAATGCGGCAAACGCTGGCTCGCAGAGGGCAAGGCCGCGTCGGTGCTGTCGATCCTCACCACCTGGGTGTGGAACGGCTCGCCCTTCACCGTGCCCTCGGCCATGTCGAAGGCCGGGCTGCATGCCATGACGCAATCGCTCGCGGTCGAGTGGGCCGGGCGCGGCATCCGCTTCAACGCCATCGCGCCGGGCCTGTTCCCCACCGAGGGCATGAGCGCGCGGCTGAACCCCGGCGGCGGCGAGCACAAGGCCGAACGCAACCCGATGGAGCGCAACGGCCGCATGCCCGAGCTGGCCAACCTCGCGGCCTACCTGCTCGGCCCGGGCTCGGAGTACGTCAACGGCCAGACCATCGCCATCGACGGCGCGCAGTTCCAGGCCACGGGCGGGAATTTCTCGCGCATGTCGCAGTGGCAGGACGACGACTGGAAGCGCGCGCGCGAGCACATCGCGGGGCGCGACGCGCAGGACAAGCGGCAGCGGCTCGCAGCCTGAAGCGCCGCAACCTAGGGAAAAACTCCAGCGACCGGATTTCAAAGTATCGGAGCCAGCCCCGACGAGATCACAAAGAACGACCCCTCTTTCCAGAATTTAACGACCGTTAACCGGCCCGTGCGCGATGTCTTCCTGACATGGCTTCACCGGCAGGGCAACGGTCTTTTCATTCCATTCCAAAACAGAGAGGGTTCGTTCCGTCATGACGAGATCACCGAAGTTCAAGCGCAAGGCCGTGGCCCGCGCCGCTGCTTGCGTGCTGGGTTCGATGCTGGCCACCGCGGCCGGCGCGCAGGCCTATCCGGGCGACCCCGGCATGATCGGCGACCCCGCCAGCTGGCGCACGAAGGAGTTCCTGGCCGACTGGGGGCTCGGGGCGATGAAGACCGAGTACGCCTACGCGGCGGGGTTCACCGGCAAGGGCGTGAAGCTGGGCGTCATCGATTCGGGGTTCGACGTGCGCCATACGCGCGAGCTGCCGCTGGACCGCTTCACGGCGCTGGTGACGGCGACGTCCAACGGGGCGTACAGCGAGTTCGCGCCGGATGGTTCCGTGCTGAACAGCAAGGACGCGGGTTACGGTTTCCACGGCACCCACGTGTCCGGCACCGTGGGCGCGAGCCGGGACGGGCAGGACATCAAGAACAACATGCACGGCGTGGCATTCAATGCCAACGTGTTCGTGGGCAACACCAATGCGCCCGACGCGCTGAAGTCGAGTGCCGGGCTGAGCCCGGACAGCTACCGCTACGCCACCACCGAGAACTTCCGCAACCTCTACCAGGGCATGCGCGACGCCGGCGTGCGGGTCATCAACAACAGCTGGGGCAACCCCGACCGTTCGGATTTCAGTACCGCTGAAAGGGTCACCGTCGACTACCTGCAGTACCTGCGCGGGCCGTCCTGGGTCGATGCCGCGATCGACGCGACGAAGTCCCAGGCCGATGGCAAGGAGGGGGTCATCCAGGTGTTCGCCGCCGACAACCAGGGCCAGGCCAACCCGGCGGCGCGCGGGGCGCTGCCGTATTTCAGGCCCGACGTGGAGGGGCACTGGTTGACGGTGACGGGCGTCGCGCAAACATGGGACAAGAAGGGCTACCAGCATTCCGACAACCTCAACCGATGCGGCATCGCCAAGTACTGGTGCGTGGCCACCCCGGGCGCCAACATCACGAGCACGGTGTTCGATGGGGCCTACGGGACCTACACCGGCACCTCGATGGCGGCGCCGCATGCCACGGGGGCCCTGGGCCTCATCATGGAGCGCTTTCCCTACATGAACAACGAGCAGGCCCTGCAGGTACTGCTCACCACGGCCACCAAGCTCGACGGCACGCGCCAGGCGGCGCCCGACGAGGTGATCGGCTGGGGCCTCGTCAACCTCGAGAACGCCATGAAGGGGCCCGGCCAGCTGCTCAAGCGCACGGTCATCGACATGCCCGGCGGCACGTCCGACACGTGGCGCAACGACATCTCGGAAACGGGGCTGGTGCAGCGCAAGAAGGAAGAAGCCGCCGAGATCGTGCGCCTGGGTGCGCTTGTCACCGGGCCGATTGCCTTGGACACCTTCAAACCCCTCGGCGAGGAGGCCGTCGTGCTCCTCAAGGCATTGCGCGAGGCCATGTTGTCGGGCGGCGACTATGCCGGCGCTCTGGCCGCCGCGAAAGCCAATCCGCTCGCACAGCGCGACGCCGAGTGGTTCGAAAGCGTTCGAAAATCCATTGGGCCAGGCACTCCCTATTGGGCCTTCCTTGGATCGGTCCTGACGGTCTCCGAGGCCGACATCATGGCCGCCGTCGATGCCAAGGCCATGGTGATCAACGTCGACTGGGACCGCCTGACCCACCTGCGCAGCAAGACCGACGAAGACTACCGCGGCAGCCTCGTGAAGGCCGGCGCCGGGCGGCTGGTGCTCACGGGCACCAACACCTACTCGGGTGACACGCGCATCCAGGCCGGCGAGCTCGCGCTGGGCGACGGCGGCACCAGCGGTTCCATCACCAGCCACGTGGCCATCGACGCAGGCGCCGTGCTGGCCATCGACCGCGCCGACGCCTACGACTTCGCCTACAACATTACCGGCGCAGGCCACCTGCGCACCACCGGCGGCGCCAGCGGCGAGGGCACCACCACCCTGAGCGGCGCCAACAGCTACAGCGGCGCGACCTGGGTGCAGGGCGGCACGCTGCGCGCGGGCTCGGCCACGGGGCTGTCGCGCGCCAGCGCGTTCACGGTGGCCGGCAAGGCCCGGCTCGACCTCAACGGCTTCGACGCCACCATCGGCTCGCTGTCGGGCGCGGGCGACGTCGCCGTGGGCACCGGCACGCTGACCACCGGCGGCGACGACCGTTCGACGCTGTTCACGGGCCGCTTCAGCGGCAGCGGCGGCCTCGTCAAGGCGGGCGCGGGCGGCTTCTACCTCACGGGCGACTCCGCCGTGTTCACCGGCAAGACCTCGGTGGCGCAGGGCATGCTGTCGGTCAACGGCACGCTGGGGGGCCAGATGCAGGTGCTGTCGGGCGGACGGCTGCAAGGCGTGGGCACGGTCGGCCCCCTGCACGTGGCGGCGGGCGGCACGGTCGCACCGGGCAACTCGGTCGGCACGCTGCACGTGGCCGGCGACGCGCGCTTCGCGCCGGGCTCGGCCTACGAGGCGGAACTGGGCGGCGGCGCACAGGCCGACCGGCTCGACGTGAGCGGCAAAGCCACGCTCGATGGCGGCACGGTGCGCGTGCTCGGCGACTACGCGCCCGGCACCCGCTACACGCTGCTCGATGCGCAAGGCGGCGTGAGCGGCACCTTCACCGCGCTCGACGCCGCGAGCAGGTACCTCTTCGTCTCGCCGTCCCTGGGCTACACGCCGAACCAGGTCTACACCGAGCTGGCACGCAACAGCCTGCGTTTCGCCTCGGTGGCGCGGTCGGCCAACCAGCGCGCGATGGGCGACCACCTCGAGGGCGCGGCGGCCTGGAGCCCGGCGCTGGCGGCTGCACTGCAGCTGGAGAGCGCACCGGCCGCGCGCGCGGCCTTCGACAGCCTCTCGGGCGAAGTGCATGCCTCCGCGAAGACCGCGCTCATCGAAGACAGCCGCTTCGTGCGCGAGGCCGCGCTGGAGCGTCTGCGCGCATCGGCCGGCACGGCCGGCGCATCGACCGCGCCGGTGCAGGTGAGCGACGGCGGCGGCCGTTCGCGCGCCGCCGACCCCACCACGCGCGACACCGTCTTCTGGAGCCAGGCCCTGCATTCCACCGGCCACACGCGCGGCGACGGCAACGCCGCGCGGCTCGGCCGCTCGGTCGACGGCCTGCTGATGGGCGGCGACGCACGCGTGGGCGACGATTGGCGCCTGGGCGTCGCCGGCGGCTACAGCCGCAGCAAGATCGACGTGGACGCGCGTTCGTCCTCGGGCGATGCCACCAGCTACCACCTGGGACTGTACGGCGGCACCACGCTCGGTGCGTGGGCCCTGCGCGCCGGCGCGGCCTACGCGCGGCACGACGTGGACACCACGCGGCAGGCGCGCATGGCGGGCCTGTCGAATTCGCTCAAGAGCAACCACGACGCATCGACCACGCAGGTCTTCGGCGAAGTGGGCTACAGCCTGGCCGCCGGCGACGTGGCGCTGGAGCCCTTCGCCAACCTCGCGCACGTCACGCTGCACACCGACGCGTTCTCGGAGCGCGGCACGTGGGCGGCGCTGCAGGTGCGCAGCGGCAGCGCGAACGTCGGGCTGTCGACGTTGGGCCTGCGCGCATCGACCGCGGTGCGCCTGGGCAACGTCGACGCCACGCTCAAGGGCATGGTCGGCTGGCGCCGCGCCTACGGCGACCTGACGCCGTTCACGAGCGTCGCGCTGCCGGGCGCCACCGGCTTCTCGGACATCGCGGGTGTCGCGGTCGCGAAGAACGCGGCGGTGCTGCAACTGGGCCTGGACTTCGCGTTCTCGCCGCGTGCGACCTTCGGCGTGGCTTACGGCGGCCAGTTCGGCGGCAAGGCGCACGACCAGTCGGTGAAGGCGAATCTGAACGTGTCGTTCTGACGAGAGGCGAGGGTTGGGGCCCGTCTGCCATGTGTCGGCGGGCGGGCCCTTTTTTTTCGGGCTAGCGGATCACGCCCAGCTTGCGCGCAATCGCCACCGCCTCCGTGCGCCGCTTCGCACCCAGCTTCATGTGGATGTTGCGCAGGTGCGTGCGCACCGTGCTTTCGGACACGAACAGCTTCTCGCCCATGGCGTTGTTCGAGTAGCCCTCGGCCAGGAGCTGCAGCACGCGGATCTCCTTGCGCGTGAGCGGCTCCTTGGTGGCGTCGCCCGAGGGCGCCTCGGCGTCGATCGGCGAGGGCGGCGGGCCCAGCACCTGCAGCAGCCGCTGCAGGTAGTCGGCCAGGATCGGGTCGCTGCGCAGCACGGGCGCCACGGCGCCGGCCTCTTGCTGCATCGCGGCGGCATAGCGGTGCACCAGCGTGCCCACGGCCGGGCCTTCGTCGAGGATCAGCCGCACAAAGCCTTCCTGGCTCGCGGCCTGCAGCACGGCGCCGATTTCTTCGATGGCGGTGGCGAGGTCGCCCGCGCGCTGCAGTGCCAGCGCGCGCAACACGCGCAGCTTGAGCGCGCGGCGGTTGCGGTTGGCGGCCACGGCGGCGTGCAGTTCGGCGTCGAGCACGGTGAGGGCCGCGCGCGCGTCGCCGAAGGCGATGTCCCACCGCGCCCGCGCGAGCGCGAGGTAGTCGAGGTCGTGCGCGGGCAGGCGCTGGCGGCGCTCGCGCTCCCACAGCTCGGGGTCGTCGGCGCGCTGCAGCTCGTCGCGCGAGGCGGGGCCGTTGCCCTGCAGCAGCAGCATGTGGGCGCGCTCCAGCTTGGCGCCCGCCACCACGCGCGGCAGCTGGCGGTGGTGGCCCAGGTATTCGAGTTCGGTCAGGGCCTGGAACGCGGCGTCGATGTCGCCCGCGTGAAAAGCGATGCGCGAGCGCATGACGTGGCTCAGGATCATGTGGTCGGGCAGGCCCACGTCGCGCGCCAGCGGCAGGTACACGTTCAGCAGGTGCTCGGCCTGCACCAGCTGGTTGGTCTCGTACACGGCGCCCGCGTACAGCACGCCGGCCCAGGCGTTGCCGTGGCTGTGGTTGTACGACACGGCATGCGTGGAGTCGACCGCCATGCGCAGCCGCGCGGTGGCCTGGCGCAGCCGGCCTTCGGTGAGGTCAAACAGGCCCGCGAGCGACTCGGTGTACATGCGGTTGAAGGTGCTGTTGCCCTGCTCGCGCCGCGCGGCCTCGAGCAGGCGCTGCGCTTCGCGCTGGTCGCCGCGCACGGCGAGGATGTGGGCCATGGCGTTGAGCAGCACGCCCTCGGCAAAGGCGAGGCCGGTGGGCAGGCGTGCGAGGCTTTCGCGGCCGGCCTCGTAGGCGGCATCGTGCTGGTCTTCCATCGCCAGCAGCAGCGGAATGAGCGTGTGGGCGTTGGCGCGCACCTCGGGAATGGGGCTGTCGAGGCAGCCCGACTGTTCGAGCAGCCGCATGGCGTCCCACGGGCCGTGCGTGAAGCAGGTGGCCCACAGCGCGATGAGCTGCAGGAACGGATGCTCGCGCAGCTGATGTTCAGGGATGGCCGAGAACCAGCGCGCCAGCATGCGCATGCGACCCTGCTCGAGGAACTGCTCGGCGTAGCTGTCGAGCAGCGTGAGCGCGTGCGGATGGTCGCCGCCTTCGATGGCATGGTCGATGGCGGGCACGGGCCGGCCGTGCGACTCGTACCAGCCCGAGGCCGCCAGGTGCAGCCGCGCGAGCTCGCCGGGCCGCTCGCGCGCCAGCTGTGCGCGCAGGAAGTCGGCAAAGAGGCTGTGGTAGCGCCACGCGCGCACCTCGCCGCCGGCATCGCCGCTCACGGGCGTGAGGAACAGGTTGGCGGCGGCCAGTTGCTCGAGGATGACGGCGCTGTCGCCGCGCGGGTTGAGCGCCTGGCACACCGAGGCGTCGAGCTGGCGCAGGATGCTGGTGCGCAGCAGGAAGTCGTGGATCTCGGGCGGCTGGTGCGCGAGCACGTCCTCGGCCAGGTAGTCGGCCACGGCGCGGTCGGACCCCGAGAAGCGTTCGATGAAGCCGGTCTCGATGCCGTGCCGCTCCAGCGCCATCGACGCCAGCCAGATGGCCGCCACCCAGCCTTCGGTCTTGCGGTGCAGCTGCGAGAGCAGGTCGGCCGGCAGCGCCTGCGGCGGCTGCGCGGCGGCATGCGGCGCATGGGCCTGGCGCAGACCGATGAAGGCGCTGGTTTCTTCCAGCGAGAAGCGCAGGCGGTCGGTGTCGATCTCGATGAGCTGGCCGCGCGCGCGCAGCCGGCCCAGCCCCAGGTCGGGCAGGCTGCGCGAGCCGATCACGATCTGCCCGCGCCGCGGCAGGTGCTCCACCAGCTCGCGCACGAGGCCCAGCACGGCGGGCTCCTGCACCACCTCGAAGTCGTCCAGGAACAGCGTGAAGGGCGAGTCGTGCGCGGCCAGCGCGGCCACGGCGTCGAAGGGCGCGTGGCTTGCGGGCTCGTCCACGCCGATGCGCTGCACGGCCTCGGCCAGGCAGTTGAGAAAGCGCGACACGTCGTTGTCGGCGCGGTCGAGCGTGAGCCATGCGGTGGCGATGCCCTGCGCGTCCATGCGCTCGCGGATCTGCGCCATGGCGGTGGTCTTGCCGAAGCCGGCGGGCGCGCGCACCAGCACGAGCTTGACGGTCGCGGCGGCGATCTCTTCGCTGATGGCGGTGCGTGGCACCTGCGTGGCCACGAAGGCCGGCGGGTTCAGCTTGGTCTCGAGAATCCGGAGCGAAGAAGGGGGAACGGGGGCTGGAGCAGGCATCGCGAAGGGGGAGTGAGTGCCTGGAAATTCCGTCGCTTCCGACGATTCCGGCCACCGATTCTGCTTCCTAAACTGGCCGCAGACAAACTGAATTCCCCTGCATCCGGTGGCCTTGCGCACCCGGGCGGCGCCCTGCCCATGACCGACGACGTTTTCATCTACGACCACGTGCGCACGCCGCGCGGCAAGGGCCGCGCCGACGGTGCGCTGCACCCCATCACGCCGGTGCAGCTGGCCACCCAGGTGCTGCAGGCGCTGCGCGAACGCCACGCGCTCGACCCCGCGCAGATCGAGGACGTGGGCCTGGGCGTGGTGATGCCCGTGGGCGAGCAGGGCGCCGACATCGCGCGCGTCGCGCTGCTGTCGGCCGGCTACGGCGACAGCGTGGTGGGCTTCCAGCTCAACCGCTTCTGCACCTCGGCACTCGACACGCTGAAGATGGGCTTCGGCCTCGTGGCCTCGGGCCAGGCCGACGCGGTGATCGGCGGCGGCGTGGAGTCGATGTCGCGCGTGACCATCGGCAGCGACGGCGGCGCGGTCTACACCGACCCCGCCGTGGGCCAGCGCTACCCCTACATCCCCAACGGCGTGGCGGCCGACCTCATGGCCATGCTCGACGGCGTGGACCGCGAGGCGGTCGATGCCTACGCCATGGAAAGCCAGCGCCGCGCCGCCGTGGCGCAGGCCGAGGGCCGCTTCGACCGCTCGCTCGTGCCCGTGCGCGACCGGCTCGGCCGCACCGTGCTCGCGAAGGACGAGGCCAACCGCCCCGGCACCACGATGGCCGACCTGGCCAAGCTCAAGCCCGCCTTCGCGGGCGTGGCCGCGCAGGGCTACGAAGCCATCCTGCTGCAGCGCTACCCGCAGCTCTCGCACATCGCGCCGATCCACACCGGCGGCAATTCGAGCGGCATCGTCGACGGCGCCTGCGCGGTGCTGCTGGGCAACCGCGACTACGGCACGCGCAACGGATTGAAGCCGCGCGCGCGCATCGTCGGCAGCGCCTCGTGCGCCGACGAGCCGCTGCTGAGCCTGGGCGGCCCCATGCCCGCCACCGAGCGCCTGCTGGCGCGCTGCGGCCTGAGCATCGGCGACATCGACCTGTTCGAGGTCAACGAAGCCTTCTCGGTGGTGCCGATGCGCTATGCGCGGCATTTCGACATCGACCCCGCGCGCATCAACGTGAACGGCGGCGCCATCGCGCTGGGCCACCCGCTGGGCGCGACCGGCGCGATCCTCACGGGCACGCTGCTCGACGAGCTGGAACGGCGCGACGCGCGGCTGGGCCTGGTCACGCTGTGCGCCGCGGCGGGGCAATCGACCGCGCTGGTGATCGAGCGCGTCTGAGCAGCACGTCTTCTCTTTCCTTTTTTTCTATGCCTTCCCACATCCGATTCGAGGTCGATGCCGACGGCGTCGCGCTCCTCACCCTCGACGTGCCCGAGCGGCCGATGAACGTGTTCACGCCCGGCTTCACGGCCGACCTGCGCGAGGCCGTGGCGCAGATCGCGCAGCGCGCCGACGTGCGCGGCGCGGTCATCACCTCGGGCAAGGCCAGCGGCTTCATGGCCGGGGCCGACCTCAAGGACCTCGTGGGCTTCCATGCCACGGGCGGCGGCGCGGCCGAGGCCATCGAGGCGATCGCACCCGGCGGGCGTGCGCTGCGCGAGCTGGAGCGCTGCGGCAAGCCCGTGGCGGTGGCCATCAACGGCGTGGCGCTGGGCGGCGGCTTCGAACTCGCACTGGCCTGCCATCACCGCGTGCTGCTCGACGAAGCGCGCGCGGTGGTCGGGCTGCCCGAGGTCACGGTCGGCCTGCTGCCCGTGGGCGGCGGCACGCAGCGGCTGCCGCGCCTCATCGGCATTGCGCGCGCACTGCCGCTGCTGCTGTCGGGCCGGCATGTGGTGCCGGCCGAGGCGCTGGCGCTGGGCATGGTCGATGCGCTCGCGCCGGCCGACCAGCTCGTGGCCGTGGCCCGTCGCTGGGTGCTCGACCACCCCGACGCCGGCCAGCAGCCGTGGGACGTGAAGGGCTTCCAGGTGCCGGGCGGCGCAGGCGCGCTGGCACCGCATGCGGGCGCCAGCTTCGGCGCCACGCTGGCGCAGGTGCGGCGCGACACGCACGACCAGCTGCCGGCGCCGCTGGCCATCCTGTCGGCCGTGTACGAAGGCACGCAGCTGCCGATGGACGCGGGCCTGGCGGTCGAGGCGCAGTGCTTCGGCCCTCTGCTGGCCGGCCCGGTGGCGCGCAACCTGATGCGCACGCTGTTCGTGAACCGGGGTGCGGCGCTGCGGCGCAAGGGCGACCTCAGCGCGATCAGCACCGCGTATGTCGAACGTCTGCGGCAGCTGTACCGAAGTGAAGGCCAAGCGCTGCTGTCGGAAGGCGTGTCGCCCGCGTTGATTGCGAATGCCGCGCGGCAGGCCGGACTGGCCGAAGGCCCGCTGACCGCTGAAGCCACCGCGACACAGACCGCCACACCGCAGCCCGACGCCCGCGCCGTCGGCGAACGCCTGCTGTCCCTGCTCGCGCTCGAAGCGGCGCGCTGCCTCGAAGAAGGCGTGCTGAAGCAGCCAGTCGAAGCCGACCTCGGCGCCGTGCTCGCATTGGGCTACCCCGACTGGACCGGCGGCACGCTCTCGTACATCGAGACCGTCGGCCTCGCGGCTTTCGTCGCGCGTTGCGATGCACTCGCACAGCGCCACGGCGAGCGCTTCAAGCCCACGGCCGCGTTGCGCGAGCGCGCGCGGTCGAACAGCTTGTTCTATTCGGAGCACGCCGCGTGAGCGCAGGCCGCGCGCAAGCGCTGCAGTCGCTCGTCGCGCAGCTGCAGCTCGAACAGCTCGAGAAGAACCTGTTTCGCGGCACCAGCACCGACATCGGCGCGCCCGCCGTCTTCGGCGGCCAGGTGCTCGGGCAGGCGCTGATGGCGGCGGCCCGCACGGTCGACGGGCATGCGGCGCATTCGCTGCACGGCTACTTCCTGCGCGCGGGCGACAAGGCCGCGCCCATCGTCTACGACGTGGACCGCATCCGCGACGGCGCGAGCTTCACGACGCGGCGCGTGGTCGCCATCCAGCACGGCGAGCCGATCTTCCACATGTCGGCCTCGTTCCACCGGCGCGAGGCGGGCGTGTCGCACCAGTGCGCCATGCCCGAGGCGCCGCCGCCCGAAGACCTCACGCCGCGCGCCGGTCCGCGCGTGCGCGTCGAAGGACCGATCGAGTTCCGCTACGTCGATCCGCGCGACCCCGTCACGGCCGGCCCGCGCCCGCCGCACAGCCAGCTCTGGCTGCGCACCGCCGACGCGCTGCCCGACGATCCGCTGCTGCACCAGGCCATGCTGGCCTACGCCTCCGACTACAGCTTCATGGGCGTGGCGATGCAGCCGCACGGCCTCGCGTTCCAGCAACCGGGCGTGCAGGGCGTGAGCCTGGACCACGCGATGTGGTTCCACCGCGACTTCCGCTGCGACGACTGGCTGCTGTACGACGCCGATTCGCCCTCGGCCGAACATGCGCGGGGCTTCTGTCGCGGTGCGCTGTTCGACCGCGCCGGCCGGCTCGTGGCCTCGGTCGCGCAGGAAGGGCTGATCCGGGTGCGCCGATGATCAAGCTCGTGTTCTGCCTGCGGCGCTTGCCGCACCTGGACCGCGCCCAGTTCCAGCACCACTGGCGAAATGTGCACGCACCGCTCGTCGCCGAGCGCGCCGAGGTGCTGGGCCTGCGGCGCTACGTGCAGTCGCACACGCTCGACGATGCGCTGGTGCAGCCGCTGGCCGTGCCGCGCGGCAGCCCCGCGCCCTTCGACGGCGTGGCCGAGCTGTGGTGGGACAGCCTCGAGGCGCGCACCGGCGCGCGGCGCGAGGAGGCCCGCCGCGCGAGCGCCGAGCTGCTCGCGGACGAGCGCCGCTTCATCGACCTGGCCGCCTCACCGATCTTCTTCACCGACGAGTTCGCCGTGGTCGGCGACCCCGCCGCCGAGGCGGTGCGCGACTACCTGCAGGCGCGCGGCCGCCTGTAATCGTCGCTTCGGACGATGCCTGCGCGCAGGGCGCGTCCCTAAACTTTTTCCCACAGGCTGGCGCGTCGCCGGCCGCGAGGAGACCCCCTTTGTTCCAAGGCGAAAGTATCGAAGTCCTGCCGCTGCAGGACGGTCTGGTGGAGCTGCGCTTCGACCGGCGCGGCGAGGCCATCAACAAGCTCGACGCGCGCACCGTCGACGAGTTCCGCCAGGCCACCGAGCGCATCGCGGCCTCGCCCGATGTGCGCGGCGTGCTGGTGACGAGCGCGAAAGACGTGTTCATCGTCGGCGCCGACATCACCGAGTTCGGCGCCACCTTCCAGCAGGCCGAGGCCGACATCGCGCGCGGCGTGCGCGCCAGCAACGAGCTGTTCAACGCCTTCGAGGACCTGGCCGTGCCCAGCGTGGTCGCCATCAACGGCTTCGCGCTCGGCGGCGGGCTGGAGCTGGCGATGCTTGCGCCGCTGCGCGTGATGGCCGACACGGCCCAGGTCGGCGTGCCCGAAGTGAAGCTGGGCCTGTTCCCCGGCTTCGGCGGCACGGTGCGGTTGTCGCGCCTGGCGGGCCTGGCCACGGCCATCGACTGGGTGGCGAGCGGCAAGCCGGCCAAGGCGCCGGCCGCGCTGGCCGCGGGCGTGACCGACGAGGTCGCCGCGCCCGAGGCCCTGCGCGAACGTGCGCTCGCGCTGCTGCACCGCGCGGTGCGCGGCGAGATCGACTGGCAGGCCGCGCAGCAACGCAAGCGCGCGCCGCTGGCGCTGTCGAAGCAAGAGGCCGGTGCGCTGGTCGAGACTGCGCGCACGCAGGTGGCGGCGCGCAGCGGCAAGCACCAGCCCGCCGCCCTCATCGCGCTCGAGATGATGGCCGAGGCCGCAGGCCGCGACCGCGCGGGTGCGCTCGACCTCGAGTCGGCCGCCTTCGGCCGCGTCGCCAAGACGCAGGCCGCCGCCTCGCTGGTGCAGGCCTTTCTCAACGACCAGGCGCTCAAGAAGCTCTACAAGCGCCACGCGCGCGAAGGCCGTCCGGTGAAGCAGGCGGCCGTGCTCGGCGCCGGCATCATGGGCGGCGGCATCGCCTACACCAGCGCGCTGCGCGGCACGCCGGTGCGCATGAAGGACATCGCGCAGCCGCAGCTCGACCTGGGCATGGCCGAGGCCGGCAAGCAGCTCGCCAAGCAGGTGAAGAACGGCCGGCTCGCGCAGGCGAAGGCCGATGCCATCCAGGCGTCGATCGTGCCGCAGCTCGACGAGGCCGGCTTCGACAGCGTGGACTGCGTGGTCGAGGCCGTGGTCGAAAACCTCGAGGTCAAGCGCAAGGTGCTCGCGGCGTTGGAAGGCAGCGTGAAGCCCGGCACCGTGATCGCCTCGAACACCTCGAGCCTGCGCATCGACGACATCGCCCAGCCGCTCGCGCGGCCCGAGGACTTTGTCGGCATGCACTTCTTCAACCCCGTGCCGGTGATGCAGCTGGTGGAAGTGATCCAGGGCGCGAAGACGCGCGACGCCGCCGTGTCCACCGCCGTGGGCTATGCCGTGGCCATGGGCAAGACGCCCATCGTGGTGAAGGACTGCCCGGGCTTCCTGGTCAACCGCATCCTCACGCCGTACATCAACGCCTTCGTGCAGCTGGTGGCCGACGGCGCCGACTTCGAGGCGGTCGATCGCGCGATGGAAGCCTTCGGCTGGCCCATGGGCCCGGCCTACCTGCAGGACGTGGTGGGCATGGACGTGGGCGCGCACGTGGGCGACGTGATCGCCGCGGGCTACCCGCAGCGCATGCCGGCCCTCGAACGCAACGCCGTGAAGCTGATGGTGGCGAACAAGCGCTACGGCCAGAAGAACGGTGCGGGCTTCTACCGCTACGAGAACGACCCCACGGGCCGCCCTCGCAAGTCGGCCGCGCCCGAGGCGCATGCGCTGGTCGCCACGCTGCAGCCGCAGGGGCGGCGCGACTTCGCGGACGCGGAGATCGTCGAACGCATGATGCTGCCGATGGTGGTCGAAGCCGCGCACGCGCTCGAAGACGGCGTGGTCGCCACGCCGGCCGAGCTCGACATGGCGCTGCTGCTCGGCGTGGGCTTTCCGGCCTATGCGGGCGGCGCGCTCAAGTACGCCGATTGGCTGGGGCTGGACCGCGTGGTCGCGCTGTGCGACAAACATGCAGCGCTCGGCGCGCCGTATGTGCCCACGGCGCGCATGCGCGAGATGGCGGCGCGCAAGTTGCGCTACTACCCGGTCTGAGCGGCAGGCGCTTTCGGTTTTCTTTCTTTCTTCCTTTCTCTCTCTATCCAAGGACAACAAGAGATGCAACTCGATTCCAGCATTGCCGCCGTCGTCACGGGCGGCGCTTCGGGCCTCGGGGCCGCCACCGCGCGCCGCCTGGCCAGCCACGGCGTGAAGGTCGCGCTGTTCGACCTCAACGTGGAGCAGGGCGAGGCCCTGGCCAAGGAACTGGGCGGCGTGTTCTGCAAGGTCGATGTCACGTCGGAAGAGCAGGTCGACGCGGCCTTCGCCAAGGCCCGCGCCGCGCACGGCCAGGAGCGCGTGCTGGTCAACTGCGCCGGCACCGGCAATGCGGTGAAGACCGCGAGCCGCGACAAGGCTTCGGGCGAGATCAAGCACTTTCCGCTCGCCAACTTCGACCGCATCATCCAGATCAACCTCGTGGGCACCTTCCGCTGCATTGCCAAGTCGGCGGCCGGCATGCTCACGCTCGATGCGCTGGAGGACGGCGAGCGCGGCGCCATCGTCAACACCGCCTCGGTCGCGGCACAAGACGGCCAGATGGGCCAGGCTGCCTACACCGCCTCGAAGGCCGGCGTGGTCGGCATGACGCTGCCCATCGCGCGCGACCTCATGGGCGAGGGCATCCGCGTGAACACCATCCTGCCGGGCATCTTCAACACGCCGCTGCTGCAGGGCGCGCCCGACAACGTGAAGGCCGCGCTGGCCGCCTCGGTGCCCTTCCCCAAGCGCCTGGGCAACCCCGCCGAGTACGCGACGCTGGCCGAGCTGATGATCACCAACGGGTATTTCAACGGCGAGAGCGTGCGGCTGGACGGCGCGATCCGCATGGCGCCGCGCTGATGGCGAACGGGTGAGCGGCGCGGCTTCGGCGGCGCCCTCACCCAAACGGGGGATGCGCGGGCGGGCGCCATTGGGTTGAATTCACAGCCCAATGGAGGGATTCGCCATGGCCTATTCGGTTTCGCAGTGGACGGGCGCTGTCTTGCTGGGCGCGCTCGTCGGCGCCATCGGGCAGCTTGTTCGATCGATCTCCGGCATCGCCCGACGCAACCGGGAGCGAGCGACCGCCGAGGTCGAGGCCTTCAAGGTGTCGACGTTGGTGGTGGGCCTCGTGATCGGTGGTGTGGCGGGCGCCGCCGCCGCCCTGGCCATGATGGGATCGCTGTACCCGGTGGACCCGACCAAGGGCGTGGAGATTTCCACCATCCTGGGCATTGCGGCAGCGGGCTACACCGGCGCCGATTTCATCGAGGGGGTGGCGGGCAAGTTCATGCCGGGAGCCTCGGAGCCGGCAGGCGCATCGCCGCCGACATCCGCCGCGGCCACCGAGCGACTCACCAGCGCGGCAGGCACCGTTGCCACTGCAGGCGCCGCGCTGACGGCCGCTGCCACCGGCTTGGCGGCTGGCGTGGCTGCAAGCTCGACTCCCTGGAGCGACACGCGCACAGCGCTCGCCAGTGACGAGCCGGCCCTCGGCTGAAGGGGGACGCCATGTTGAACATCGCGAACGACCTGTTGAGCGGCGAGATCCAGGGCCAGCCCGTCGGCGCCGCGTCCAGCCCCAACCACGGCGGCGCCATTGCGCCCAAGCTGCTGGTGTTTCACTACACGGCCTGCAACTTTGCGGCGGCCAAGGCCACGTTTCTGTCGACGACCGGAAGCAACCGGGTCTCGGCGCACCTGCTGGTGGACACCGACGGCGCCGTGACTCAGTTTGTGCCCTTCAACCGGCGCGCCTGGCACGCCGGCGAAAGCAGTTGGGGCGACCTGCACGACATCAACACCCATTCGATCGGCATCGAGGTCGTCAACTTCGGCTATTTGCTCAAGATGGCCTCGGGTGCGTTCCGGCTCGGCAACGGCAAGCCGCTGCCTTTCGATCCAGACGAGGTCGTCGAAGCGCGACACAAGAACGCCAGGCTGCCCTATCGGTATTGGCAGGCCTACACCCCGGCCCAGGTCGAGACCTGCGAGCAGCTGGCGGTGCTGCTGACCCAGCGCTACGGCCTGAGCGACGTGGTGGGGCACGACGACATCGCCCCCGATCGCAAACAGGACCCGGGTCCCGCCTTTCCGTTGCTCGGCATTCGCGGCAAGGCACTGGGGCGAGACGTTGCGAATGACAGCGACGAGGTGCGGTATGTGGGCGTGAAGCGCCTCAACCTGCGCCAGGGCCCCGGCGTTGGCCACGCGCTTGCAGGGGAACCCCTGGTGATGCATTCCAAGCTCGTCGTGCAGGCGCGCGAGGGCGGATGGATTCGCGTGGACGTGGCGTCCGCATCGGGTGCGCGCGCAGGATGGGTGC
Organism: Variovorax sp. FW301-JW7; assembly: GCF_058788795.1. Classification (NCBI taxonomy): domain Bacteria; kingdom Pseudomonadati; phylum Pseudomonadota; class Betaproteobacteria; order Burkholderiales; family Comamonadaceae; genus Variovorax; species Variovorax sp. FW301-JW7. The sequence goes on from NZ_JBYTBC010000005.1 coordinate 141,403, forward strand.
TGGCGGAGTACACACAGGCCGCCGCGATGTAGCCGACGCCGCATCGGGCGCAGGAGGAGAGAGCCATGAGCAAGATCGACGAGCAGGTGGAGCAGCGCCGCGCGGCCCTGGGCGATCCCGCGCTCACCGGCTCAGACCGCAAGTGGGGTCTGGCGCTGTCCGGCGGCGGCATTCGCAGCGCCACCTTCTGCCTCGGTGTTTTGAGCGCGCTCGCGCGGCGCGGCACGCTGCTGCGTTTCGACCTGATGTCCTCGGTATCGGGTGGTGGCTACGCCGCCTCGATGCTCGGGCGACTCTTCAGCCGCGCGCAGAAGCGCGCGGATCTCGACCGCATCCAGGACGAAGTGGGCAAGGCGGGGGCGAGCTGGTTCATCTGGTGGCTGCGTGCGAACGGTCGCTACCTGATTCCGCGCGGGCCACTCGACCGGACCTTTGCCGTGGCGCTGTACGTGCGCAACCTGATCGGCGTGCACGTGGAACTGGCGCTGGTGTCCGTGCTGGCGGGACTCGCGTTGGCCGGGGCGAATCTGCTGGTCTGGTGGTGCATGGCGGAGGTGGGGTACCTGCCCGGGATTGCAGGTTACTTTCCGTGGCTGGCCAAGTGGCTGCCGTCGTGGGCCTCGGTGGTCTGGCTGGGGCTGCCGGTGGTCGGGGTGTTTGTGCTGGTCCATGCATCGGCCTACTGGGCGGTGCCTTGGGTGAAAACCACGCGCGAAGACGGCAAATTCTGGAGGAACTGCCTGGGCGTGCTGGTCGCGAGTGCACTGCTGCTCGGGGTGGCCTGGAGCTTCGGCAATCTCCGTAGCGAAGCTGGCGAGGACCTTCGCCAATTTCTCTGGGGCGGCTGCGCTGTGTTGGTCGCTGTCTGGTTCCTCGGCGTGCGGGTGGCGCATGGCGTGCTGACGGAGTGCGAGGACTCGGGGTCGCCTTCGTTGCAGTCCGACGAGGCGCGTAATCAGCTGACGGAAAAGCTCGCCGGCAGTTTCCGCGTCCTGGTGATCGTGCTGATCGTCGGGTTGGCCGACCGGCTGGCGTGGCATGTGGCGTTCCAGCAGATGGGGCTGGCGAGCGCGGGTCTTTATCTCGCAATGGCGGCGGCGGTGCTGCGAACGGTGTTGCCGCTTGCATCGAGCCTGGTGCCGGGGCGGCCGACATCGAAGAGCCTGCTGGCCATTGCGCATCTGCTTGGGTATGTGCTGGCCTTCCTGCTGTTTGCCTGGTGGGTGTCGCTGGTCTACAAGGCCGTGCTGGGTGGGCTCTTCGTGCCGACCGCTGACCTGGACTTTTGCGATGCCTGGCTCATCTGGGCGCTGTTGCTGGTGCCAGTGGTGGGCTATCTCTGGGTCACGGGAAAGACACCGGAATTCCTGAACCTGTCGTCGCTGCATGCCTTCTATCGGGCACGGTTGACCCGCAGCTACCTGGGAGCGGCCAACGCGCAACGCTTCAACGGAACCGTGGCGCACGGCCCGCTGGGCGCGCTGGACCCCGTGCCGGCCGTGCTGTCGCGCACGCTGAACACGGCGCCGGTCGACGCGATCGTCCCCGACGACGACGTGTCTCTTGCGAACTACCGGCCACAGGCCCTCGGAGGGCCGGTTCACCTGCTCAATGTGTGCCTCAACCAGACGAAGGACCCAAGGGGGCAACTCTTCAACCAGGACCGCCGCGGCCTGTTGGTGACCGTCGCATCGGGCGGCTTCATGCGGGTGGCGCAGGAGAACTGGAAGGCGCTCGACCGCAGCGACGAGCCGATGACGCTCGGCAGCTGGATGGCGGTGTCGGGTGCCGCCGTGGCACCGGGCCTGGGCAAGCTCACGCGCGGCGGCGTGGCGGCGCTGCTCGTGTTTGCGGGCGTGCGGCTGGGTTACTGGTGGCGCCAGCCACCACCGCCGAAGGAAGAAGAGGAGGAGAAAAAAAGCAAGTTCAAGAAGGATAGAAAGAGGAGGCGCTGGCCGGTCTTCCTCACCAAGTCCCTGGGCCTGATGCGCGAGACGCTGGCAATCTTCGAGGGCAGGCAAGGCCGTGACTGGTTCATGACGGACGGCGGCCATTTCGAGAACACCGGCGCCTATGCACTGCTCGCGGAGCGTGCAGAGGTCATCGTCGTGGCGGACTGCGGGGCCGACCCCGACTACACCTTCGGCGATATCGAGAACCTGGTGCGCAAGGCGCGCATCGACCTGCAGGCCGAGATCGAGTTCCTGCGGCCCCGGCGCGCACTGCCAGACGAGATCCCGCGCGGACTGGCATTGGAGCCCGAGGGCTTCTATGGCGCGTTGCACGCATTCGGTTCGCTGCAGGAACTGGCCTCCAACGCGAGCAACGCCTGCCTGGCGGTGGCCCGTGTCACGTATGCCGACAGAGAAGAAGCCGTGGAGGGTGAACCACCGCGAGCGCGGGAGCGCGCCATCCTGCTGATCGTCAAACCGAACATGTGCAAGGGTCTGCCGATCGATCTGCAGAACTTCAAACGCGCGGCACCGACCTTTCCGCAGGAGACCACCGCCGACCAGTTCTTCTCGGAGGCGCAGTGGGAGAGCTACTTCCGGCTCGGCCAGGTCCTGGCGCAGGACCTGAGTCCGGCGTTCATCGAAGCCCTGTGCCAGGATTGCGTCAAGGACGCGCCGGCGCATTTTGTTCTCGACGACTGCGCGGTGGCGCTGTCGGGCGCTGTGCTGAATGGCGAGGAAAAAGCGACGCGCGGGCGCCTCATCGGCAGCGTGGGGGCCACCGCTGTGGGGGCGTCGATCGGGTTGGGGGCGGCGGCGACGCTGGGGGTTTCGGCGTGGCAGGCGATCGATACCGTGAAAGTCGCTGGCGCCAGCCGCGTGCAGCGGGAACGCCAGGCATTGGACGAGTTGACCGACCTCTGGATCAAGCTGCCACCCTCCGACGTCCGGGGCGAGCAGTCGAAAAAGGTCTCTCCTGAACTCGATGCGCTGGCGGCCGAACTCCTGAAAACCGCGGACACGTTGTGTCCGGCTGGCGAGGCTGGCTGGTTCGGGCATTCCATGCTCGCCGTGCGCATCCATTCGGATGCAGTCAGCGCGTGCAGCAAGGCCTTGCCGTATGCGTTCAGCCGCGGCTGCAAGGGGCTTGTGGAGTCATACAACCCGGAGGCACAGAGTCCGCTGGCGGCCTGCCTCAACCCGCGGAAGGAGACGCGCAGCAAAGAGCCACTTCCGCGCTATTGGGGCTACGACTATTCGGCCGTGGCACCGATCGATGGCATGCATCCTTGCAGCTCCATTCGAAAGGACTCCCTGAGCGCTCGCCGAAAGTACCAGGAAACCTACGACCGGGAGGCGCTGCCCCCCGAGGGCAACGCGGGCAAGGACGGTCGTGCCACGCAACGCGCATGCCCTCCAGATGCGCGAGAGAAGCTTGTAGAGGAGCGCGCTGCGAACTTGCCAAAAGAAGCGCCACCCGCACCCGCACCTGCAAAGGCACCAGCGCCTGCAGCGGCACCCGCAAAGGCAGCAGCGCCTACTGCGGCACTGGTGCCTACAAAGGCCCCCGCACCACCAGCCCCCGCACCAGCCCCCGCACCAGCACCAGCCCCCGCACCAGCACCAGCACCCGCACCAGCACCAGCACCAGCACCAGCACCAGCACCAGCACCAGCACCAGCACCAGCACCAGCACCAGCACCAGCACCAGCACCAGTAC
>NZ_JBYTBC010000005.1:145169-145371 GCF_058788795.1 Variovorax sp. FW301-JW7
AGCGCCAGCACCAGCACCAGCGCCAGCGCCAGCGCCAGCGCCAGCGCCAGCACCAGCGCCAGCGCCAGCGCCAGCGCCAGCGCCAGCGCCAGCGCCAGCGCCAGCGCCGGCGGCGGTGCCAGCACCTGCGGCGGTGCCAGCACCTGCGGCGGCACCAGCACCTGCGGCGGTGCCAGCACCTGCGGCGGCACCAGCACCTACG
>NZ_JBYTBC010000005.1:145462-457417 GCF_058788795.1 Variovorax sp. FW301-JW7
GGCCAGCACCTGCGGCGGTGCCAGCACCTGCGGCGGCACCAGCACCTGCGGCGGTGCCAGCACCTGCGGCGGCACCAGCACCTGCGGCGGTGCCAGCACCTGCGGCGGCACCAGCGCCTGCGGCAGTGCCAGCACCTGCGGCGGCACCAGCGCCTGCGGCGGTGCCAGCACCTGCGGCGGCACCAGCACCTGCGGCGGTGACAGCGCCTGCAGCGGCGTCATCGTCGGTGGAGCCGTCCGGCAAGAGGGTGTTCATGGGCGAGCGCTGCAAAGGCGTGACGGTCTATATCCAGATCTACGACAACAGCCAACGGGACGTTGTCCGAACCTATCGCGAACCTTGGCAAAAAATGCTCGCCAATGTGCCGCCGATCGAAGACGTCAGCGAGTCCGCACGCAAGTACAACCGTCTGCCCCCCCGGCAGGTGAACCAGCCGACGGTGCGCTTTCACGACGAGGCCTCGATCGACTGTGCTGTCGCACTGGGCCCGCAAGTCGGTTATCCCAACTGGCTGGTCGAACCGTTGTCGCCTCGCCTCAATCCCACTCGCCGCACGGTCGAGGTCTGGATTCCGACCTCCGCGTCATTCCCCGCGCGGTAGGTCTTTCTGCGCCCGCCCGCGCGCCTGCACCGCCTCGCGCCGCGCGCGCAGCACCTCGGGCGTGAGCGACGCGGCCCATTCGCGCGTGGCGGCCTGCTCCAGCGCCATGCCTTCGGCAAAGCTGCGCGCATGGCCGTCGTCGATCAGGCGCTTGTAGACCGGCAGCATCTCGGGCAGCGCGCTCGCGATGTCGGCGGCCAGTGCCAGCGCCTGGGGCATCAGCTGCTCGGGCGTGGTCACGCGGTTCACCAGCCCCCAGCGCTCGGCCTGCTCGGCGCCGACGAAGTTGCCGCTGAAGGCCATCTCTTTCGCCCGCGCAATGCCGATGAGCCGCGACAGCCGCTGAGACAGCCCCCAGCCCGGGATCACGCCGATGCGCGCGTGGGTGTCGGCAAAGCGCGCCTCGCTCGACGCGATCAGCAGGTCGCAGGCCAGCGCCACCTCGAGGCCGCCGGTGATGGCCGCGCCGTTCACGGCGCCGATCACCGGGCGCGGAAAGTTCGCGAGCGCGGTGGCCACGTCGGTGCCGGCGTCGCCGGTGATGGCGCCGGGGTCGATCTCGCGCAGGTCCAGGCCGGCGCAGAAGGCGCGGCCCGCGCCGGTGAGGATCAGCACGCGCACGCTGTCGTCCTGCGCGAGCGCGTCGAGCGTGCGCACCAGCGCGCGCCGCAGCGCGAGCGACAGGGCGTTCATGGCCTGCGGGCGGTTCAGCGTGAGGCAGGCGCAGCCGTCCTGCGGGCGGGTGAGCAGGAGGATGTTGTCGGCGTCGTGGTCGGTTGCAGGTGTGTTCATGGCGTGTCAGTGTTGGGCGCAGGCCGGGCCGCGGCATCGTCGGAACGGACGAATCCGGCGGGCTTGTCCCGCTCACGACTCGAAACCCGCGCCCGCGTCGGCACCATGCGCCGCATTGTCTTCAATCCGTCCATCCTTGAATTTCACAGAGAAAGAAGGAGCGTCCCACCATGGACTTCAGCCTCACCCCGGCCCAGCTCGACCTGCAGGAACGAACGCGCCGCTTCATCGCCGAGGAGGTGATTCCGCTCGAATCCGACCCCCGGCAGGATTCGCACGGCCCCGCCGAGGCGCTGCGCGACGAGCTGGTGGCACGCGCGCGCCGCGCCGGCCTGCTCACGCCGCACGCATCGAAGGAACACGGCGGGCTGGGCCTGTCGCACGTCGACAAGGCCATCGTGTTCGAGGAGGCGGGCTATTCGCCGCTCGGCCCGGTGGCGCTCAACATCCACGCGCCCGACGAAGGCAACGTGCACCTGATGGAGGTGGTGGCCACGCCGGCGCAAAAGGCGCGCTGGCTGCAGCCGCTCATCGACGGCCACGTGCGCTCGTGCTTCTGCATGACCGAGCCGCCACCCGGTGCCGGCTCCGACCCGTCGATGATGCAGACCGTGGCCGTGCGCGACGGCGACCACTACGTGATCACCGGGCGCAAGTGGTTCATCACCGGCGCCACCGGCGCGGGCTTCGCGATCATCATGGCGCGCATGGAAGACGGTTCGTCGACCATGTTCCTGGCCGATATGGACCAGCCCGAGATCGTGATCGAGCGGCAGATCGACGCACTCGACAGCTGCTTCACCGGCGGCCACGGCGTGGTGCGCTTCGACGGCCTGCGCGTGCCGGCCACCGACGTGCTGGGCGCCATCGGCGAGGGCTTTCGCTACGCGCAGGTGCGGCTGGCGCCCGCGCGCCTCACGCACTGCATGCGCTGGCTCGGCGCCGCGCGCCGCGTGCACGAACTCGCCGCCGACTACGCCCGCCGCCGCCAGGCCTTCGGCCATGCGCTGGTGGAGCACGAGGGCGTGGGCTTCATGCTGGCCGACAACGAGATGGACCTGCACGTCTCGCGCCTGACCATCTGGCATTGCGCGTGGGTGCTCGACCAGGGCGGCAAAGGCCGCCACGAGTCCAGCGTGGCCAAGGTGCTGTGCTCGGAGGCCGAGTGGCGCGTGGTCGACCGCTCGGTGCAGATCCTGGGCGCGAGCGGCGTGTCGGACGAGACCGTAGCCGCGCGCATCTTTCGCGACATGCGGGCCTTCCGGATCTATGACGGCCCGTCGGAAGTGCACCGCTGGAGCATGGCCAAGCGCCTGGCCAAGGCCTGAGAGCGTAGGGGCGCAAGGCGCCGCCGCCCAAAATCGTCGGTTCCGACGACGCTGTGCGGCGGCGCGGCGCCAACAATGCGCTGGACTGCCGAACCGAACCCATCACCGGAGATTTCACATGCCCGAAGCCTATATCGTCGCCGCCGCGCGCACCGCCGGCGGCCGCCGCAACGGCCGCCTTGCCGGATGGCACCCGGCCGACCTGGCCGCCCAGGTGCTCAACGCGCTCGTGGAGCGCACCGACGCCGACCCCGCCCTGATCGAGGACGTGATCATGGGTTGCGTCGGCCAGGCCGGCGAGCAGGCCTCCAACGTGGCGCGCAACGCGGTGCTGGCCTCGCGCCTGCCCGAGTCGGTGCCCGCCACCTCGGTCGACCGCCAGTGCGGCTCGTCGCAGCAGGCGCTGCACTTCGCGGCGCAGGCCGTGATGTCGGGCACGATGGACATCGTCATCGCCGCCGGCGTCGAGAGCATGAGCCGCGTGCCCATGGGCCTGCCCACCACGCTGCCGCTGAAGAACAACCTGGGCTTCTACGTGAGCCCCGGCATGGAAAAACGCTACCCCGGCATCCAGTTCAGCCAGTTCACGGGCGCCGAGATGATCGCGCGCAACTACGGCATCGAGAAAGAAGCGCTCGACCGCTACGCGCTCGAAAGCCACCACCGCGCCATCGCCGCCACCAAGGCCGGCCACTTCGAACGCGAGATCGTGCCCGTGGCCGTGCGCATGGCCGACGGCACCGAGACCGGCGAGCTGCACACCACCGACGAGGGCATCCGCTACGACGCCACGCTGGAGAGCATCGCCGGCGTCAAGCTCATCGCCGAAGGCGGGCGCTGCACGGCGGCCACCGCCAGCCAGATCTGCGACGGCGCCAGCGGCCTCATGGTCGTGAACGAGCGCGGCCTGAAGACGCTGGGCGTGAAGCCGCTGGCGCGCATCCACCACATGAGCGTGCTGGGCCACGACCCGGTCATCATGCTCGAGGCCCCGCTGCCCGCCACGCAGCGCGCGCTGCAAAAGGCCGGCATGAAGATCGAGGACATCGACCTGTACGAAGTCAACGAAGCCTTCGCGCCCGTGCCCATCGCCTGGCTCAAGGCACTGGGCGCCGACCCGGCCCGCATCAACGTGAACGGCGGCGCCATTGCGCTGGGCCACCCGCTGGGCGCCTCGGGCACCAAGCTGATGACCACGCTGGTCAACGCCCTGGGCCAGCGCGGCAAGCGCTACGGCCTGCAGACGATGTGCGAAGGCGGCGGCATGGCCAACGTCACGATCATCGAACGGCTCTGACGAAGCCGGGCGGACCTTGCGCCGCCAACCTGGCAGCGCCCGCGGGGGCGGCGCTGACCTTTTCCGTTCCCTCAAAAAAAGAGATCGACGCATGATTCATGACACCGATCGCGGAGACAAAGAGAACACCCCCCTGTTGCGCATCGACGCGGTGTCGGTGCGCTTCGGCGGCATCGTGGCGCTCGACGGCGTCTCGTTCGACGTGCGGCGGGGCCAGATCTGCGGCCTCATCGGGCCGAACGGGGCGGGCAAGAGCACGCTGTTCAACTGTCTCTCGCGCCTGTACGAGTGCAGCGCCGGCCGCATCGAGTTCGACGGCCATCCGCTCACGCGCCTGCCGCGCCACCGCATGGCGGGCCTGGGCATCGGGCGCACCTTCCAGAACCTGGCGCTGTTTCGCACGATGACCGTGCGCGACAACGTGCTGGTGGGCTGCCACAGCAAGCACCATGCGGGCTTCCTGCGCAACGCCTTCCGGCTGCCCGGCGTGGCGGCCATCGAGTCGCAGGCGCGCGCGCGGGCCGACCAGCTGATCCACTTTCTCGACCTCGAGGCCGTGGCCGAACGCGAAGTGGCCGACCTGCCTTTCGGCACGCAAAAGCGCGTCGAGCTGGCACGCGCACTGGCGGCCGAGCCGCAGCTGCTGCTGCTCGACGAGCCGGCCTGCGGCCTGAACCACGAAGAACTCGAAAGCCTGGGCACGCTGATCCGCGACATCCGCGACCGCCTGAACGTGACGGTGCTGCTGGTCGAGCACCACATGAGCCTCGTGATGGGCGTGTCGGACAAGGTGGTGGCGCTGAACTTCGGCAAGAAGATCGCCGAGGGCACGCCGGCCGAGGTGCGCGCGCACCCCGAGGTGATCCGTGCCTACCTGGGCGAAGAGGCAGAAGCGGAGGCGATGGCATGACGACCAACATCCTCGAAGTGCGCGGCTTGCACGCGGCGTACGGCCCGACGCGCGTGCTGCAAGGCATCGACCTCGACATTCCCACCGGCCAGGTCGTGGCGCTGCTGGGCGCCAACGGCGCCGGCAAGACCACCACGCTGCGCGCGCTGTGCCAGATGATGGTGAGCACCGAGGGCCGCATCATGCTGGCCGGCCAGCGCATCGACGGCCGCTCCACCGAGCAGATCGCCAAGGCCGGCGTGGGCCACGTGCCCGACGGGCGCGGCACCTTCCTGGGCCTCACGACCGAGGAGAACCTGCGCTTGGGCGCCTACGCCCGCGCGAGCAGGGACGGCATCGACGCCGACATGGAGCGCGTGTTCGGCTACTTCCCGCGCCTGCGCGAGCGCCGCGCCCAGCAGGCCGGCACGCTCTCGGGTGGCGAGCAGCAGATGCTCGCCATCGGCCGCGCGCTCATGGGCAAGCCGCGCCTGCTGCTGCTCGACGAGCCCTCCTTCGGGCTCGCGCCGCTCATCGTGAAAGACATCTTCTCGATCATGCGGCGCATCAACAAGGAAGAGCGCGTGTCGATCCTGCTGGTGGAGCAGAACGCCAAGCTTGCGCTCGACCTGGCCGACTCGGCCTACCTCCTGGAAACCGGCCGCATCGTGCTCTCGGGCACGGCCGCCGACATCCGCCGCAACGACGCCGTGCGCAAAGCGTACCTGGGCGAATAAGGGCCACACACCGATGAATGCATTCCTGCACCAACTGCTGGCGGGCCTGGCCACCGGCGGCATCTACGCCAGCGTTGCGCTGGCGCTGGTGATGATCTACCAGGCCACGCACCACATCAACTTCGCGCAGGGCGAGATGGCGATGTTCTCGACCTTCATCGCCTGGAGCCTCATGCAGGCCGGCCTGCCGTACTGGGCCGCCTTCGTCGCGACCGTGGCCCTGTCCTTCGTGCTCGCGGCCGTGGTGGAGTTCACCGTGATCCGGCCCATGCACGACAAGCCGGCGCTGTCGGTGGTGGTGGTGTTCATCGGCCTGCTGGTGATCTTCCACAGCCTGGCGGGCTGGCTCTTCGGCTACACCATCAAGCAGTTCCCGAGCCCGTTCCCGTCGGACGCGTGGTTCGGCAGCGCCATGATGTCGGCGCACGAGATGGGCGCCATCGGCGTCACGCTGCTGGTGGTGCTGCTGCTGTTCGCCTTCTTCCGCTTCACGCCGCTGGGCCTGGCGATGCGCGCCGCGGCGCAGAACGCGGCCTCGTCGCGGCTGGTGGGCATCAACGTCGGGCGCATGCTGATGCTGGGCTGGGGCCTGGCCGGCGCCATCGGCGCGGTGGCCGGAATGATGGTCGCGCCCGTGGTCTTCCTCGACCCGCACATGATGACCGGCGTGCTGCTCTACGCCTTCGCCGGCGCGCTCATCGGCGGCATCGACAGCCCCGTGGGCGCCGTGCTCGGCGGCTTCATCGTCGGCGTGCTCGAGAACCTCATCGGCACCTACGTGGTGGGCACCGAACTCAAGCTGTCGGTGGCGCTGGTGCTGATCGTCGGCGTGCTCATCGTCAAGCCTTCCGGCCTCATGGGCCGCAAGTTGGTCACCCGGGTCTGATCGCATGAACTCTCCCCAAGCTTCCTCCCTGCCGACCGCCATGGCACCGCTCGCCGGGTCGACCGATGCACGCGCCACCGCCAAGCCCTCGCGCTCCCCGCTCGTGTGGGTCGGCCTGCTGATCGTGCTGGCCATCGGCATCACCTTCGTGGCGCGCGGCTACCAGCTGTTCCAGGCGACCATGGTGATCTCGTATGCCATCGCGTTGCTGGGCCTGAACATCCTCACGGGCTACAACGGGCAGATCTCGCTGGGCCACGGCGCCTTCTATGCCATTGGCGCCTACACCACCGGCATCCTCATGGAGCACGCGGGCGTGCCGTACTGGCTCACGGTGCCGGCGGCGGCCGTGGTGTGCCTGATCGTCGGCTACCTGTTCGGGCGGCCCGCGCTCAAGCTCGAAGGGCTGTACCTGGCGCTGGCCACCTTCGCGCTCGGCGTGGCGATGCCGCAGCTGCTCAAGTACAAGCACCTCGAGGCCTGGACCGGCGGCGTGCAGGGCATCGTGCTCATGAAGCCTGCCGCGCCCTTCGGCCTGCCGCTCAACGAAGACCAGTGGCTCTACCTGTTCTCGCTGTTCGTCGCGGTCGTGATGTTCTTCATTGCCCACAACCTGCTGCAAAGCGGCAGCGGCCGGGCCATGCGCGCCATCCGCGACCACGCCATGGCGTCGGAGGCGATGGGCGTGGACAACAGCCACTACAAGGCCATGACCTTCGGCGTCTCGGCCGCGTACACCGGTGTGGGCGGTGCGCTGTCGGCCATTGCGGTGCAGTTCGTGGCGCCCGATTCGTTCACGCTCTTCCTGTCGATCTCGCTGCTGGTGGGCATCGTGGTGGGCGGCGTGGGCACGCTGTACGGCGCGATCTTCGGCGCCATCTTCATCATGTTCGTGCCCTCGCTGGCCGAGAAGGTCTCCAAGGCCGCGCCCTGGGCGGTGTACGGCGTGGTGCTGATCGCCTTCATGTTCGCGATGCCCGGCGGCGTGGTCGGGCTGCTGCGCAAGCTCCAGGCACGCGTCGCCCGTGCACGATGACGCGACGCTGATCGCGAACGCACTGCAGCGGCTGGCCGGGCGGCTCGTGCCAGATGGCCATGCGGTGCAGGCCGTGCGCCGGCTTTCGGGCGGCGCCAGCCAGCAGACCTGGGCTTTCGATGTGACGACCACCGGCGCGGGCCAGACCTGGCCGCTGGTGCTGCGCCGCGCGGCCGATGCCAGCGGCGCGCGCGCCCTGGGCACCGCGGGCCTGGCGGCGGAAGCGCAGCTCATCGAGGCCGCACGCGCAGGCGGCGTGCCCGTGCCCGGCGTGCGCCATGTGCTGCAGCCGGCCGACGGGCTCGGCGAAGGCTTCGTCATGGACCGCATCGAGGGCGAAACTTTGGGCCGCCGCATCGTGCGCGACGAACGCCTGGCCGGCGCGCGCCGCGTGCTGGCGCGCCAGTGCGGCGCGGCCATGGCGCGCATCCACCGCCTGCCCGCACACGGCCTGCCGCCGCTGCGCACGGCCGCCGCGCGGGCCGAGCTCGACTTCCAGATCGGCCTGCACCGCAGCCACGGCACCGCGCGCCCCGTGTTCGAACTCGCGTTCCGCTGGCTGCGCGCGCACGCGCCGGCCGATGTGCCCGCGCCGGTGCTCGTGCACGGCGACTTCCGCAACGGCAACCTGATGGTCGGCGAGGAGGGCCTGCGCGCTGTGCTCGACTGGGAACTCGCGCACGTCGGCGATCCGATGGAAGACCTCGGCTGGATGTGCGTGCGCTCCTGGCGCTTCGGCCACGGCGCGCTGCCCGTGGGCGGCTTCGGCACGCGCGAACAACTGTTCGAGGGCTACACGGCCGAGGGCGGGCAGGTCGATGCCGCGCGCGTGCGCTGGTGGGAGGTGCTGGGCACGCTCAAGTGGGGCATCGTCTGCGAGGCCATGGTGCATGCCTGGCTCAGCGGGCGCGAGCGCGACGTGGAGAAGGCCGCCATCGGTCGCCGTGCGTCGGAGGCCGAGTCGGACCTGCTGGCGCTGCTCGCCCCCGAGGAGGAGGCCGCCTGATGCAGGACCGCCCCGACGTTGACGAGCTGCTCGAGGCCGTCGCCGCCTTCCTGCGCGAGCAGGTGGTGCCGGCCACCGAAGGGCAGGTCGCGTTCCATGCGCGCGTGGCCGCGAACACGCTCGACATCGTGCGGCGCGAAGTGCAGCTCGGCCCTGTCGCGCAGGCCAGTGAGTTGACGCGGCTGCACACGCTGCTGGGCCCTGGCGCACCCGCCGACCTGGCGGACGCCAACCGCCTGCTCTGCACCCGCATCGCCTCGGGCGAACTCGACGCCGCCACCCCCGGCCTGATCGACCACCTGCGCCAGACCACGCGCGACAAGCTCGCCATCAACCAGCCCGGCTATGCCGCCGGCACGAAGAAGAAAGACTGAGCCATGGACTTCGACCTGCCCCGCGACCTCGTCGACTACCTCGCCGAGCTCGACGCCTTCATCGACCGCGAGATCGCGCCATTGCAGGCGCAGGACGACAACGAGCGCTTCTTCGACCACCGCCGCGAATGGGCCCGCACCGACTTCGAGAACGGCGGCCTGCCGCGCCCCGAGTGGGAAGCGCTGCTGGCCGAGGCGCGCCGCCGCGCCGACCGCGCGGGCCACCTGCGCTTTGCATTGCCCGCCGAATTCGGCGGGCGCGACGGCAGCAACCTCTGGATGGCCGTGATCCGCGAGCACTTTGCGGCGCGCGGCCTGGGCCTGCACAACGACCTGCAGAACGAACACTCGATCGTCGCCAACAACCCCTTCGTGCTCGCCATTCGCGACTTCGGCACGCCCGCGCAGTGCGACGAACTCATCCAGGGCATGCTCGACGAGCGCGTGCGCCTGACCTTCGGCCTCACCGAGCCGCAGCACGGCTCCGACGCGACGCACATGGAAACCCGCGCCGTGCCCGAGGCACGCCATGGCCGCGCCGGCTTTCGCATCGACGGCGAAAAGATGTGGACCACCGGCATGCACACCGCCACGCACTGCGTGCTGTTTGCGCGCACGAGCGGGCGCGACGGCGACGCGCGCGGAATCAGCGCCTTGCTCGTGCCCGCGCAGGCCGAGGGCGTGAAGATCGAGGAGTACCTCTGGACCTTCAACATGCCCACCGACCACCCGCGCGTGAGCTTCACGAACGTGTGGGTGCCCGAAGACGCCGTGCTTGGCCCGCTCGACGGCGGCCTGGCCATTGCCCAGCACTTCGTGCACGAGAACCGCATCCGCCAGGCCGCGTCGAGCCTGGGCGCCGCCGACTACTGCGTGCGCGAGAGCGTCAAGTACGCGCGCGAGCGCAAGCCCTTCGGCGAGGAGCTGGCGCGCAACCAGGGCATCCAGTTTCCGCTGGTCGAGCTGGCCACGCAGGTCGAGATGCTGCGCCTGCTCATCCGCAAGACCGCGTGGCAGATGGACCAGATGCCCAAGCCGCAGGTCGAGAAGCAGCTGTCCGACAAGGTCTCGATGTGCAACTACTGGGCCAACCGCCTCGTGTGCGAGGCCGCCGACCGCGCGATGCAGGTGCACGGCGGCATCGGCTATTCGCGCCACAAGCCCTTCGAACACATCTACCGCCACCACCGCCGCTACCGCATCACCGAGGGCTCCGAAGAGATCCAGATGCGCAAGGTGGCGGGCCATCTCTTCGGCTACATGGGGCCGAACCGGGCCACCTCCGCCTGAACCGCTTTCCGACGACGACTGACGACGCAGGCCACCCGGCCACTCAGCAACACAGAAGGAGACACGCGACATGGTTCATCCGCTTTCCCGCCGCACCGCCCTGGTGGCTGGCCTTGCCACGCTCTGCATCAGCCTGCCGGCCCTGGCCCAGAAGAAGCCCGAAGCCGGCGTGAGCGACGCAGAGATCGTGCTGGGCATGCCCATGCCGCTGTCGGGGCCCGTGTCGGGCTACTCGGTGGTCGGCAAGGTGGCCGAGGCCTACTTCAAGAAGCTCAACGAGCAGGGCGGCATCCACGGGCGCAAGGTGCGCCTGTTGATCTACGACGACCAGTACTCGCCGCCCAAGACCGTCGAGGTGGCGCGCCGCCTCGTCGAGGAAGACCAGGTGCTCGCCATCTTCGGCAACCTGGGCACCGCGCCCAACATGGCCATCCAGCGCTACATGAACGCGAAGAAGGTGCCGCAGCTGTTCGTGCAGTCGGGCGCCGCGCAGTTCGACGACGCCGCCAAGTACCCGTGGACCGTGCCCTTCCTCGGCAGCTACCAGGGCGAGGGCCGCGTGTTCGCGCGCCACATCATCGACAACCGCCCCGACGCGAAGATCGCCGTGCTCATGCAGAACGACGACCTCGGGCGCGAAGTGCTCAAGGGCCTGCAGGAAGGCCTGTCGAAGCAGGGCAAGGCGAAGATCGTGGCGCAGGCCACCTTCGAGGTGACCGACCCCACCGTCGATTCGCAGGTGGTGCAGCTCAAGTCGTCGGGCGCCGACGTGCTCGTGATGGCCGCCACCGCGCGCACCGCCGCGCAGGCCATCCGCAAGGTCGCCGATGTGGGCTGGACGCCCGACCGCTACCTCAACTTTGCCGCCGCCTCCGTGAAGATGGCCTTCGAGCCCGCGGGCGCCGACAAGGCCAAGGGCGTGGTCGCGCTCGCCGTCTACAAGGAGCCCATGAGCCCGCGCTGGAGCCGCGACCCCGAGGTGCTCGAGTACCTCGAGCTGCTCAAGACCCACGCCAGCGGCGTCGACCCGAGCAACGGCAGCGGCGTGTCGGGCTACATCGTCGCGCAGCTCATGGCGCATGTGTTGCGCGAGGCCGGCGCCAACCCCACGCGCGAAAGCGTGCGCGTGGCCGCCAGCACCCTCAAGAGCCCGCGCATCTCGATGCTGCTGCCTGGCGTGGCCATGGCCAATTCGGCCGCCGACCTGCACGCCTATGCATCGATGCAGCCCGTGCGCTTCAACGGCGTGGACCTCGACCCGGTCGGACCCGCGCTGAACATGAAGTGAAACCCCCTTATCTACTCACGCCCTTCGGAGCCCACCCATGAGCCAGCCTGACGACCAGGACCCCCTTCTGTACGAACGCGACGGCGACGTCGTCATCCTCAGCTTCAACATTCCCAAGCGCCTCAACCCGCTCACCGTGCCGCTGCAAGAGGCCTTGCGCCAGCGTCTCGCACAGCTGCGCGACGAAGGCGAGGTGCGCGCCGTGGTGCTCACCGGCATCGGCAAATCGTTCTGCGTGGGCGCAGACCTGGGCAGCATGGACGCCAGCGCGCCCGGCAGCCTGGGCCAGCGCACGGCCGACGCGATGGAAGCGATGTCGAACCGCCTCATCGAAGACCTGCGCAGCATGCCCATTCCCGTGGTGAACGCCATCAACGGCCCCGCCGCGGGCGCCGGCGTGGGCGTGGCGCTGGCCGCCGACGTCGTGCTGGTCGCGCGATCGGCCTACTTCTACCTGCCCTTCATGCCGCGCCTGGGCATCGTGCCCGACCTGGGCACCACCTGGTTCCTCGAACGGCTCGTGGGCCGCGCAAGAGCCATTGGCATGTCGCTGCTCGGCGAGCGCCTGTCGGGCGAACAGGCCGCGCAATGGGGCCTCGTGTGGGCCTGCGTGGACGACGCCGAACTGCGCGCCCAGGCGGTGGCCGTCGCGCAGCGGCTCGCGCGCCTGCCCGCGCATGCGGCGCACGAGATCCGCGCCGTGTACGAATCGGCCGCGAGTCAGTCCCTCGTCGGCCAGATGCGCCACGAGGCCGAGCGCCAGCGCGAGCTGATCGACCGGCCCGACTTCGCCGAAGGCGTGAAAGCCTTCCTGGAGAAACGCGAGCCCGTGTTCCGCCGGCCATGAGCGCAGCTGCAGACGCCACCCCAGCAGGCATCGAGTTCGACGCCGACCGCCTGCAGCGCCACCTGCGGCAGGCGCTGCCCGAGCTCGAAGGCCCGATGCGCCTGGCGCGCATCGGCGGCGGACAGTCGAACCCCACCTTCTTCGTCGACTTCGACAACCGCGCGCTGGTGCTGCGCAAGCAGCCGCCCGGCGAGCTGCTGCCCTCGGCCCATGCGGTCGACCGCGAATACCGCGTGCTGCGCGCACTGGCCGACACCGACGTGCCCGTGCCGCGCACCGTGCTGTACTGCGACGATCGCGCCGTGGTGGGCACGCCCTTCTACGTCATGGAAAAGCTCGAAGGCCGCGTGCTGTCGAACTACGCGCTGCCCGGCATCGCGCCCGCCGAGCGCCGCGCGTACTACTTCGCCATGGCCGAAACCCTGGCGCGCCTGCACGCGGTGGACCTTGCCGCCGTCGGCCTCACCGACTACGGCCGCCCCGGCAACTTCTTCCAACGCCAGATCGCCCGCTGGACCCGGCAGTGGGAGGCGTCACGCACCCGCGAAGACGCGAACATCGAGCGCCTCATCGCCTGGCTGCCGGCCAACCTGCCACCGGGCGACCAGACCACCATTGCCCACGGCGACTTCCGTTTCGGCAACCTCATGTTCCACCCCACCGAGCCGCGCGTGATCGCCGTGCTCGACTGGGAGCTGTCCACCCTGGGCCACCCGCTGGCCGACGTGGCCTACAACTGCATGGCCTGGCACACCGGCGCCGACGAGTTCGAAGGCATGCAGGGCATCGACCTCGCGGCCGAAGGCATTCCCACGCAGGCCGAGTACGTCGCCCACTACCAGCAGGCCGGCGGCTGCGCCGAGCCGGTGACGAACTTCCACCTGGCGTTCTCGCTGTTCCGTTTTGCCGTGATCCTCGAAGGCATCGCGGCGCGCGCGAAGAGCGGCAGCGCTGCGGCGACCGATGCGGTGCAGGTGGGCGCGCAGGCCGCGGGGTTTGCGCGGCGGGCGGTGGCGTTGATCGATTAGCCGGTAGCGAACCGGCTGGTGCAGGGCAGGGCGCCCGTCAGCCGCCGATGGGCGAGCACAGCTCGACCAGCGTGCCGTCGGGGCAGCGCACGTACGAGACCACCTGCCCCCAGGGCTTGGTCACCGGCGCCGACAGCTGCGTGGCGCCGGCCGCGAGCGCGCGGCTGTGCGCGGCGGGCACGTCAGGCGTCACGAGGCCCAGCTCCATGCCCAGCGGTTGCGCGGATTCCGAGGCGGCGACATGCCCGCCCGGAAAGTTGGAGTCGCCGAGCGCGTGCGCGGCGAACGCCAGCGTGGTCTCGCCAGTTTCGAGTTCGCCATAAGTGCCCGATTCATGCAGGAAGCGCGTGGGCAGACCGAAGGCTTGCTCGAAGAACTTCAGCGATTGGGCGACGTCGGGAACGTAGACGATGGTGTAGCCGAGTTTCATGGTGTGCGGAGGGTGACTTGGTTACTGTGCTTCCAGCCGCTCAGCAATCTCGCGCGCCCCGAGTTCCCGCACCGTGGCCAGCCGCTCCAGCTGCGCCGCACGCGGGCGCGCCTTGCCTTGTTCCCAGTGATAGATCGTCTGGCCCGACACACCGACCAGCTGCCCATAGATCGCCGCGGAAAGCCCGAGCTTGGCGCGGTGCGCGGCCAGCCGGTTGGCGCTGAAGCGGCGCTTGGGGCCACCTGCGTCGGCGTCGTCGCCCGCAGCACCGGCTGCGGCCGGCGCTTGGCGCGCGGAGCCCTTGGCGACCTTGCGCAATTCCTTTTCAAGCGCGCTCACCTGACGGCGCAAGTCGGCAATCGATGCCCGGTGTGCGACGGAGGCCTTCTTGAGTGTTTCGATTTCCGCTCGCACTTCCTTGCGAGCGACACGGGAGATTTCGGCTTTGAGGATGGAGGCGATGTTTGGCATGAGGGGATTGTGCTCAATTTGGGGACACAAATGCGAAGCCGCGTAGTTTGTGATTTCAGTCGTTTGCGGACAACAGGGGCTGAAGGCTTCGGCGTACTTTTAGTTTCAGGAGTTCGACGCTGAGTCGAATGGTGTCAGTCCGTCGTTGTTTGCATGCGGCCTTTCGGCTATCTTGAAACAACTTGTACGGAGCGTGCCGCATGGTAGTGCGCGTCGCGAAAACGGTAGTGAAAACAAGAAATTCAAGGTGGTTTCTATGAGGATTGAGGGAGAGAAGACAGGTTCTATCGGCGCTTTCGCTTGTGCGATCAAGGCGATGTTGTGTGCTCTTTTGCTTGGCGCTTCAAGCGCGCACGCAGTGATTCCGATGACCGTCGAGCACCGAGTCGAAATGCTCGCTGGAGACGGGACTTTCTACGCCACCGATTGGTATCGCACAACACCAGAAGCCTGTGTTGCCAGCGAGTGGTTTATGAAAAAGGTGATTTACTACGAATTTGGTTGGCAGCTGCTAGCCACCGAACCACATGCATCTGTCTGCGCATGGGCTAACCGATATGGGTCTCCTGACGGTGCCCCGATCACTCGAGCCATCTCGGCGAACCAAGCGGTCTACTGTCCTGCCGGAAGCACGCAGCAGGGCTCGGGTTGCGGATGTACCGATGGCTTCATGGAGGACTCGGCCGCTGGCATCTGCGTAGGCGCGACGCCCAGCGAGCCCAAGCTGGCCCCTGACATGTGTTTGGCGTCCGAATCGAATCGATGGGCAGAAAGTGCGATTGGCAATCCCATACGTCCGACCACGGGGGAGAAGGTTACCGAGGAGGTTGACTACTCCGAACTGGGAATCGCGGGCATCGAGTTTTCTCGCATCTACAGCAGTCGTGCTGCGAAAGATTCCACCAACGCCCAGATGCTTGGACGGGGATGGTCACACAACCACGCCTGGACAATGCGAAAGGGACCAGAGGGGGCGTCCGTTGGTTTCAGAGCGGTCGTCTCGCCGGATGGGGGGCTTCGTGGGTTCTTCAAGGTAGATGGCGCAGCAAGCTGGACCACCAGAAATAGCACCGATAGTCTTATTGCGAGTGGTGATGGCTGGATTTACAAACGCGCGGAAGACGACAGTACTTTTGCTTTCTCCTCTGATGGAAAGCTTCAGACCAGGACGGAACGGGGTGGGAAGATTGCGTCGTATGCCTATGACGGGTCAGGGCGCTTGTCCTCGGTATCCAACGCATTCGGCCGTACGCTGGTTTTTTCATATGCCAATGGCAAGCTTTCTTCTGTCACGTTGTCAGATGGCCGAGTCGTCGCCTATACCTATGACGGACTCGGCCGTTTGGTTGCCGTCACCTATCCTGACGCCAAGAATCGAAAATTCCTTTATGAGAACAGCGCTTACCAGTTTGCGCTGACCGGCATCGTAGATGAGAGTGGGGTGCGATTCGCAACCTATTCCTATGATTCTTTTGGGCGCGGGATTTCTACAGAACACGCGGGGGGCGTTGATCGCTATCAGGTCAGCTATCCGAGTGGGGGGCAGACCTATGTGGTCGATCCCCTCAATACCGGGCGCGCTTACTTTTTCGCAACTCGTGCCGGCTACCTTGCGTTGGGTAGCAGTGCGGTGTCGGGAACAAGTTCGAATAGTGCCTCGTGGCGAGGTATCGACGACAACGGACTGATTGTTGGTGTCGACGACTTTCGAAGTGTGCGCACCAATATCTCGTGGAACATCTCTCGCCGATTGCCCACGGCGGTTATTCGGGCTTCTGGCACCCCCGAAGCACAGACCACCACGACCCAGTGGCATCCCACCTTCTCGCTCCCCGCGCTGGTCACCGAACCCGGCCGCACCACCGCCTACACCTACGACACCGTAGGCAACACGCTCTTAAGAACGGTCACCGACACCGCCACGAACAAGGCCCAGCTCTGGCAGTGGACCTACAACGCCCAGCAGCTGGTGGCCACAGCCACGGAACCCAACGGTGCGGTCACGAGCTATACCTATGACATCCGGGGCAATGCCCTCACGTCGACCAACGCGCTGGGCCACGTCACCACCTCCACCTACGACAACGCCAACCGCGTAGCCAGCACCACCGCCCCCAACGGCCTCGTCACCACCTACACCTACGACCTGCGCGACCGCCTGCTGACCCAGACCGTCGGCGCGGGCCTTGCCGGTGCGCAGACCACCACGTTGACCTACAAGCCCTTCGGCACCGTCGAATCGGTGACGCTGCCCAGCGGCCTCGTGCTCACCTACACCTACGACGCCGCCCACCGCCTCACCGGCTGGAGCAACAACCGCGGAGAAAGCGGCAGCTACACGCTCGACGGCATGGGCAACCGCACTGCCGAACAGATCAAGGACAGCGCCGGCAACGTGGCCTGGAGCGTGGCGCGCACGGTCAACAACATCAACCGCCTCTCGGCCGCCACGGAAGGCCCCAATCAGGCCAACACCTTCGGCTACGACGCCAACGGCGAACTGACCCGCACCACCAACGGCCTCAACCAGAGCACGCAGTACGGCCTCGACAGCCTGCGCCGCGTCAAGGCGGTGACCGACGCGGCCAACGCCACGGCCACCCTCAAGTACAACGCGCTCGACGCAGTCACCGAAGCCAAGGACTTCAAGGGCGTGGCCACCGCCTACACCCGCGACGCACAGGGCAACGCCACGGCCGAGACCAGCGCCGACACGGGCGGCGCCAGCACCCAGTACGACAGCCTCGGCCTGCCCAGCCAGATCACCGATGCCATGGGGCAGGCCACCACCATCGCGCGCGACCTGCTCGGCCGGCCAACCAGCCTCGTCTTCGCCGATGGCAAGACGACCACGCTGCGCTACGACCTCACGGCCACGAGCAAGGGCTACCTCTCGGAAGTCATCGACCGCAGCGGCGCCACCGAGTACACCCGCGACGCCTTCGGGCGCGTCACGCTCAAGAAGCAGACGCTCGCAAACGGTGGCGTGCAGCAGGTGAGCTACGGCTACAACGCCAACGGCACGCTGGCCAGCATCGGCTACCCCAACGGCGCCACGCTCACCCACCTGTACGACGCCACCGGCCGCCTCGCGGGCCTGAGCTGGAACGGCAGCCCGCTCGTCACCGGCATCGCATGGAACCCGCTCGGCCAGCCCACTGCGTGGCAATGGGCTTTTGCCGCCGCACCGCCGGCGTCCGTGGCCGCCAGCCGCGTGTACGACACCGCGGGTCGGCTCACCGGCACCGAGTTCAGCAGCTACGTGTACGACGCGGCAGGCCGCATCACCAGCCTCACGCAGAACCTGTACCGCCCCGGCGACGCCGACCCGACGCACACCACCGTCGCGAACGGCAACCTCACTTGGAGCGTCGGCTACAGCCCGGTCGGCCGCATCACCGGCTTCGATGCCACGGGCAACACCGCCAGCTTCGGCTACGACGCCAACGGCAACCGCGCGAGCAGCACGCGCGTGCTCGGCGGCCAGAGCACCCAGCGCACCTACACCGTGGGCGCGGCAAGCAACCGTCTGACGGGCTTCACCCAGAGCATCAACGGCGCGAGCAACACCAGCGTCACCTATGGCTACAACGCCAACGGCGACCTCGTGACCGACGGCCTGCGCAGCTACGCCTACGACGCCGAGGGCCGGCTGGCCGCCGCCACCACGGGCGCCACCGACATCAGCCCGACCACGCGCTACGCGCACAACGCGCTGGGCCAGCGCGTGTTCAAGACCGAGCCGCTGTACCCGCCGAGCCAGGGCGACGAGGCCGACCCGGGCTTCATGCAAAGCCTGATCGCGTTCTTCACCCGGCTGTGGAGCCCCGCGGCGAACCAGGCCGAGCAGCAGGGCTACACGTATGTCTACGACGAGCAGGGCACGCTGATCACCGAGGTGGGCAGCGGCGGCACCAACAGCGGTGGGCAGGCGCAGTACATCTACCTGCCGACAGCCAACGGCCCGATGCCGATCGCGGCGGTGATCAACGGTGCGACCTACGCCGTGCACAGCGACCACCTGAACACGCCGCGCAAGCTCACCGATGTGAGCGGGCAAGCGGTCTGGCAGTGGGGCTACAGCGCGTTCGGGGAAGACAAGCCGACGACGGCGAGGAATCGGTTTGCCGACTTGGATGTGACGCCGAATCCGGGTGCCACGGGCGTGTCAGAGGTGAAGTTCAACCTGGGGTATCCGGGGCAGCATGCGGATGAGGAGTCGGGGTTGTTTTACAACGGGTTCCGAACCTACATTCCTTCAATTGGGCGCTATACGCAAAGCGACCCGATCGGGCTTGATGGCGGATGGAATCAGTTTGGCTATGTCGACGGTGATGCTCTGAATTGGGCGGATCCCGACGGCTTGGCAAAGCAGCCCATGAAGCCAATCGACTTCGAGCCGCTGCGAGGCGGAGGAGGTCCAGGCGGTCCTGCTAGTGGCGGAGGCAATGGGCTTGGAGGCGGTGGCATCGGCGGCGGTGGACGGGTAGGTGGCTCTGGTGGAACCTCCGGTTCGACTTCTGCGCCTCCTCCTCCGAAATTTTGCCCTCCTTCAATTCAGTCTCAAGCTGAGGCGCTTCATCGACGAAATGGAAGAAACATAACGATTGAAACTCCTGGAAGAAGGATTCACTTCGATTTGATTGGTCCGGCACATAAGGGGGTAAATACTCCGCACGTGCAAAATAGCTATCCGAACATAAATCCGAATACGGGAAGGCAGTTTTGGAACAAAAATAAATCAGCAGAAGGAGTGCGTCCGATGGATCAGAGTGATATTAGATTGCTGAGAAATTATTTGGATCGTAAAAAATGAATGGCGACTGGTCAAAAACAAAACACGTCTGGACAGATGCTGATTTTTCCATGATGAGTTGGCATGATTGCAGAGTCTATGGAATCGAATTTCCAAAGGAGGATTTTAGTTTCCGGCTAGGCATTGACTATATTTTTGAATGGGTCAAGGCAGGAGGTGGGAATTTTTCTGGATTTTGGGTTGCGCCATGCGAGTTAACATTCTTCAATGTTTCTGACTTCGAAATTTCATTAAAGCAGCGTGACGAATTTCCATTTTCTTTGGGTGAGATTAAGAGGGGTGGTGAGAGGGTCGCGCCGAATGGAAAATTGAGAGAGTGGGGCTATGAAATTCAATTTGATCAGGGTTGGATTCGATTTCTTGCGACCGGATATTCCATGCGGTTGATGGCCGATCCAATACTGTCCGCATATCAAGACTTAGGTCGGAATTAGGAAGCCATATGACCATCCGAGCAGCTTCCGCACAATCAACGGTCCCATTAGCCCCGTCGGTGGAACTAGCAGTACTCAATGATCGAGAAGCTTGAACTCCTGGGGCGTCCGGTCAACTTTGCGGTCGTCCAACTCCCAGAGCGCAACTACCCGGGAGTGGTCATCCAAGGCGACACGCTGAATGGTCTGGTGCGCCGTCTTGAAGAGATGGGAAATCTCGTGAAATCCAAGCAGCCAGATGATCTAGAAGATTTGGCTGCGGAGATTCAGATGTTGTGGGAGCAGCTCTCTGCAGCGCGCGCTTCCTACGAAGCTACCTGCGCGGGGCTCGGTATCGAATTGCCGTACCCTAAGACGGTTCCGTGAACATGGACAGCACAGCTTTCCCGCTGAACCTTGCTCATCACTGCCCGAAGAATTCTCGAGCGATCGGCGGGTCAGGTAGCCCCATCAGGAAGGGGCCTTGACTCCGACGGATGGCACCATTCAGTGCTTGACGTCAATTAGTGATTGAAAGCGAA
Organism: Variovorax sp. FW301-JW7; assembly: GCF_058788795.1. NCBI lineage: Bacteria > Pseudomonadati > Pseudomonadota > Betaproteobacteria > Burkholderiales > Comamonadaceae > Variovorax > Variovorax sp. FW301-JW7. Next base: position 165,535 of record NZ_JBYTBC010000005.1, read on the forward strand.
GTGCCTGGAACTGAAGAGCTGACATGCGAAATGGAAGCGATGAAGAAATACACCTTCTCTGTGGAGTTTGATGGCGGTACATACCTGTCTCAGGTAGATGCAGACAACGAGGTGGATGCTGTCGCGGCTTGGGGTGAGAAGTTTCAGACAGAAGCTCCGTTGGCAGCCCGCTCAAAGCGGCTAGTCCAAGCTGTTAGACGAGGCCTCTTCGACGAGAAGCTAACCAGAGTTGAAGGCCTGACTGGAACCTGGTGCTTCTCTACGCTATTTGCCAAAAAGGTTGTCTTGGGGCACGTCATTCTTACGGCTCAGGAAAAGATCGAAAACCCTTGATCGGGGTGGTTCGGTGTTGACCCAGACAGAGACGATGAATCACATACTCTTTCCGAAGGGCTTCGCAGTCACTAGACAAGAGAAGGCACCCGACATGAGTCTCGGAGGTTGCTTCTATGACTATCTTCGATCTGTCGATGGAAAGGTGGCGGGTGTCAGGTACTGGGTACTTGAGCCTGTGAAGTTCGAGGATCACCCTGTCTACTCCCAGTTCTTGAGTGATGGGCGGTTTCTCTTCAATCAGGCAGGCGACTACGTTGACATCGCGTTTGATGAACACTTCGCAGTGCTCCTTCAGAAGGAGCAACTTGCCGTCGACGTGGTGCAAGAATTTGGCGGGGAAAGCGTTGTGAGATGCGGGGAGAAATTCGGCATCGCTTTCTCGATGCCTGACGAAGGTTGACCAGCCGAAGAGCAAGAAGACATAGGGGATCTCCACATGAAATTTTCTTCAATTTCTCAAGCTCGAGCTGAGTCTTTCGACTTCAGTAGTGCGCACGTTGCGACGATTTCATCGAGCCTCTCAGCCCTTGCGAAGAAACTCAGCTTTGGCTTCAAGCATGGACTCGACGACCTGGAAGAGTGCAACATCGCCTACCTGAAACTGGATGACGGGTTTCACTTTTACCTTTGCAAGTACAAGAGTCGTCCCGAGAACACCGTGGAACTGTTCTTTCGCTCGAAGCTGGATGACTGGGAGTTTCGGATGGAGCAAGTGGCGGCTGCCCTGGGCATTACTTCATCCGAGCTTCTCTGGAAAAACGCCGAGTACATGAAGACCCCGTGAAGAGGTGCGATGTCCTCGCAAAGAGAAGGAAACGCTCCGAATGTTCGACTCGATCAATGATTCGCCAATCTCAGGCCAGGCGGTCGCCGAAGTGCTCATCGCCCAGTTCGGTCGAGATGAGCGTTGGCTACTGTTTGACATCGAAACTCTTTCGAACGGCGAGGCTCTCGCACTCGGCGATCTTTGGCATCGCACACAGCAGGCACCAATTTCTCTTACGACAGGAGATCTTTGCTCGGCGCTAAATCTGGCGAGTCAGATCGTTTTCCTTGATATCCGCATGGAGTTGGACCCAGCCGTCCAGCTCCTGATCGAGGATGGGTGCCGAGTGATTTCCCGGGAAGACTCATGCTGAGAAGATTCATCGACTGGGCACGGACAGTTCAGGCTGATCCCTCTCAGGGGAAAGAGAACATCGACATGCGACTGAACGAAAGCGAGCCTTCGGCCAATCCCTCGGCGCGCCTGGATGTCGATGCGCCGACAGCGATAGGTCGGATCACCGTCTGGGAAAGTGGTGACTACGAGATTGAATCTATCGATCTCGACACCGAGCGGTTGCTCTACGCTGATCGCGGGACCCTGCAACGGGACGATGAGACGTCGAAGAAGTTCTCCCCGATTTTTACGTCGTTGGGAGTTGTCGTGAGCCGCGAGAGGCTGCACGCCCGTGGAGCCCTCATTGAGGCCCTGTGGCTTCGTCTTCAAACCACACTGTCCACGTTCGCGGGGAAGATTGAGATGCGCGATTCATCCGTGATTCGCGATGTGAGACGTACCAGCAATGAAGCGTTCTTGCTCAGGGCGTACCTGGCCTTCCGGCGGCGTGTTGATGGCGAAGAGCTCGCGATCACGGTGGATATCCGGGGCGACGACAAGCAGATGGCGATTGAATCTGACGTGTGCAAAGAAGACGGTACGGTGTTGGTGATAGGGCCTCTTGCGAAGATTCAGTGGACTGAGAGTGTTCAGCCAGCGCTAGACGACTGGATGCGTGAGTTCGAGCAGTTCCTGTCAAAGAGCTAGGCAGAAATCGCCGCCGCCGTTTCGCGATTGAAGAGTTGATGTGCTGGCACGCTCGTGTCGAAGTCCGAAAGCATGGAGGTGGTCAGTGATGGATGAAGAAAATTCGAGTGATACCGAGAACGAAACGCCCTGCTACTACAGCATTCGATTGCTCATCACTCACCCGTCCATGTCAGCCGACGAGATCACCGTCGCCTTGAATATGGGACCCACGCACGCCTGGAGTGCTGGGGCGCGTCGTTTCACCCCGGGTGCGATGTGGAGTCATACCTCATGGACTGAGGGAAAGCGTTTCTTCTTCGAAGAGATCCATGATGTTCTGAAATGGCTGGAGGAAGCGCACGAGTTCGTCGCGCGCTTGTTGTCTTCTGGCGGCAAATTGCAGGTGATTGCGCAACTGCCGGGCGCCGTCAACATTGGCAGTGATCTATCACTAGAGACAATGGCGCTCGCTGCAAGACTTGGTGTTCGCATCGGCGTCGAGGTTTTTCCCAACATGCCAAGGCCGGCATAGGCTGGGTGCTTCGGGCGGACCCTTCGCACCTTTCGTTCGAAGATTTCTCGAACGGCCGCGATGCCCTCGCTGCTCTCGGGGCTAGAAATTCGTTAAAGAATCGAGGTGCAAAAAATGAGAAAAAGAAGGACAGGATTTTCTATAAATCCTAAAGATCGCCACGATGCTCGTGTTCTGTTGGAAGCCGCATGCGAAGCCCACGAATCTGGTGACTTGGCGGCGGCAATTCGGTACTACCGGCGTTCTGCCGCGCTTGGGTCACCAGAGGCTAAGGTCAATCTCGGAAACTTGTACAGCGCAGGCGAAGGCGTTACCAAGAACGCTCTGCTCGCCAAGCAGCTTTATAAGTCCGCGTTCAGGCGAGGGAGTGCGTATGGGGCGACGGCGCTTGGCTCGCACTATCGAAGTGAAGGCAATACCAAGTTGGCGAAGATCTGGTATCGACGTGCCGCTGCGAGGGGAGAAGAATGGGCTCGTGAATCCTTGGCGGAGTTGACTATCGGTCCTGGCAGTTCGAGCACATGAGACGGAGGGCGATCAGGGTGTTCAGCATGCCATTGACGACTGTGCCCGTGAGTTCGAGCGGTTCCTCTCAAGCAGTAAAGCAGAAATCGTCGCAGTCGTTTCGCGATTGAAAAAGCTGATGTGCCGGCATGTCCTTACATCGTTCATGGAGTTGTTTAGTCATGAGTGATTCGATTGACCCCATGGTGAATCTCGCATTCACCGAGCTGCTGATTTTCTGCCGACTCGGCAATTGCTCGAACGTGTTCAAGAAGAGTCTTGACCAGCCAGCAACTGACCCTGTCGAAGGATGGTCAGAAATGATGGCTCGCTCCGCCCGAAGTGAAGGGTGGTCTGTTGATTCGGCGGGGCTTGTGCTTTGCCCCGCGCATACGAAGCGAGTGCAACCAGAGAAGGGGTGAAAGGGGAAAATGGGTCGTCGTGGGGACCGCGACGGCACGGATTCCGAGCACAAGGTCAAACGCTTCTTGAATTCCGTTCCAGGGGGACTTCTATGTGGTACGCGGCACACGCACTGTTCTACTTCAAGCTGATTGATCAGAGCCAAGACTCCTTCCTCGTGCATGAGAACGTGTACGTCATCAATGCAGCTGACTCAGGCGAAGCAAGAGCCAAGGCGGAAATCATCGCCAGGGCAAACGAGGACTCAGGAGCTGAAGGGCACTTGGAGCTGAACGAAAAGAAGGCGAGCTACCTTTTCGCAGGCATCAGAAAAATAGTCGGAGCAGAAACAGCGCCGTTGCCTGAGCGCGCAGCGTTGGCGAGTGGACAAGAGCTGACCTATTCGGTGCTCGAGGTCGATACGTTCGATGAAGTTCTCGCCTTGGCAAGAGGCGAAATGGTGAACGTCTTGTATCGTGAGTAATCGATGGCGCTGAGGTCGGTCATTGCACACCGCCTTCACCAAGCGCCGCACGCAGTGACTGAGTCGTTGCGTCGGCGGCTTCGATCCGCCGCAACAGCTCCTCATTCACTAACCGCACCAACGCCCCCAACTCCGTGCGCGTCGGAAAGACTTCCTCCGTCTCCCCCACACGCTGCGGAACGATGAGCTTCTCGATGCACGCGTAGGCACGTTGCACCGCATGCAGACTGTCGACGTCATCACACGCCCGCAGCGCGAGCGATTCGGCACTGGCGGTTTCGGAAGATGGAGAAAGCGAAGACGCGTGCGCGGACGCGCGGGGAGATGCAGATGCAGCCATGAATGGCCTCCAAGGGTTTCGGTTTGCTGAAACCGACGCACCCGAGGCCAATCGGAGGCGGCGGCTCGACGGGTTGGCCTACCGGGAAACCACTTGCGTGAAACCGGCCGGGCTTGCGCCCGCCCATCGAGCCGCCTAAAACAGGAAGCACGAACGACGAAGCCGCAGACCCTGCGGGGTGGCTGCGGCTTTTACGTCGCAGTGATTTCAACGGGAGGCCAATCCCGATCACGCCCTGTGTAGACGTGACCGGCGCAGTATAGCCACGGACATGGCTTCGACGCCACGGGCAACACCGCCAACTTCGACCGCGACGCCAACGGTATCCGCGCGAGCAGCACGTGCCTGCTCGGCGTCATCCGAAGCGGCGTCCGAAGCACGACCGGTCGCAACGGTTTGAACCTTGGGCGGGTTCGCGATACCGGGATACCAGGAGTGGCAAGAGACGCTACCTCCCGGATAACACGCCGCGATCATCGCCATGCTCGGAACAATCGCGCTGATTAGCTCCGCGCGATTCAAGCGCGGATTTCAACCTGCCAGTCCAGCGATGCCCGGAACTCCGCATCTACTTGCGATTCTTCGAAGAGAGCTTGCCGACGCCGGTCTCACCCTCGGCGACGTGGCGAGCGCGATCGGCACGTCCGAACGGCGTGCACAAGACTTGATGGCGAACGGGACCATGAAACTGCGGGATATCGACAAGCTTGTCGAACTGCTGCACCTGGACTTCGACGAAATCCTGAGCGAGGTAGGCTATCCCCGACCATTCGGCGCGCCGCTGGCTCTTTCAGCTTCCGTTTCGAGCCGATTTGAAAAGGGGTGAATGGCGCGAGGCGCTCATTGCACACCGCTTCCACCAAGAGCTGCACGCAGTAATTGGCTGGTCGGGCGAGGGCGGATTCGCAGACCTGTCGACCTATCATCCGGCCCTGCTGAACCTCAACCCGCAGCACACGGCATCGTCACCTTTCATCCGCAAAGCAGACATGAAAAACGAGAAATGGGAAAAGACCATCCTGAGCGACACGGCGCACGAGCACCTCGTCGCGGAGCTGAGTTTCGATGGTCAGTTCCTGTTGCTGCTCGACCGCGAGGAAGGCCGGGACCAGCTCTGCGTTGCGTTCCCCGCGAAGGACGGAAGCCTGGGCTCACGGATTCCGCTGCCCGACTTCATCGCGCAACTGAACGCCGCGGCAGCCGACCTGCGCCGTTAGCGGGCCGAGGCGCCGCACCACCTCACGGCGCCGCCAGATACGCCTCCACCGCCTTCCCCCACAGCCCCTGCTGCCCGAGCAGCCCGTGCCCGCTCGCGCCACCCTCCAGCGTGAAGCTCTCGAAGCGCCCCTTGCCGCCCGCCTCGCGAAAGGCTTCGAAGTTCTTGCGGCTGTGCGACATCGCGTAGAACGGGTCGTTCTCGCCGTAGAGCCACAGCGTGGGTTTGGCAAAGGCCGCGCCGCGGCGGAAGGTGGCGGGGTTGATGGCTTCGGCGGCGTTGCCGGGGCACTTGTCGCCCATCCAGCCGCCGACGAAGTTGATGACGCCCTGGAACATGTCGGGGTGCAGGCCCGCGTAGGCGACGGCGAGGATGCCGCCGCGCGAGTGGCCTGCGATTTCCATGCGGCGGGTGTCGACGTCGGGGTCGCGCTGCAGCCATGCGACGGCGGCGTCGAGGTCGGCCACGGCGCGGTCGAAGCCGGCCAGGGCGATGGCGGGCTCGCAGCTGTAGTGCTCGCGCTTGGCGGTGAAGCCTTCGTCGTACAGGCCGTCCGATTGGCCGCGTCCGCGCCGCTGCGGATAGGCGATGAGCCAGCCGCGCTGCGTGAACCAGCGGGCGGTTCGCTCGGGGGCCCAGGTCTGCTTGAACAAGGCCGGGTCGTTGCCGATGCCGGTGGAGCCGTGGTTGAACACGACCGTGGGGAACGGGCCGGCGCCCTCGGGCTTGTAGATGACCATCTCGAGCGTGACGGGCGCGCCGTTCTCGACGAAGGGGGTGGGCACGCGCACGACACTGCGTTGCAGTGGCTGCTGCTGCCCTTGCGGCTGTTGCTGCTGCTGCTGCTGCGGCTCCGGTCGCTGCGCCCAGCCCGCGCCGCAGAAGGCGAAGAGCGACGCGAACGAGGCGGCCACGAGCGTGGCGGTGCGAAGGCGATTCATCTTTTTCTTCATGGGCGAGTGCTTTCGGAAGTGGGCAAGGACGCCGCCGCATTCTGCCCCGGGCCCTGCCGCTCGCTGTCGCGTGCCGCCGGCCCCCGCCACCGCAGCGCGCCGCTCGCGAGCACGACGCCGGGCACGACGAACGACAGCGCCAGCAGCGCGGCGCGCGTGACGGGCTCGTTCATCCACCATGCCGCGCCGAGGGTGGTCAGCACGGGCACGAGCGCGGACGACAGCGCGGCGCGTGCGGCGCCCAGCCGCGTGATCGCCACGCCGTAGACCACCAGCCCCAGCAGGCCGGCGACCACGCCTTGCCCTGCGGCCTGCATCGCGATGTCGGTCCACGGCGCGGCGAACAGTCGCGGCGGGCCGGCGAGCCACAGCAGCGGCAACAGCAGCAGGGTCGACGCGCCGTTGACGAAGGCCGCGCCCTGCCAGGCGCTCATGCCGCAGCGGCCGAAGGCCAGGGAGTAGACGGTCCACAGCAAGGCCGCCAGCAGAAAGAGCAGGTCGCCGCGCCAGTGCTGCTGGCGCAGGCCCTCGCCGAAGCTGCCCGCCGCGAACACGGCCATGCCGACAGCGATGCCCACCAGCCCGAGCAGGCGCAGGCCGTGCACGCGTTCGCCCCGGTAGACCCACGCGCCCAGTGCGGTGAAGAGCGGCAGGCTGCCGGCCATGAAGATGCCCATGTGGCTGGCGGGCGCCCATTGCGCACCGGCCAGCACCAGCAGGCCGAAGGGCAGGCCGCTGCCGACGACGAGCAGCACGAGCGCGCCGCGCGACGCACCCGGCGGCACGAGCCTGCCGCGCAGCCACAGCGGGCTGAGCAGCAGCGCGGGAATGCCGTAGCGCAGCAGCGCGATGTCCATCGGCCCGAGCGCGGTGGCGGTCACGCCGTGGCGCGACAGCAGCTGCCAGGCGCTGCCGATGAGGGCGGCGGCCAGCGCGGCGAGCGCGCCGGTCCAGAGGGTGCGAGGCGATGTCGTCATCGGGCCAGTCTGTGGCCCGGGCGGCGCGAAAGCTATCAGATTCGTGCGCCTGCTGCGCCGGCCGGCCCGAGCACGCGGCGGGCCTCGCCGAGCGTGACGCCTACTGCGCGCCGGAACACGGCGCCCAGGTGGCTCTGGCTGCAGTAGCCCAGGTCGTGCGCGAGGCCGGCCAGATCGCGCTCGCCGTCGGCCAGCCGCTCCATCGCCGTCGCCAGCCGCAGGTGCTGGCGGTACTGGTGCAGGCTCAGGCCGGTCTGCTGGCGAAAGCGCCGCGCCAGGTGAAAGGGCGAGCGCGACACGGCCTCGGCCAGTTCGTCCAGCGAGAGAGCAGGCCGCGCGCCCGGGCCGCTGCCTTCGGACAGCAGCAGCTGCCGTGCACGCGCGACGGCGCCGTGCCAGGGCGCCTGGTGCGGCGCGCTGCCCAGCACGGCAACGAGCGCGGCCACCAGGGCCGCGGCCTGGGCGCTGTCGGTGTCCGGCAACTGGCGCCGTGCCGCGTGCATGCGGTACAGCGCCTGCGGCGTCAGCAGGCAGACGCTCACGCCCGCAGCGCTTTCACCGTGGGCCGGGCTCACCGATGCCTGGCCGCTGACCACGAGGCTGTGCCGCACGGTCGCGGTCTCGGGGCGCAGCCGGTAGGCGGTGGCATCGCCGAAGCGGATGGCGGTGAGCGCGTCGGTCAGCCAGGTGTGATCGCCCGAGCGCACGTCGAGCCGCGTGCGCCCGATGGGGAAGACGACGCGCGGCGAGGCCACGGTGTACAGGTCGCTCCATGCCGGCCCCTGCGGCGCATGCAGGCGCACATGCGCCACTTCGAACCCGCGTCCTGCGTAAAGAAGGGTGCGGTCTTGAGGCATGGAAAGCGTGAAGGGCGGATCAGCCCAGCGCGGTCCAGCTGCAGCGCAGCTCGTACTGCGCGCCGCGGTAACTGAGCGTGCCCGTCGCGCCGGCCACGCGCAGCGCCACGGCCACCTGCGGCCGTTCGAGGCCGGTGCCGCGCGCGCGGATGAGCTGCTGGCGATGGTCGACGAAGCGCTGCTGCAGGGTGAAGCGCTCGCTCCCCTCGGTGCCCGGGCCGGTGCGCGCGACGACCAGTTCGGTCAGCTGGCCGGTCGAGAGGCTGAACTGGATCTCGACCGCGTACGGCCGGCCGTCGCACTGCAGGCTGCCGTTCGCGAAGGCGGGCGACAGGCCAATGAGCAGAAAGCAGGGCAGGGCGAGAGCGAGGAGGCGGCGGTGCATGTCGCAGAAGGTGCAGGTGCAGGTGGCGGCCCGCCACCATACCCCAAGCAGGTGAAACACACCCGCATACATCCGCACACACACCCGCCGGCGCGTCACCCCACCTTGCGCGCGCGCCCTTCCCAGTGCGGCTCGCGCAGCTTGTACTTGAGCATCTTCCCCGCCGGCGACAGCGGAATCTCTTCGCGAAACTCCACGCTGCGCGGGCACTTGTAGCCGGCGATCAGCGTCTTGCAGTGCGCCACCAGCGCCTCGGCGCTCAGGGCCTCGCCGGCGCGCAGCACGACCACGGCATGCACGCGCTCGCCCCACTGGTCGTCGGGCACGCCGACCACGGCGCACATCGAGACCTGCGGCAGCTGCGTGATGGCGTTCTCGACCTCGGCCGAGTAGATGTTCTCGCCGCCGCTCACGATCATGTCCTTGAGCCGGTCGACCACGTAGACGAAGCCGTCGGCGTCCATCACGCCGCCGTCGCCGGTGTGCATCCAGCCGTCACGCAGCACCTCGGCGGTCTGCTCGGGCTTGTTCCAGTAGCCGGCCATCACCATCGGCCCGCGCGCGGCGATCTCGCCGACGGTGCCGTTCGGCACGGGGTGTCCGTCGGCATCGACGATGCGCACTTCGGCGATGGGCACGGGCCGTCCGGCCGAGCGGCGGCGCGCGGCCGGCTGGTCGGGGTGGTGGCACCACGTGGGCAGCACGGTGACCACGGGCGACAGCTCGGTCATGCCGTAGAGCTGGCAGAAGCCCGCGCGCGGCAGCTTGTCGATGGCCTGCAGCAGCAGCGCGTCGTCGATGGGCGCGGCACCGTACAGCACCAGCTGCAGCGGCGTGGTGTCGAACTCGCCGAAGCGCGGGTGCTCGATGAGCCGCTTGAGCATGGTGGGCACCATGAAGGTCTCGCTGGCACGCTCGTTCTGGATGGCCTCGAGCACCTTCACCTCGTCGAAGGCCGGAATGATGACCTGCGTGCACAGCCGCATCATCAGCTGCAGCGTGAGGCCGGTGCCGCCCACGTGGAACATGGGCGCCATGTTCAGGCCCACGGCCTCGGCGGGGCGCGTGGCGGCCATGTTGGCCGAGAGCTGGCCGGTGTAGAGGTTGCCGTGCGTGAGCATCACGCCCTTGGGCAGGCCGGTGGTGCCGCCGGTGTACATCACGGCGGCCAGGTCGGCGCCGCCGCGCCGAGCGTCGGGCACGGGCTGCGCCTGCGCCATGAGCGCCTCGGCGTCGGCCATGCCGTCGGGCGCGGGGCCGTCGCCGAAGTGCACCAGCGTCTTCAGCGAACGCGAGAGTTCGCGCTGCTGCTGCGCCACGGCGCCGAAGTGCGCGTCGGACAGCAGGATGCGCGTGTCGCAGTCGTCCAGCGAGTACGCGACCTCGCGCGCGCTCCAGCGGATGTTGACGGGGTTGATCACGCCGCCCGCCCACCAGGTGGCGTACAGGTACTCCACGTAGCGGTCGGAGTTCAGCGCCAGCAGGCCCACGCGGTCGCCGGGTTGCAGGCCCAGCGACTGCAGCACGCCCGCCAGCCGCGCCACGCGGTCGACGAACTGGGCGAAGGTGCTGCGGCGCTCGCCGCACACGAGGGCGGTGGCGCCGGGGCGTTCCTGCAGGGCCTTGTGCAGGGGCTGGGTGAGGTCCATGGACTGCGGTCTCCGTCGGTCGGTTCGTTGTTGTGCGCCGAGTATGGAAGGGACGCGCCGCGCCGGCATCGTCGGAAGCGACGGGATCGAAAGCGCTGCGGCGGCCAAAGTCGTCCGAAGCGACGGTGACCGGCCAAGGGCTGCGCGCGACCATCGCCGCAGAACGACAGATTCGACTGACCGACCGAACGACCGACCGGAGACAAGCCATGCATTCCTTCCCGACCGACCCGGCGCGCCGCCGCCTGATCCACGGCGCCGCGCTCGCCGCCGCGGGCACCGCGCTGCCCTTCCTGGCGCGCGCCCAGGGCCTGTTCGGCAAGCAGCCGATCACGCTGCTGGTGCCGTACCCTGCGGGCGGCGCCACCGACGTGCAGGCGCGCGCGCTGGCCCTGGCGGCCTCGCGCGAGCTGAAGCAGCAGATCGTGATCCTCAACCAGCCCGGCGTGGCCGCGACGCTGGCGCCGACCACCATGGCGCGCAAGGCCGCGCCCGACGGCTACACGCTGTCGCTCATGCTGAGCTCGCTGTACCGGCTGCCGCACCTGCAGAAGGTGAGCTACGACCCGGCCACCGACTTCACCTACGTGGCCAACGTGACGGCCGCCACGCTGGGCATCACGGTGCGCCAGGACGCGCCGTGGAAAGACCTGAACGCGCTGCTGGCCGCGGCCAAGGCCAAGCCGGGCGAGGTGTCGTACGGCACCACGGGGCGCGGCGGCACCTCGCACGTGTCGATGGAGCGGCTGGCCGCGCTGGCCGGCGTGAAGTTCAACTTCATTCCCTTCAAGGGCGCGGCCGAGCTGTACAACGCGCTCATGGGCGGCCATGTGGACGCGGTCTCCGAGGCCGGCTTCGGCGCCGCCGTGGCGGGCGGGCGCGTGCGTCTGCTGGCCACCTTCAACGAGGCGCGCTCGCCCACGCGGCTGAACGTGCCGACCGTGAAGGAACTCGGCTACGACGTGGTGGCCAACGGCTCGTGGGGCATCGCCGGCCCGCGCGGCATGGACCCGAAGGTGGTGCAGGCGCTGCAGGAGGCCTTCCGCAAGGCCGTGGACGACCCCGAGTTCCTGCGCACGCTCGACCTGAACGACTACGTCCGGTTCTACATGGACAGCCCCGCCTACACGGCCTGGGCGCACAAGACCTACGCCGACGAGAAGCGCTTCGTGAGCGACCTGCGCATCAAGCTCGACGACTGAACCCGACCTTCCTTCCTGCTGCCATGACTTCTTCTTCCTCTTCTTCTCTTCACTGCTTCCTTCACCCCAAGGCCATCGCCTTCGTCGGCGCCACCGAGCGCTCGGTGTGGTCCAACGCGGCGCTCGCCAGCCTGCGCACGCTGGGCTACGCGGGCCAGCTCTACCCGGTCAACCGGCGCGGCGGCAGCTTTCATGGCATGGCGGCCGCCACCTCGGCCGAGGCCATCGGCGAGCCGGTCGACACGGCGCTGCTCATGGTGCCGGCCGACGCGCTCGACGATGCGCTGGCCGACCTGCAGCGCGCGGGCATCGGCAACGCGGTGTTGCTGAGTTCGGGCTTCGCCGAGGCCGGCGAGGAAGGCCGCGAGCGCCAGCGCCAGCTCACGGCCAAGGCGCGATCGCGCGGCCTGCGCATCCTCGGGCCGAACTGCCTGGGCTTCGTCAACTACGTCGACCGCTCGGCCGTGTGGACCGCCTCGCTGCGCGAGCCGCTGCCGGCGGGCACGCTGGGCATCGTGTCGCAAAGCGGCGCGCTCGCGGGGCAGCTGTCGTTCATGGCGCAGGTGCACGGCATCGGCCTGAGCCGCATGGTGTCGACCGGCAACGAGTCGGACATCGACATCGCCGAGGTCATCGACTACCTGGTGGACGACGAGCACACGCGCTCCATCGCCGTGTTCGCCGAGACCGTGCGCGACCCGCAGCGCTTTGCCGCCGCGGCCGAGCGCGCGCTGGCCGTGGCCAAGCCCATCGTGGTGCTGAAGATGGGCAGCAGCGAGATCACGGCGCAGGCCGCGCAGGCCCACACCGGCTCGCTGGTGGGCGACGACCGCGTGTTCGACGCCATGTGCCAGCGCCTGGGCCTGATGCGCGTGCGTTCCATCGAAGACCTGGTGTTCACCGCCGCCTTCGCCAGCATGACCGGGCCTTTCGCGGCGGGCGGGCTGGCGGCGGTGTCGATGTCGGGCGGCATGTGCGAGATCTTTGCCGAGCGCGCCGAGGAAGAAGGCCTGGCGCTCACGCCGCTCGCGCCCGCCACCGAGGCCGCGCTGCGCGAGGTGCTGCCGGGCTACGGCACGCCGCAGAACCCGCTGGACGTGACCGGCGCCGCCATGCTGCAGCCCGAGCTGTTCGGCAACGCGCTCGAAGCGCTGGTGCGCGACCCCGCGCTGGGCGCCGCCATCGTCGTGGCCGACGTGCCCAACGCACCGGCCAACGACACGCCGCTGAACCGCGCCGTGCTGGCGCAGGTGGCGCGCGGACTGTCGGCCAGCCCGGTGCCCGCCATCGTCTGCAGCCACTACGTGATGCAGGTGAGCGAGCGGTCGCGCGAGCTCATCGCCGAGACCGGCATCCGCCACATCGCCTGCGGCATCCACCATGCGATGAGCGCGGCGGGTGCGGTGCGCCGCTGGTCGGAAACGCTGCGCCGGCGTCAGGGCGCGCAAGGTGTCGCTGCTGCAGTGCCGGCCACGCCGCCCGCGCAGCCTTTGCGTTCGGAGCGCGAGACGCTCGACTGGCTCTCGCAGCGCGGCGTGCCCGTGGTGCCCGTGCGGTTGTCGCGCAGCGCCGACGAGGCCGCGCGCTTCGCAGAAGAAATCGGCGGCCCGGTCGTGCTGAAGATCGCCTCGGCGCAGATCGCGCACAAGACCGAGGTCGGCGGCGTGGCGCTCAACCTGCAGGGTGCCGACGCGGTGCGCGCCGCCTGGCAGGCGATGGATGCGCGCGTGCGCGCCGCGCGGCCCGAGGCCGAGATCGACGGCATCCTCGTCGCGCCGATGCGCCAAGGCGGGCTCGAGCTTTTCGTGGGCACCGTGCGCGATCCGCAGTGGGGCCCGGCGCTGGCCGTGGGGCTCGGCGGCATCTGGGTCGAGGCGCTGCGCGACACCAGCCTGCGCCTGCTGCCCGTGACGCCCGCCGAGGTGAAGGACATGCTGGCCGAGCTGCGCGGTGCGCGCCTGCTCGACGGCTGGCGCGGTGCGCCCGCGGCCGACCGCGACGCCATCGCCGAAGCCGTGGCCGCCATCGGCAACGCGGCGCTCGCTCTCGGCCCCGAACTGGTCTCGCTCGAAGTCAACCCGCTGCGGGTGGACGGTGGCACGGTCGAGGCGCTCGATGCGCTGGCCGTGTGGGGCGCGGCGGGCTGAACGACTTTCATCGTCAAGAAAACCAACAGGAGACCTCTTCATGCTGCAACGACGTCGATTCGCGCAATGGGGCGCGAGCGGACTGCTGGCCCCCGCGCTCGGTGCCCTGCCCAAGGCGCAGGCGGCCGACGCTTACCCGACCCAGCCGATCAAGGTGATCGTGTCGTCGGCGGCCGGCGGGCTGGTCGACGGCATCGCGCGCACCATCGGCGAACGCATCGCCAAGCCGCTGGGCCAGCCGGTGTTGATCGACCCCAAGCCCGGTGCCAACGGTGCCATTGCCGCGTCCTTCGTGGCCAAGGCGCCGGCCGACGGCCACACGCTGCTGTTCGCCGTCAACTCCTTCGTGCTCGCGCCGTTGCTGATGGCCAAGCCGGGTTATGACGTGTTCAAGGACTTCGCACCCGTGTCGTTGTCGAACTACGGCCTGCTCGTGTTCGCGGTGGGCGAGGGCGTGCCCGCGAAGAGCATGCGCGAGTTCGTCGCCATGGCCAAGGCCCAGCCCGGCAAGCTGAGCTTCGGCTCGGCGGGGCAGGGCTCGTCGGGCCACCTCTACGGCGAGAAGCTGATGCGCGACGAGGGCCTGCAGATGACGCACGTGCCCTACAAGGGCGGTGCGCCGCTGATGATCGACATCCTCGGCGGCCAGGTGCAGGGCGGCTTCGTCACCATGGGCGAAGCGCTGCCGCACGCGAAGTCGGGTCGCGCGAAATTGCTGGGCGTCTTCGGCACGCGCCGCATGCCGCTCGCGCCGCAGATCCCCACCTTCACCGAGCAGGGTTTCAAGGGCTACGAGCACGGCGGCTTCTGGGGCTTCTTCGCGCCCACCGGCACGCCGCAGCCGGCCATCGACAAGCTCGCCGGTGCGGTGCGCCAGGCCGTGGCGCAGCCTGATCTGCAGGAACGCATGATCGGTTTGGGGCTCGAGCCTTCGGGTGAGGGGCCGGGCGAGTTGATGGCGGCGGTGCGGCGCGAGAACCTGCTGTGGTCGCGGCTCATCAAGGACATGAACCTGAAGCTCGAATAAAGCCTGTTTGCAAGCGCCCGCGCTTATGTCGCGGGGCTGGGCACACAGGTGTGCCTGATGGCCTTGTAAATGCGCGCGATACGCGGCGCGAAATTTACACATCGCTGGCGCTTTGGTGTCCCCTACGCAGAATCGTTTGGACCGAAAAGAAACGATCGAAGGGGGAGTGGTTGTGGCTACGCAAGCAGCGCCGAAGAGCGGGTTCGACAAGTGGAAAGAGGGAATCCTTCGCGCGCCTGGAGACCCGAAGTGGGACTTCTGGGACAAAGAGATCAGGACCGCCGTCAGCGAGTTCAACCAGCACCTGGCGACCACCACGGGGTACATGCCGTTGGATTGGCGGGTCGTCAAGGCGATGGTGTGGGTCGAGTCCGGGGCGGGCAACCCCCAGTGGCTCATCAAGCCGATGCAGATCGGCGTTGTCGGCGACGCCGGCATGGATGCACTGCTCTCCGGCAACGAGGGCGGTGATCTGATCCTGCCGCCGATCTGGAAAGAGCGACTGACCGTGCTGTCTGTTCGCACGGTTCCGTCGCACAACATCCGGGCTGGCATCGGCTATCTTCTGATGAAGGCGGCGTACTACGAGCACCGCAGCGCGTCGCCCGCGGGGTCTTCGGTTTTTGACGTGACCGTCCAGCCTGGAGACAGCCTCGACAAGATCGCACGCGCCAACGGCTCGACCACTGAGATCATGAAAAGGCTGAACCCGACGGCCGGTACTCTGCGCGTTGGGCAAGTCCTGAAGTGCCAGAAGGCCGTGCTCCAACGCGTCATTGTGGGTTGGCGGCCGATGACGTCGGCGTTGCTCGTGGGACGGTACAACGGCGGCGGTGATGCCACCTACAAGACGAAGATCACTACAACGCTGCCACTCGTGCTCAGCGGAAGGGAATGAACATGCGTTCGGTAATTCTTGCAGCGACGATTCTCTGCAGCGTGTCTGCAATTGCAGCGCCGTCCCGTGCGTCCCGTGTGGTGCAGAGCGAGTACGCGATCCGGCTGGCGTGCGGGAATGAATTTTTCTCGATGGCTGACGTCCGTGAATGCCTGGACAAGAAGGAAGTGGAAAGCGAGACCAACTTGAAGCGCGCCGAAGCGAACCTGCTGCGCGCCATTGCCAAGTGGGACATCGAGCCTCCCTACATCGCGGCAACCAAGGCCAGGCTGGCTGCCGCGAAGAAGTCCTTCGCCAGGTACCGGGAGGACCATTGCGCCTACGCCAAGTCCGTGGGCGGCACGGCGATCGGCAACGCGCTCGAGATGCGGCGCGCGGCCTGCGTGGCCGAGCTCAACAACCAGCGCGCCGAGCAACTGCGGATCTCCGCGGCCGACGGCCAGTTCAAGTAGACGGGGCAGACGGTTATTTGGTCCGCGCCACCACGCCGCCGGCCACCAGCGCATCCACCGCCGCCCGCTCGAACCCGAACTCCCTCAGCACTTCATCCGTGTGCTCCCCCAGCGACGGCGCAAGCCGCTGCACACCGCCCGGCGTGGCCGACAGCGTGAACGGCACGCCGGGAAAGCGCAGCGTGCCTTCGGTCGGGTGCTCGGCGTCGTGCCACAGGCCGCTGGCCTTCAGCTGCGGATCGTCGGGCAGCTGCTGCAGTGTCTGGATCGGCATCGCCGGGATGTCGGCCTGGCGGAAGGCAGACACCCATTCGGCGGTGGTGCGCGCGCCGGTGGCGCGTTCGAGTTCGCCGAACACCACCGTATGGTTACGCACGCGCGCGGCCAGCGTGGCAAAGCGTTCGTCTTCGCGCAGCTCGGGCCGGCCCACCACTTCGAAGAAGCGCAGCCACTGCGCGTCGGTGTAGGGCACCAGTGCGATGTAGCCGTCGGCCGTGCGAAAAGGCTTGCGCACGCCCGAGCGGATCGAGCCGTACACCATGTCGTCGATGGGCGGCTGGAAGGTGTGGCCCCACAGGTGCTCGACCATGTTGAAGGCGGTCATGGTCTCGAACATCGGCACGTCGACCGCCTGCCCCTGGCCGCTGCGTTCGCGATGGAACAGCGCGGTGACGATGGCGTAGGCGGCGTACAGCGCCGTGGTCTTGTCGGCCACGAGCGCGGGCATGTAGCGCGGCTCGCCGGTGTAGATCGATTGCAGCTGCGCCAGGCCCGATGCGGCCTGGATGATGTCGTCGAAGGCCGGCAGGCCCGCGTACGGCCCTTCGTCCGAGAAGCCCTTGACGTGCGCGCTCACCAGCCGCGGGTTGAGTTCCAGCAGCCGCGCGGCGTCGATGCCGATGCGCGCCGCTGCGTCGGTGCGCACGGAGTGCACGAGCACGTCGCTGCCGCGCACCAGCGTGTCGAGCACCTCGCGCGCGGCGGGTTGCTTCAGGTCGAGCACGAGGCTGCGCTTGTTCCGGTTGCACGACAGGTACAGCGACGACATGCCCTTGTGGCGCGCGGGCCCGACCGAGCGGGCCAGGTCGCCCTGCGGCGCCTCGACCTTGATGACGTCGGCGCCCATGTCGGCGAGCATCTGGCTGGCCAGCGGGCCGAGCACCACGGACGAGAGGTCGAGCACCTTGACGCCTTCGAGGGCGCCGCGAAAAAGGGGAGGGGGCGTCATCGGTCAGTCCTCCAGGCGGATGCCGGTCTTGTCGATCACGCGCTTCCAGGTGTCGGCGTCCTGGCGCAGCACCACGGCGAACTCGGCGGCCGTGCTGCCCACGGGCTCGATGTTCATGTCGCGCATCTTCTTTTGCACCTCGGGCCTGGCGATGATGGCGGCGACGGCCTTCGACATCTTGTCCACGCGCGGCTGCGGCGTGCCGGCCGGCAGGAACAGCGCAATCCACGCATAGGGCTCGAAGCCCGCGTAGCCCGCCTGCTGGAAGGTCGGCACCTGCGGCAGCGTGGCCGAGCGCTGCGTGCCCAGTGCCGCCAGCGCGCGCAGCTTGCCGCTTTGCAGGTAGGGCAGGGCGGTGCCGGTGTCGAGCACGGCCACGCGGATGTGGCCGCCGAGCAGGTCGGTCACCATGGGTGCGGCGCCCTTGTAGGGCACGTGCGGCATGTCGACGCCGGCCTCTTTCTTGAACAGCTCGCCGTAGATGTGCGAGGTGGTCGCCACGCCGGTCGAGCCGTACGAATACTTGCCGGGCTCGGCCTTGAGCAGCGTGACGAGTTCGGCCAGCGTTTTCGCGGGCACGTCGGGCGTCACGACCAGGGCCGAGGTCGAGATGCCGATCTGCGACACGGCCGCGAAGTCTTTCACCGCGTCGTACGAGAGCTTGCGCTGCAGCGCGGGCATCTGTACGTGCGTGGTGATGGTGAAGAGGGCGGTGTGGCCGTCCTTCGGGGCGCGCGCCACGGCGGCGGCGCCGATGGTGCCGCTGGCGCCCACGCGGTTGTCGACGACGACGGGCTTGCCCCAGGCGGTGCCGAGTTCCTGTGCGACCAGCCGCGCGATGTTGTCGGTGATGCCGCCGGCGGGGAAGGGCACGACGAGCGTGACGGGTTGCGAGGGGTAGTCGGCCGGTGGCTGTTGCGCGGCGGCGGGCAGGGTGAGCAAGGCAGCCAGTGCGAAGCCGAGCGTGGAAGAAGAAAGACGTGTCATGGCGTGCGGTCTCAATCGAGCTTGATGTTCTTGGCCTGGATCACCTGCTTCCACCGCGCATGGTCCGCGCGCATGGTGGCGGTGAGCTGCGCGGGCGTGCTGCCGACCGGGATCACGCCCAGGCCTTCGATGCGCGCCGCCTGCTCGGGGCTTTGCACCACCTGGGCCACTTCTGTCGAGAGGCGCTGCGCGATGGGCTGCGGCGTGCCGGCGGGCAGGTAGATGCCGAACCAGCCGACCGACTCCATGCCGGCGAAGCCCTGTTCCTTGAAGGTGGGCACGCCGGCCGCGAGCGGGGCGCGTGCGGTGCCGACCACGGCGATCGACTTCGCTTTGCCGGCCGCGACGTGCGGGCCCACGCCCTTGGCCGAGACGAACACGGCATCGACGGTGCCGCCGAGCAGGTCGGTGATGGCCGGCGCTTCGCCCTTGTAGGGCACGTGCAGCAGCTGGATGCCCGCGGCGTCCTGCAGCACCTCGGCATACAGGTGGGCGCTCGATCCGTTGCCGTAGGAGCCGTACGAGTACTTGCCGGGCGCGGCGCGCGCGAGCTTGACGAAGCCGTCGAGGGTGTCGACGCCGAGCTTGTTGCTCACGGTGAAGACGATGGGCAGGCGGCCCGCTTCCGACACGGGCACGAAGTCCTTGAACGGATCGAAGCCGGCGTTGGGGTACAGCAGCGGGTTCTGGATGATGGAGGTGAGCGAGAACAGCACGGTGTAGCCGTCGGCCGGTGCGCGCTGCACGGCGGTGATGCCGATCTGCCCGTTGCCGCCGGGGCGGTTGTCGACGATGACGCTCTGGCCGAGCCGCTTGCCCAGGCCCTCGGCAACGATGCGCGCGAACACGTCGGTGCCGCCGCCTGCGGCGTAGGGCACGATCATGCGGATGGGTTTGTCGGGCCAGGTTGGCTGCTGCGCGAAGGCGCTGCTCGTGGCCAGGGCGGCGGCCAGCGCGAGGGCGTGGCGGCGGGTGAATCTGCTGTTGTGCATGTCTGTCTTGTCTCCGATGGTTTTTCTGGCTGGGTGCGATGTCAGGGCGGCAGGCTCACGACGGCCAGGCCGGGGCCGACCGACACGCCGTGGCGGTTCTCGCTCCACAGGCGCAGGTCGAGGCGGTGGCGGTGCGCGGCATCGGCGCTGTCGTCGATCCACTTGCGTTCGACCTGGCCGCGCACGGTGACGGTGTCGCCCGCGGTGTTGAACGACTTCATGCGAAAGCCGCGGATGGCATGCAGCACGCCGGCCGTGCCGATGTACTCGCGAATCGCGCGCTCCCACATGCCCTGCAGCAGCATCACGTTGGCGTACATCTCGGGGGCGCCGGTCGATTGGGCGTGCTCGGTGTTGTGGTGGATCGCGTTGAAGTCGCGGTTGGCGCCGGCGGCCATCACGAGGCGGTAGACGGTGAGGGGGAAGGGCACGGGGTTCAAGGTGTCGCCCTCGTTGACTTCTTCCCAGCGGCGTTGTGTTTGCCAGTTCATCTTGTTGCTCTGCTTGTGAGGCGTTGTGGGTCGGTTCAGGGCGCGTGCACAGGACATCGGGTACTCCCCTTCGCGAATGTCCCCCGGGGCTTCGCCCCTCCTCCTTGATTTCGCTGCGGGGAGCACCCAATGCCCTGCGCACGGGACGCAGTGCGCCGGTGCGGGAGGCCGCATGGCATCGGGTGTCTGTTCGCTAGTGCGGCAGGTAGTGGTACATGCCGAAGCGGCAGCGGGCCACGACCTCTTCGCGCTGGTTCACGATGTCGTACTCCCACGTCGTGAAGGCGCCCCTTCCCACCTTGGTCGCCTTGGGTTCGCAACGCACGAGCCGGTTGCCGCGCCGGCCCAGGCGGTCGCCCAGGCGCGCGGGTTGCAGGTAGTCGACCTCGTAGTCGGTCGCCATGTAGGCGGTGGTGGGCGGCATGCCTTCGGGGCGCGTGCCCTTGAGCGGGCTGCGCTCGGGTTCGGCGTTGCGCGCGTCGCTGGTGAACACGGGCGGCTGGCCCGGGGCCCACATCGGCGGCAGCGTGAGGCTGGCGAGGCTGGTCGATGGCGCGACGGCGTCGGGCCCGTGGTGCAGCGGGCAGTCGAACTCCAGCACCTCGACATAGCGGCGCACCGCGCCGGCCTCGATCACGTCGACGCCCCAGCGGATCACGCCGTTCGCGAAGTCTTCGCCCAC
This sequence comes from Variovorax sp. FW301-JW7, assembly GCF_058788795.1. NCBI lineage: Bacteria > Pseudomonadati > Pseudomonadota > Betaproteobacteria > Burkholderiales > Comamonadaceae > Variovorax > Variovorax sp. FW301-JW7. Next base: position 186,068 of record NZ_JBYTBC010000005.1, read on the forward strand.
GCGCGCCACCATCGGCGCCCAGGCGCTTTCCCAATCGTCCATGGGTGATTGCCTTCCTAGATGCCGATGAATTCGGCGACGTCGTCCAGCGGTGCGCGTTCGGTCTCGAGGGCGTCGATGGGCTTGTCGCGGTCGGCGTAGCCGATGGCCATGCCGGTGAAGAGCATGCGTTCGGGCGGCAGGTCGATGAAGCGGCCGATGGTCTGCGGGTAGATGGCCCAGCATTCCTGCGGACAGCTGTCCAGGCCCTCGGCGCGCAGCAGCAGCATCACGTTCTGCAACATCATTCCGAGGTCGGACCACTGCGGCGGGCCCATGCGGCGATCCACCGTGCAGAAGAGCGCGAGCGGCGCGCCGAAGAACTGGAAGTTGCGCGCAAACCATTTCAAACGCGCGGCCTTGTCCTCGCGCGGAATGCCCAGGCGCGCGTACATCGCTTCGCCCACGGCAAAGCGGCGGTCGCGGTAGGGCGCGACCAGCTCGCGCGGGTAGATGTCGTACTCGCTGCCTTCGCCGCCGGGCGTTTCCTGCACGCGGGTGCGCATGAGGGCCTTGAGTTCGTCCAGGCGCTCGCCGCCCACCACATGCAGGTGCCACGGTTGCAGGTTGCCGCCCGAGGGCGCGCGCAGCGCGGCCTGCAGCACGCGGCGGAGGGTGTCGGCCGGCACGGGGCGGTCGAGAAATTCGCGCACCGAGCGGCGGCTTGCGACGGCGTCGTAGACAGTCATGGTCATGCGGCGTTCTTTCGTTCGTTCATGAGGGTCACGCCCAGCTCGCGTGCCACCTCGGCGCTGTGCTGGCCGGGCGTCGCGGCGTGCGACAGGTCGGCGTAGGCATAGCCCGAGAAGCGCACCGGTGGGCGCACCTCAAGATACGCGCCTTCGGTCGGATGCGTGCGCTGTCGGAAAAGACCGGCGGCCTGCAGCTGCGGGTCGTCGGGCAGGTCGGCGATGTCGTTCACGCGCATCGCGGGCACGTTGGCCTTCTTCAGGATGTCGAGCCATTCGGCCGTGGTGCGCTCGGGCAGGATGGCGGCGGCGGCCTCGTACATGCGGCTCATGTGCTTGCGGCGCAGGGCCTTGTCGGCCAGCTCGGGCGCCTCGAGCACCTCGGGATGGCCGGTGGCCTCGAAGAAGCGCAGCCAGCGGTCGTCCAGGTAGGGCGCAATGGCGATGTAGCCGTCGCGCGTGCGCATGGGCTGGCGCATGGGGTCGATCTGGCGCGGGTACAGCGCGGGGCCGGTGGGCGGCACGAAGGTCTTGTCACACAGGTGCTCCACGAGGTTGAAGCTGGCGAGCGACTCGAACATCGGCACCTCCACCTGCTGGCCCTCGCCGGTGCGCAGCCGGTGCACCACGGCGGCGAGCACGGCGTAGGCCGCGTGCAGGCCCGAGACCTTGTCGGCCATGGTCATCGGCACGTAGCGCGGCTGCGGGTTGCCGTCGACCTTGGGCGGCAGCGAGGCGATGCCCGACGCGGCCTGGATGATGTCGTCGTAGGCCTGCAGCGCGGCATACGGCCCGCGCTGGTCGAAGCCGGTGCAGTGCACGTAGACGATGTCGGGGCGGATGGCGCGCACCTCGTCGTACGACAGGCCCGCACGCGCGATGGCGTCGCTGCGCACGTTGTGGATGAAGATGTCGCTGGTCTCGATGAGGCGGCGCATCGCGGCGCGGCCGTCGTCGCTTTTCAGGTCCCAGACGACGGAGCGCTTGCCGCGGTTCAGCCGCAGGTGCACGGGGCTCATCAGCGGCGTGACGGGCGGCGTGCCGATGATGCGGATGCTGTCGCCTTCGGGCGGCTCGACCTTCACCACCTCGGCGCCGAGGTCCGCGAGGATCTGCGTGCAGTAGGGGCCGAAGATCACCGTGGTGAGGTCGACGATGCGCAGGCCTTCGAGCATGCGGGGGGCGGTGGATGGTGTGGTCATGGGATGGGAGGTCATGCGGCGACGAGGCCCTGCATCTCGGCGGCGAGATGGCGCACGCGCTCGGGTCCGCCGAGCAACTGGCGGTTGAAGCCGATGCGCTTGAACCAGTAATGCAGGCCCAGCAGGTCGGTGATGCCCATGCCGCCGTGCACCTCGGTGGCGGTGCGGGCGACGAAGGTGCCGGTTTCGCTCAGGTGCGACTTGGCGTGCGCGGCGAGCAGCGCGGCTTCTTCGGGCAATGCGTCGAAGGCATGGGCCGCGTACCAGACCAGGGCGCGGCCGGGCTCCAGCGCGGCGGCCATCTCGGCGCACAGGTGCTTCACGGCCTGGAAGGAGCCGATCACGCGGCCGAACTGGCGGCGCTCCTTGGCGTAGGCCACGGCCTGGCCGATCATGGCTTCGCCCGCACCGAGCGTGTCGGCGGCGAGCAGGGCCCAGCCCGCGCTGCGCAGGCGCGCGAGCGTGGCGGGGCTGGCGTTGGGCAGTGGTTCGGCCTTCACCTGTGCGAAGTGCAGCTCGCCGAGCGGGCGCGTGGCGTCGATGCTGCGCAGTGCGCCGCGCGTGAGGCCAGCTGCATCGGCGCGCACGAGGTGCAGGCCGCCCGCGCGGTCGGCCACGATGAACACATCGGCCGCGCCCGCGTCGAGCACGAAGAGCGCGCTGCCGTCGAGCGTGCCGTCGGCATTGGCCGTCACGCCCGCGCCATCGCGCGCGCCGGCCACGGCCTCGGCGATGGCCACGCCGGCGATGCATTCGCCTGCGGCCAGGCGCGGCAGCCATTCATCCTGCTGCGCCGCGCTGCCGGCTTCGCGCAGCGCGAGCGGTGCGAGCACGGCGGTGCCGAGGAAGGGCGTGGGCGCGACATGGCGGCCCAGTTCTTCTGCGGCCAGCGCGGCGTCGAGCAGCGAGAGGCCGAGCCCGCCGAAGGACTCGGGCACGAGCAGGGCCGGCACGCCGACCTCGCACAGCGTGCGCCAGACCTCGCGGTCCAGCGGCAGGTCGTCGGCCGCGACGCGGCGCACGCGATCGAGCGGGCAGGCGCGTTCGAGGGCGCGGCGCAGGCTGTCCTGCAGCAGCTTCTGGTCGGCGGAGAGGGCGAATTCCATGGCGTGCTTTCTTTCAACCGATCAGGCGAGGCGGGGTTCACGCGGCATGTCCAGCCCGCGCTCCGCGATGATGTTTTTCTGGATCTGCGCGGTGCCGCCGCCGATGATCAAACCCAGGTCGAACATGTAGCGCTCCTGCCAGAGCGCCTGCGCGCGCAGGTGCGCGCTGCCGGGCATCAGGAGGCCCAGCTCGCCCAGCGCGTCGATGGCGAGCGCGGCCAGCTGGTGGCGCAGCTCGCAGCCCTGCAGCTTCACGACCAGCGCGGCCAGGCCGGGGTCTTCGCCCTTGGCCGCGGCCGTGAGCAGCCGCAGGCCGTGGCACTTCTGCGCCAGCACCTGGCCCTGCAGCCGCATCAGGCGGTCGCGCAGCACGGGCTGGTCGATGAGGCGCGTGCCGTCGACGGTCTCGGCCTGCATCAGCGTGGCGAGTTCCTGGTAGCGCTGGGTCGTGAGGTTGGGGTTGCCCAGCGAGCCGCGCTCGTGCTTGAGCGTGGCGTTGGCCACTTTCCAGCCGTCGCCGCGCTGGCCCACGATCTGGTGCTGCGGCACGCGCACGTCGGTGAAGAAGACCTCGTTGAACTCGGCGTGGCCCGTCATCGTCTTCAGCGGGCGCACCTCGATGCCGGGTGTCTTCATGGAGAACAACAGGTAGCTGATGCCCGCATGCTTCGCGGCGCCGGGCTCGGTGCGCACGAGGCAGAAGATCATGTCGGCCACGTGCGCGGTCGAGGTCCAGATCTTCTGGCCGTTGATGACGAAGTCGCCGCCGTCTTCGGTGGCGCGCGTCTGCAGCGAGGCCAGGTCGGAGCCCGCGCCGGGCTCGGAGTAGCCCTGGCACCAGACCACCTCGCCGCGCAAGGTGGGGCCGATCCACTCGCGCCGCTGCGCCTCGCTGCCCAGTTCGAGCAGGGTGGGCACCAGCATCGAGATGCCCTGGTTGCCCAGCGGCGGCGCCACGCCAGCGCGTGCGAACTCCTCGGTGATGAGGTGCGACGCCATGACGTCGGGCGCCGCGCCGTGGCCCCCGTACTCACGCGGCACGGTGCGCCCCGCGTAGCCGTGGTCCAGCAGCAGGCGCTGCCAGGCAAGGGCGTCGGCGTCGGGGCGTTCGGCGGTGCGCGCGAAGGCCGAGCGGTGGCCGTGCGTGGCCAGGAACGCGCGCAGCTCGTCGCGAAAGGCTTCGTAGCGGGGATTGAGCGTGAGGTCCATGCGGTGCTTGCCTTCGGTGCGCGCCGCGTTGCGCGGCGGTGGGTGTGTCTCCGTGTCGAGGCCCATGCTAGGGGCAACCCTCAGCCGCTCTCAATCGTCCGTTCCGACGATGTGACGCGCGGGGGGCGCTGCCTACCATCCAGCCCGAACGCCGCACGAGGTCCGCAAGAGACCGACACGGGGCCGGTGAGAGGCCCGCGGCCGCAACTTCTTTTTCACGAGAACGACGGAGACCACACCATGACACGTTCCCTCATTTCCGCCCGCCCCGGCACGCGCCGCCGCCTGCTGGGCGCCGGCCTGGCCGCCACGCTCGGTTTGACTGTCGCCTTCACGGCGCAGGCCCAGAAGCGCTACGACCCGGGCGCGAGCGACACCGAGATCAAGATCGGCCACATCGTCCCGTACTCGGGCCCGGTGTCGGCCTACGGCACCATCGGCAAGGCGGCGGCGGGCTACTTCGCCAAGGTCAATGCCGAGGGCGGCATCAACGGCCGCAAGGTCACGTTCATCTCGCTGGACGACGCCTACAACCCCTCCAAGACGGTGGAGCAGGCGCGCAAGCTGGTCGAACAAGACGAGGTGCTGGTGCTCTTCGGTCCGCTGGGCACGGCGCACAACCTCGCGATCCAGCGCTACATGAACGCCAAGAAGGTGCCGCAGCTGTTCGTGGCCACGGGCGCCACGCGCTTCGGCGATCCGAAGGCCTTCCCCTGGACCATGGGCTGGCAGCCCACGTACCAGACCGAAGGCAAGATCTACGCGCAGCACATCCTCTCCACCAAGCCCAACGCGAAGATCGCCGTGCTCATGCAGAACGACGACTTCGGCAAGGACTTTCTGAAGGGCTTTCTCGAAGCGCTGGGCGACAAGGCCAAGACGATGATCGTGGCGCAGTCGACCTACGAGGTGACCGACCCGACCATCGACAGCCAGATGGTCAACCTGAAGGCCTCGGGTGCCGACACCTTCTTCAGCATCACCACGCCCAAGTTCGCGGCGCAGGCGATCCGCAAGGCGGCCGACATCGGCTGGAAGCCCACGCAGTACCTGTCGAGCGTGTCGGTGTCGGTGTCGGCGGTGATCAAGCCGGCGGGCCCCGAGAACGCGGTGGGCGTGATCTCGGCCACCTACCTGCGCGACCCGGCCGACGACATGTGGAAGGGTTCCAAGGAGTACGAGGACTACAAGACCTGGTTCAGCAAGTACTACCCCTCGGGCGACCTGAGCGATTCGCTCAACGTGCTGGGCTACTCGTCGGCGCAGACGCTGGAGCAGGTGCTGCGCAAGGCGGGCGACGACCTCACGCGCGCCAACATCATGAAGGTGGCGGCCAACCTGCAGTACAGCCCGCCCATGCTCTACCCGGGCATCGAGGTGAAGACCTCGCCGACCGACTTCTACCCGATCGAGCGCATGCAGCTGGTGCGTTTCAACGGCACGCGCTACGAGCCCTTCGGCAAGGTGCTCGGCGATTGATCGACGTCACGCGGGCCGCGCTGTCGGCCCGCCATTCATTTCCCCTTTTCGTTTTCATTGAAGCTTCCATGACCTCCATCGTTCGACTGGCCGCCGCCCTGGGCGGCGCGGCCCTCCTGTTCACCGCCGGCGCGGCCCTTGCGCAGAAGAAGTACGACACCGGCGCCTCCGACACCGAGATCAAGCTCGGCATGGCCATGCCCTACAGCGGCCCGGTGTCGTCGTACGGCATCGTCGGCAAGGTCAACGAGGCCTACTTCAAGATGGTCAACGACAAGGGCGGCATCAACGGCCGCAAGGTGACGCTCATCAGCTACGACGACCAGTACACGCCGCCGCGCACCACCGAGGTGGTGCGCAAGCTGGTCGAGCAGGACGAAGTGCTCGCGGTGTACGGCAACCTGGGCTCGGCATCGAATGCCGCGATCCAGCGCTACATGAACGCCAAGAAGGTGCCGCACCTGTTCCTGGGCGTGGGCGCCGACCGCTTCAACGACCCCAAGGCCTACCCCTGGACCACGCCCTACATGCCCAGCTACGAGGGCGAGGGCAGCCTCTACGCGAAGAACATCCTCAAGACGATGCCCAACGCGAAGATCGCCGTGCTCTACCAGAACGACGACTTCGGCAAGGACCTGCTCAAGGGCCTGAAGAAGGGCCTGAGCGATAAGGCCTCGATGGTGGTGGCCGAGGCCTCGTTCGAGGTGGCCGACCCGACGGTCGATTCGCAGATCATCAAGCTGCAGTCGTCGGGCGCCGACGTGTTCGTCAACTTCGCCACCGCGCGCTTCGCCGCGCAGGCCATCCGCAAGGCCTGGGACATCGGCTGGAAGCCCAAGCAGCAGTACCTCACCTACGTGTCGGCCTACGTGAAGATGACGCTGGAGCCCGCGGGCCTCGAAAAGTCGAAGGGCATCATGGCCATGGCCTTCTTCAAGGACGCCGCGCAGCCGCGCTGGGCCAACGACCCGGCCACGCAGGAGTTCCTGGCCTTCATGAAGAAGTACGCACCCAACGAAGACGTGAACAACGCCGCCGGCGTGTACGGCTACGGCGTGGCGCAGGCCATGGAGACGGTGCTCAAGGCCTCGGGCGACAACCTCACGCGCGAGAACGTGCTCAAGCAGGCCACCACGCTCAAGAACATGCGCACCGGCATGCTGCTGCCGGGCATTGCGCTGAACACCTCGGCCACCGACTACTTTCCGTTCAACACGCTGCAGCTGGTGCAGTTCAACGGCAAGGAGTTCGAGCCCATGGGTGATTCGATCGCCGTGAAGTAGCCTTCGCAGACGCACGCTCAAAAGAACCACAGGAGACACACACCATGTTCGGACTGATGCAGGACCGCCCGCTGCTGATCTCGTCGCTGATCGACCACGCGGCCACCTTCCACCCCCACGTCGAGATCGTCGGTCGCACCGTCGAAGGCCCGGTGCACCGCACCAACTACCGCGAGGTGCAGCGGCGCTCCAAGCAGGTGGCCAACGCGATGAAGGCGCTGGGCGTGGCGCCCGGCGACCGCGTGGGCACGCTGGCGTGGAACACGTATCGGCACCTGGCGCTGTACTACGGCGTGTCGGGCTCGGGCGCGGTGCTGCACACGGTGAACCCGCGGCTCTTTCCGGAGCAGATCGACTACATCGTCAACCACGCCGAAGACAAGGTGCTGTTCTTCGACACCAGCTTCGCGCCGCTGGTCGAGAAGCTCGCCCCCAAGCTCAAGAGCGTGCGCGCCTTCGTCGCCATGACCGACCGCGCCCACATGCCGGCGATCGATGTGCCGAACCTGCTGTGCTACGACGAACTCATCGGCGCGCAGAGCGAGGACTACACCTGGCCCGAGTTCGACGAGCGCACCGCCTCGTCGCTGTGCTACACGTCGGGCACCACGGGCAACCCCAAGGGCGTGCTGTATTCGCACCGCTCCACCGTGCTGCATTCGCTGATGGAATGCGCGCCCGACACCTTCGGCGTGTGCTCGCAGATGACGCTGCTGCTGGCCGTGCCCATGTTCCACGCCAACGCCTGGGGCATGCCGTACTCGGCGCCGATGGTGGGCGCCAAGCTCGTCATGCCCGGCCCGCACCTCGACGGCCAGAGCCTGTACGAGCTCATGCGCGACGAGAAGGTGAGCTTCTCGCAGGCGGTGCCCACCGTGTGGCTCATGCTGTTCCAGTACTTCGACGCCCACCCCGAGATCGACACCCGCGCCATCGGCCTCAAGCGCATCGGCGTGGGCGGCGCCGCCACGCCGCGCGCCATGATCGAGCGCTTCGAGCGCGACTTCAACGCCGACTTCGTGCAAGGCTGGGGCATGACCGAGACCAGCCCCATCGGCGTGATCGGCAACCTGCTGCCCAAGCACCTCGCGCTCCCGAAAGAGGAGCAGACGACGGTCAAGATGCGCCAGGGCCGCGGCGTGTGGGGCGTGGAGCTCAAGATCGTCGACGAGAACGGCCAGCGCCTGCCGCACGACGGCGTGGCCTTCGGCCACCTGCATGTGCGCGGTCCGTGGATTGCGAGCGGTTACTTCCGCAGCGAAGGCGGCGACGTGCTCGACGCCGAGGGCTTCTTTCCGACCGGCGACGTGGCCAACATCGACGCCGACGGTTATGTGCAGCTGGTCGACCGCGCCAAGGACGTCATCAAGTCGGGCGGCGAGTGGATCTCGTCGATCGACCTGGAGAACGCGGCCAGCGCGCACCCCGCCGTGGCCGAGGCGGCGGTGATCGGCATCGCGCATCCGAAGTGGCAGGAGCGGCCGCTGCTGATCGTCGTGAAGCGTGCAGGCGCAGAGGTCACGGGCGAGGAACTGCTCACTTTTCTTTCGCAGCGCGTGGCCAAGTGGTGGCTGCCCGACGACGTGGCTTTCGTCGACAGCCTGCCGCATACAGCCACCGGCAAGCTGCTGAAGACCAAGCTGCGCGAGCAGTTCAAGGGCTACGTTGCAGCCAAGTCAACTTGATGACAGTTGTTCGTTCTTTCTGTGCATAACTCTGTGGGTTGCTTGAGGAGGCGGACCCGCAGAGCGAGCATTGGCGCGGCTTCGCACCACGTTGCCTGTTGATTGAGCAGCCTTGTCGTCCGTCCTTGCAGGAGAATGTAGGAGGAACGGATTCCAGACAAGTAAAGGGGACATGGTGGGAGAACTTCTTTCTCTCCTGCGCTTCAGCGCCGGCTCGGGCCACATCTGGCTGGACGAGCAGCGCATGCTGCTCATGCATGCCCGGGCCTTCGCCGAACTGCGCCGCGAACTGCTCGACTCGCTGGGCATCGAGCGTGCGCGCGGCCTGCTGGTGCGCATGGGTTTTGCTTCCGGCCTGCGCGACGGCGAGGTGGCCGTGCGCGAGCGCCTTGCCGGCATGCGCGCCGAAGACGCCTTCATGCTCGGGCCGCGCCTGCATTCCATCGAGGGCATCGTCTCGGTGCAGAAGGTGCAGGTCGACCTCGACGTGGCCACCAAGCATTTCTACGGCGAATTCCTCTGGGAGAACTCCTGGGAATGCGAAGCCCACGTGGCCGACTTCGGCTACGGGGAAGACCCGCAGTGCTGGTCGCAGATCGGCTATGCCTCGGGCTACACCACCGCCTTCATGGGGCGGCTGGTGGTGTTCAAGGAAGTCGAATGCACCAGCATGGGCGACAGCCGCTGCCGCATCGTCGGCCAGGCCGCCGAGGCGTGGAACGACGAGCACTACCTCGAGTACTTCCGCCAGCACCATGTGGCCGAGAAGCTCATCGACTTCAACCTCGGCCTGCAGCACCTGCGCCGCCTGCAGCCGCGCCGCGAGTACGACCAGAAGCTGGTCGGCGTGTCGCCGGGTTTCCGTGCCGCCTTCGAGCTCATGCGCAGCGCGGTCGACAGCGCCATCACCGTGCTGCTGCTCGGCGAGACCGGCGTGGGCAAGGAAGTGTTCGCTCGCTGGCTGCATGACAACGGGCCGCGCGGCAAGCAGCCCTTCATTGCCGTCAACTGCGCGGCGATTCCGGCCGACCTGATCGAGGCCGAGCTGTTCGGCGTGGAAAAGGGCGCCTACACCGGCGCCCACCACGCGCGCGCCGGGCGCTTCGAGCGCGCCCACGGCGGCACCCTGTTCCTGGACGAGGTGGGCGACCTGCCGCTGGCCGCGCAGGTCAAGCTGCTGCGCGTGCTGCAGACCGGCGAGGTCGAGCGCCTGGGCGCCGAGCAGCCCACCAAGGTCGACGTGCGCATCGTGGCCGCCACCAACGTCAACCTGCAGCAGGCCATGCAGGCGGGCAAGTTCCGCACCGACCTGTTCTACCGGCTCAACACCTTCCCGATCCAGATTCCGCCGCTGCGCGAGCGCACCGCCGACATCCCGGCGCTGGTGGCGCGCTTCGTCGAGAAGTACAGCGCGCTGTACGGCAAGAAGCTGCGCGGCCTCACCGACAAGGCCGCGCTCGACGTGCACAAGCACGCCTGGCCCGGCAACATCCGCGAGCTCGAGAACGTGATCGAGCGCGCCGTGCTGCTGGCGCCCGACCACGGCGACATCGAGGCCTGCCACCTGTGGATGCAGCCGCCGGGCGCGCCGCCCGACAACCAGCTCGACGCCAGCGGCAAGGTCGCCACGGGCGGGTCGGCTTCGGGCACCGACGCGAGCGAGCTGGATGCGCTGTGCCAGCGCGTGCTGGAGCAGAACATCGACATCGCCTCGCTCGAGCAGCGCCTCATGCAGACCGCGATGCAGCGCGCCAAGGGCAACCTGTCGCAGGCCGCGCGCATCCTGGGCATCACGCGCCCGCAGCTGGCCTACCGCCTGAAAAAGGAAGGCCTGCCCACGTCCTGAGCGGACGCTGGCCGGCGTTTTCCGGTTTTCACCATTTGATCAAGCTGCACCGCAGCAAATGATCAAACCAGCATCCGGGACTTCCCGGTGCTTCGGGCCCGCAGGCGCAGCGGGCCCATGCAAATCAATCACTTAGCCACGCTGGCACGCCCGTTGCCCTTATCAGGCCGGGCGGCGCTGGTGCCGTCCACCTGTTGATGGATTGAACAAGTGATGCCCTCGATGCAGCCCGACCCCCGCAGCGGCAGCGCCGCCCAGATGACCGGCCAGCCGTGCTTCGTGCGCGTCACCGGCACGCGCGGCACGCGCTTCGTGGCGTTCGAGTTCGCCATCGGCGACCCCGAGCTGGCCGTGGAGCTGGTGCTGCAGTTCGACCAGTTCCGCGAGTTCTGCGCGCGCCACGCGGTGCGCCACCTGAGCACCGAAGAGGGCGCGCGGCTGGACTTCGAACGCATGAAGTGGCGCTTCGGCGCGCCCGGCATCGACCACTGACACGCCCCGCATTTTTTTCCCGCGACAACCAAGGAGACACCCCGTGCAAGTCGACATCAAGACCTCGGACATCCGGCCGATCCGCCAGACCTTCTCGCACGTGGCGCGGCGGCTCGGCGACAAGCCGGCCTCGCGCTACCAGGAGGCCACGCTGGACATGCAGCCCACCGCCAACTTCCACTACCGGCCGCTGTGGGACCCGCAGCACGCGCTGTACGACAAGCGCCGCACGGCCCTCGTGATGGCCGACTGGTACAGCTTCAAGGACCCGCGCCACTACTACTACGGCGTGTACACGATGACCCGCGCGCGCCAGGGGGAAGGCGCCGACCGCCAGTTCGAGTTCGCCGAGAAGCGCCAGCTGCTGGCCCAGGCCGATGCGGGCGTGCGCGAGTCGCTGCAGCAGGTGCTGGTGCCGCTGCGCCACTACGAGTGGGGCGCCAACATGAACCACAGCTATTGCTGCGGCTACGGCTACGGCACGGCCATCACGCAGCCCTTCATCTATGCGGCCATGGACCGCCTGGGCATCGCGCAGTACCTCTCGCGCGTCGGCCTGCAGATCGACGCCAACTCGGGCCGCGCGCTGGACGCCGGCAAGGAAGCGTGGCTCGCACACCCGGCCTGGCAGGGCGTGCGCCGCCTGATGGAAAACCTCTTCGTCACCAAGGACTGGTTCGAGGTCTTCGTGGCCCAGAACCTCGTGCTCGACGGCCTGCTGTACCCGCTGGTCTACCGCCACTACGTGAACGCGCACAGCGCCGCCACCGGCAACGCGCTGGCGATGCTGACCGAGTTCATGAACGAGTGGTTCGACGAGAACGTGCGCTGGGTCGACGCCACGCTGAAGACCGCCGCCGACGAGTCGCCCGTCAACGCCGAACTGCTTGCGCAGTGGTACGCCAGCTGGCGCGACCAGGCCGTGCAGGCGCTGGCGCCGCTGGCCGCGCTGGCCCTGGGCGCGCAGGGCGCCGAGGTGCTGAAGACGTTGCACACCGCGCTCGATGCACGCGTGGCCCGGCTGGTGCGCACGGGCGCTGCCGCCTGAATCGATCGAACCAAGGAGACCACCCCATGACCACCGCCACCGCCGAAGTGTCCCGACCGCCCGTCTTCATCGCCCTACAGACCGGCGAGGCCGCGCGCGCCATCGTCGAGGCCATCGTGGCCGACAACCCCGGGGCCACCGTCACCGAGTACCCCGCGATGGTGAAGATCGACGCGCCCGGCCGCCTCGTGATCCGCCGCGAGAGCGTCGAAGCCCTGGTCGGGCGCCGCTGGGACCTGCAGGAACTGCACCTGAGCCTGATCTCGCTGTCCGGAAGCATCGAAGAGACCGACGACGAATTCACCCTCCATTGGGGCGCCTGAGCCCAGCCCCCACCGGACCACGACCAAGGACCACGCCATGACCACCCAAGCAGCAGCAAAGACCCCCACGACCCCGCGCCTCGGCCTGAAGGAACGCTACGCCATGATGACGCGCGGCCTCGGCTGGGAGACCACCTACCAGTCGATGGACGACGTGTTCCCGTTCGACAAGTTCGAGGGCATCAAGATCCACGACTGGGACCAGTGGGAAGACCCGTTCCGCCTCACGATGGACGCCTACTGGAAGTTCCAGGGCGAGAAGGAGAAAAAACTCTACGCCATCATCGATGCGTTCCAGCAGAACAACGGCCAGTTCAACATCAGCGACCCGCGCTACCTGAACACGCTCAAGCTGTTCCTCACCGGTGTCTCGCCGCTGGAGTACGCGGCGCACCGCGGCTATGCCATGGCCGGGCGCTCGCTGCGCGGCGTGGGCGCGCGCGTGGCCTGCCAGATGCAGTCGATCGACGAGCTGCGCCATGCGCAGACGCAGTTCCACACCATCAGCCACTTCAACAAGTACTTCCACGGCCTGCACGATCCGCAGCACATGCACGACCGTGTGTGGTACCTGTCGGTGCCCAAGAGCTACTTCGAAGATGCGATGAGCGCGGGGCCCTTCGAGTTCATCACCGCCATCTCGTTCTCCTTCGAGTACGTGCTGACCAACCTGCTGTTCATGCCCTTCATGAGCGGCGCCGCCTACAACGGCGACATGGCCACCGTCACCTTCGGCTTCTCGGCGCAGAGCGACGAGTCGCGCCACATGACGCTGGGCCTGGAGGTGGTGAAGTTCATCCTCGAGCAGGACCCGGACAACGTGCCCATCGTGCAGAAGTGGGTCGACAAGTGGTTCTGGCGCGGCTACCGCCTGCTCACGCTGGTCGCGATGATGATGGACTACATGCTGCCCAAGCGCGTCATGAGCTGGTCCGAGGCCTGGGAGATGTACTTCGAGAAGAACGGCGGCGCGCTGTTCGAGGACCTGGCGCGCTACGGCATCCGCATGCCCAAGTACCACGAGGTCGCCTCGAAGGAAAAGAGCCGCATCTCGCACGAGGCCTGGGCCATCTTCAACAACTACGGCCACGCCGCCAACTTCAACGTCTGGGCACCCAAGCCCGACGAGATGAGCTGGCTGGCCGAGAAGTACCCCGAGACCTTCGACAGCCTGTACCGCCCGCGCTTCGAGTGGCTGGCCGAGCAGGAGAAGCAGGGCAAGCGCTGGTTCAACAACACGCTGCCCATGCTGTGCCAGACCTGCCAGATCCCGATGGCCTTCACCGAGCCCGACGACCCCACCAAGATCTGCTACCGCGAGAGCAGCTACCACGGCATGAAGTACCACTTCTGCTCCGACGGCTGCAAGGACGTGTTCGACGGCGAGCCCGAGAAGTACGTGCAGGCCTGGCTGCCGGTGCACCAGATCTACCAGGGCAACTGCTTCCCCGAGGGCACCGACCCGACGGTGGAAGGCTTCAACCCGCTGGCGGCCGTGCTCGACTACTACCACATCAACGTCGGCGCCGACAACGGCGAGTTCAACACCTCGCCCGACAAGGCCAACTGGGAACGCTGGACAGGGCAGGACCTGTCGGCGGCCGAGCCCAAGGTGGCCTGAGCACCCGGCCCACCACCCCTCATCGACCCCCGCGCTCCCGCCGTGCCCCACGCACGGTGTGGGCGGCGCTCACCCCGAAACAAGGAGACCGACATGTCTGTTGTTGCACTCGCCCCCGGCTACACCGGCACCGTCATGGACAGCGAAGACCGCTTCCACGGCAACCGCCTGCTCTACATCGGCTGGGAAGACCACCTGCTCTTCTGCGCCCCCGTGTGCCTGCCGCTGCCCGCGGCCATGCCCTTCGGCGCGCTCGTCAGCGACGTGCTGCCCGGCGTGTACGGCAGCCACCCCGACTTCGAAAAGGTCGACTGGTCGAAGGTCGAATGGTTCGACTCCGGCAAGCCCTTCGCGCCCGACGCGTCGAAGTCGCTGGCCGACAACGGCCTGGTCCACAAGTCGGCGCTGCGCTTTCGCACGCCCGGGCTCACGGGCATCGGCGGCTCGTTCAGCTGAGTACCGGAGGGCCTTGCCATGAGCTTCCAGATCATGATCGAGCCGCTCGGCCAGGCCGTGGCGGCGCGCGACGGGCAGACCGTGCTCGACGCCTGCCTGCGCGCCGGCGTGTGGCTGCCGCACGCCTGCGGCCACGGCGTGTGCGGCACCTGCAAGGTGCAGGTGCTCGAAGGCGAATGCGAGCACGGCGATGCGTCCAACTTCGCGCTCATGGACTTCGAGCGCGACGACGGCAAGATCCTCGCGTGCTGCGCGACGGCGCAGGCCGACCTGGTCATCGAGGCCGAGATCGACGAAGACCCCGACGCGCAGTTCCTGCCGCTGGAAGACTTCGACGCCGAGCTGGTCGAGGCCCGCATGCTCACGCCCACCATCCGCGGCCTGTGGCTGCGCACCGACCGGCCGGCGCCGTTCCAGGCCGGCCAGTACGTGATGCTGCACGTGCCGGGCGTGGAGGGCGCGCGCGCCTTCTCGATCGCCAACGCACCCGACGACCACCTGGTCGAGCTGCACATCCGCCGCGTGCCCAACGGCCGCGCCACCGGCTGGCTGCACGACGAACTGCAGCTGGGCCAGCGCCTGCGCTTCACCGCGCCCAATGGCCGCTTCTTCGTGCGCAAGTCGGCGGGCCTGCCGATGATCTTCGTGGCCGGCGGCTCGGGCCTGTCGAGCCCGAAGTCGATGGTGCTCGACCTGCTGGCCGAAGGCTGCACCTTGCCGATCACGCTGGTGCAGGGCGCGCGCAACACCGAAGAGCTGTACTACCGCGAACTCTTCGAGCAGCTCGCCGAGCGGCACCCCAACTTCACCTACGTGCCCGTGCTGTCCGACCTGCCGGCCGACAGCGACTGGCACGGCGCGCGCGGCTTTGCGCACGAGGCGCTGAAGGCCCACTTCGCGAACGACTTCCGCGGCCACAAGGCCTACCTGTGCGGACCGCCGCCGATGACCGAGGCCTGCATCGCCACGCTGATGCAGGGCCGCCTGTTCGAGCGCGACATCTACATCGAGAAATTCTTCACCGCTGCCGATGCGGCCTCTGCAGCGCCGCGCAGCCCGCTCTTCAAGGCGTTGTGACGTGGAGCCAGTCATGAGCTTCTCTGTCGTCATCGGCAACACCCACGAGCACTACCTGTGCCGCGCCGACCAGACCCTGCTCGGCGGCATGGAGCAGCTGGGCCGCAAGGGCATCCCGGTCGGCTGCCGCGGCGGCGGCTGCGGCGTGTGCAAGGTGCGCATCGAGTCGGGCGCCGTGCGCCGCGAGCGCATGAGCCGCTGCCACGTCAGCGCCGAAGAAGAAGCCCAGGGCTACGTGCTGGCCTGCCGCGCGTACCCGCAGAGCGACCTGGCCCTGCGCGCCGTCGAGAAGCTGGCGCGCTGCATCGAGCGGCGCCTGGCCGCGTCGCAGCCCGCCGTTCCCCGTTCCCCCACCTGAACCTTTCCCTCACCCACCAAAGGAGACTTCCATGGCACTCACTGGCGTCATTCGCCCCGGACACGTGCAACTGCGCGTGCTCGACCTCGGGGCCGCCCTCACGCACTACCGCGACGTGCTGGGCCTGATCGAAACCGGGCGCGATGCGCAGGGCCGCATCTACCTCAAGGCCTGGGACGAGCACGACCACCACAGCGTCGTGCTGCGCGAAGCCGACGAGGCCGGCATGGACTTCATGGGCTTTCGCGTCGATTCGCCCGCCACGCTCGACCAGCTCGCCGCCGACCTGAAGGCCAGCGGCCTGGCCACCGACATGCAGTGGATCGACGCCGGCGAGCACCTGCGCACCGGCCAACGCTTTCGCTTCACCGTGCCCACCGGCCATGCCATCGAGCTCTTCGCCGAGAAGGAGAAGGTCGGCAACGGCATGCCGTATGAAAACCCCGAGGTCTACCCCGACGACCTCAAGGGCATGGCGCCTTCGCGCTTCGACCACTGCCTGCTGTACGGCGACGACCTCGACGGCACCATGAAGCTGTTCACCGAGGTGCTGGGCTTCCAGCTGGCCGAGAGCGTGGTGGCCGGCCCCGAGCGCATGCACATCGCGGCCTTTCTCACCTGCTCGACCAAGCCGCACGACATCGCGTTCATTCGCCATCCCGAGAAGAACAAGTTCCACCACGCCTCGTTCCTGCTCGACAACTGGGGCGAGGTGCTCAAGGCGGCCGACATCATCACCAAGAAGCGCGTGTCGCTGGACATCGGCCCCACGCGCCACGGCATCACGCGCGGCGAAACCATCTACTTCTTCGACCCGAGCGGCAACCGCAACGAGGTGTTCTCGGGCGGCTACATCTTCTACCCCGACAAGCCGCCGCTGGTGTGGACCGACGACGAACTCGGGCGCGCGATCTTCTATCACGACCGCAAGCTCAACGAGAACTTCCTGAGCGTGGTGACCTGAAGGAGACGGTGCGATGAAACAGTTCATGAACTTCATCGGCGGCGAGTTCGTCGCCACGACGAAGACCTTCGACAACCGCGCGCCGGTGGACAACCGCGTCATCGGCAAGGTGCATGAAGCAGGCGCGACCGAGGTCGATGCGGCCGTGCGCGCCGCACGTGCGGCACTGAGCGGCGAGTGGGGCCGCATGAGCGTCGCGCGCCGCGTCGAGCTGCTGCATGCCGTGGCCGACGAGATCAACCGGCGCTTCGACGACTTCCTGGCGGCCGAGATGGCCGACACCGGCAAGCCGCACGCGCTGGCCTCGCACGTCGACATCCCGCGCGGCGCGGCCAACTTCAAGGTGTTTGCCGACATCGTGAAGAACGTGCCCACCGAGAGCTTCGAGATGGCCACGCCCGACGGCGGGCAGGCGCTGAACTACGCCGTGCGCTCGCCGCTGGGCGTGATCGGCGTCGTGTGCCCGTGGAACCTGCCCCTGCTGCTCATGACCTGGAAGGTCGGCCCCGCGCTGGCCTGCGGCAACACGGTGGTGGTCAAGCCTTCGGAAGAAACGCCGGCCACCGCCACGCTGCTGGGCGAGGTGATGAACGCGGTCGGCATCCCGCCCGGCGTCTACAACGTGGTGCACGGCTTCGGACCCGACTCGGCCGGCGAGTTCCTCACCACGCACCCGGGCGTGGACGGCATCACCTTCACCGGCGAGACGCGCACCGGCGAGGCCATCATGGGCGCGGCCGCCAAGGGCGTGCGGCCCGTGTCCTTCGAGCTGGGCGGCAAGAACGCCGGCATCGTGTTCGCCGACGCCGATTTCGACAAGGCCGTGGCCGGCATCACGCGCTCGGCCTTCGAGAACTGCGGCCAGGTGTGCCTGGGCACCGAGCGCGTCTACGTGCAGCGGCCGATCTTCGACAGGTTCGTCGCGGCGCTCAAGGCCAGGGCCGAGGCGCTGAAGCCGGGCCCGTCGGAAGAGGCCGGCGTGGGCATCGGCCCGCTGATCTCGCGCGAGCACCAGCAGAAGGTGCTGTCGTACTACGCGAAGGCCGTGAAGGAGGGCGCCACCGTCGTCACCGGCGGCGGCGTGCCCTCGATGTCCGGCGCGCTGGCCGAGGGCCACTGGGTGCAGCCCACCATCTGGACCGGCCTGCCCGAGACGGCCTCGGTGATCCGCGAGGAAATCTTCGGCCCCTGCTGCCACATCGCGCCCTTCGACACCGAGGAAGAAGCCATCGCGCTGGCCAACGCCACCGACTACGGCCTGGCGACCACCGTGTGGACCGAGAACCTGGGCCGCGCGCACCGCGTGGCCAGGCAGGTGCAGGTCGGCATCTGCTGGGTCAACAGCTGGTTCCTGCGCGATTTGCGCACGGCCTTCGGCGGCGCCAAGTCGTCGGGCATCGGCCGCGAAGGCGGTGTGCATTCGCTCGAGTTCTACACCGAGCTGCGCAACGTCTGCATCAAGCTGTGAGGGCCCGGCGGTGAGCAACCCCGAAATCGCGAACAGCATCCGCACCGGCGCCTTCCACACCAACGTCCACGACCTGGGCGAGGGCGCGCCGGTGCTCTTCATCCACGGCTCGGGCCCGGGCGTGAGTGCGTGGGCCAACTGGCGGCTGGTGCTGCCGGTGCTCGCGCAGACGCGCCGCGTGATCGCGCCCGACATGGCCGGCTTCGGCTTCACCGAGCGCGTGCCCGGCGCGGCCTACACGATGGACGCCTGGGTGCAGCAGGCGCTCGACCTGCTCGACGCGCTCGACATCGAACGCGCCGACGTGGTGGGCAACTCCTTCGGCGGCGCGCTGGCATTGGCGCTGGCCATCCGCGCGCCGCACCGCGTGCGCCGGCTGGTGCTCATGGGCAGCGTGGGCGTGCCCTTCGCGATCACGCCGGGGCTCGACGCGGTATGGGGCTACACGCCCTCGTTCGCGAACATGCGCCGGATCATGGACGTGTTCGCGTTCGACCGCGCCCTCGTCACCGACGAGCTCGCGCAGCTGCGCTGCGAGGCCAGCATGCGGCCCGGTTTCCAGGAGACCTTCGGCGCGATGTTCCCGGCGCCGCGCCAGCGCTGGGTCGATGCCATGGCGAGCCCGGAGGCCGCCATTCGCGCCCTGCCGCACGAGACGCTGCTGATCCACGGCCGCGAAGACCAGGTGATTCCGCTGGCCACCTCGCTCACGCTGAGCCAGTGGATTCCCCGCAGCCAGCTGCATGTGTTCGGCCGCTGCGGCCACTGGACGCAGATCGAGCACAGCGCGCGCTTCGCCCGCCTGGTCGGCGACTTCCTGAACGAAGCCGATTGACTGATTGATTCACCCGAGAGAGCAAAGGACAGAACCCACCATGGACCCCACCCTCATCCAGCGGCTCGGCGACGAGCTCTACGACGCACTGCGCGAGCGCAGCGTCGTGGAGCCGCTCACCAGCCGGCACGCAGGCATCACCATCGCCGACGCCTACGGCATCCAGCAGCGCATGATCGCGCGCCGCCTCGACGCCGGCGAGCGCGTCGTCGGCAAGAAGATCGGCGTCACCTCGCGCGCCGTGATGAACATGCTGGGCGTGTTCCAGCCCGACTTCGGCTACCTGCTCGACGGCATGGTCGTCGGCGAGGGCGAGTCGATCGACAGCACCACGCTCATCCAGCCCAAGGCCGAGGGCGAGATCGCGTTTCTGCTCAAGCGCGACCTCATGGGCCCCGGCATCGGCAACGCCGACGTGCTGGCCGCCACCGAGTGCGTGATGCCCTGTTTCGAGATCGTCGATTCGCGCATCCGCGACTGGAAGATCCAGATCGCCGACACCGTGGCCGACAACGCTTCGTGCGGCGTGTTCGTGCTCGGCGATCACGCGGTCGATCCGCGCCGCATCGACCTGGCGACCTGCGGCATGGTGCTCGAGAAGAACGGCGAAATCATCGCCACCGGCGCGGGCGCCGCCGCGCTCGGCTCGCCGGTGAACGCGGTCGCGTGGCTGGCCAACACGCTCGGCGCACTGGGCATCGGGCTCAAGGCGGGCGAGGTGATTTTGTCGGGCGCGCTCGCCGCCATGTTCCCCGCCAAGGCCGGCGACAACTTCCGCGTCTCGATCGGCGGCCTCGGCGGCTGCTCGGTGCGCTTCCACTGAAGGAGACAACCCCATGACGACCACAACCAGGATCAAGTGCGCGCTGATCGGCCCCGGCAACATCGGCACCGACCTGCTCGCCAAGCTGCAGCGCAGCCCGGTGCTCGAACCCGTGTGGATGGTGGGCATCGACCCCGAATCCGACGGCCTCAAGCGCGCCCGCGAGATGGGCCTGAAGACCACGGCCGAGGGCGTGGACGGCCTCTTGCCGCATGTGCAGGCCGACGGCGTGCAGATCGCGTTCGACGCCACCAGCGCCTACGTGCACGCCGAGAACAGCGCCAAGCTCAATGCGCTGGGCGTGCTCATGATCGACCTCACGCCCGCGGCCATCGGCCCGTTCTGCGTGCCGCCGGTCAACCTCAAGAGCCTGCTGATGGAAGGCGGCGCGCGGCCGGCCAACGTCAACATGGTCACCTGCGGCGGGCAGGCCACCATCCCGATGGTGGCGGCCGTGTCGCGCGTGCAGCCGGTGGCTTACGGCGAGATCGTGGCCACCGTGTCGAGCCGTTCGGTCGGCCCGGGCACGCGCAAGAACATCGACGAGTTCACGCGCACCACGGCCGGTGCGGTCGAGCGCGTGGGCGGCGCGGCCAAGGGCAAGGCGATCATCATCGTCAACCCGGCCGAGCCGCCGCTGATCATGCGCGACACGGTGCACTGCCTCACCGAAGGCGCGCCCGACGAAGCGCGCATCACGGCCTCGGTGCACGAAATGATGGCCGAGGTGCGCAAGTACGTGCCGGGCTACAAGCTCGTGAACGGGCCCGTCTTCGACGGCCACCGCGTGTCGATCTACCTGGAGGTGGAAGGCCTGGGCGACTACCTGCCCAAGTACGCCGGCAACCTCGACATCATGACCGCCGCCGCGGCGCGCACGGCCGAAATGTTCGCCGAAGCGATGCTCGCCAGCCTCCCGCAACCCGAGCCCGCCGTGGCCTAGGAGCACCCCCATGACCACCACGACGAACACGAATCTGAAGGGCCGTCGCGTCACCCTGCACGACATGACGCTGCGCGACGGCATGCACCCCAAGCGCCACCTGATGACGCTCGAACAGATGACGCACATCGCCAGCGGGCTCGACGAAGCGGGCGTGCCGCTGATCGAGGTGACGCACGGCGACGGCCTGGGCGGCAGCTCGGTCAACTACGGCTTTCCCGCGCATTCCGACGAGGCGTATCTGGGCGCCGTGATTCCGTTGATGAAGCAGGCCAAGGTCTCGGCGCTCCTGATTCCTGGCATCGGCACCGTGGACCACCTGCGCATGGCGCACGGCCTGGGCGTGCACACCGTGCGCGTGGCCACGCACTGCACCGAGGCCGACGTGTCCGAGCAGCACATCACCATGGCGCGCCGGCTCGGCATGGATACGGTGGGCTTTCTCATGATGGCCCACATGGCCTCGCCCGAGACGCTGGTGCGCCAGGCGCTGCTCATGGAAGGCTACGGCGCCAACTGCATCTACGTGACCGACTCGGCCGGCCACATGCTGCCCGACGATGTCACGGCGCGCATCGGCGCCGTGCGCGCGGCGCTCAAGCCCGACACCGAGCTGGGCTTTCACGGCCACCACAACCTCGCGATGGGCGTGGCCAACTCGGTCGCGGCCGTCGCGGCCGGCGCCAACCGCATCGACGCCGCCGCCGCAGGCCTGGGCGCGGGCGCGGGCAACACGCCGATGGAGGTGTTCGTGGCGGTGTGCGACCGCATGGGCATCGAGACCGGTGTCGATGTGTTCCGCATCCAGGACGTGGCCGAGGACCGCGTCGTGCCGATCATGGACCACATGATCCGCGTCGACCGCGACTCGCTCACGCTGGGCTACGCGGGCGTGTACTCGAGCTTCCTGCTGTTCGCCAAGCGCGCGGAGAAGAAGTACGGCGTGCCCGCGCGCGAGATCCTGGTGGAGCTGGGGCGGCGCGGCATGGTCGGCGGGCAGGAAGACATGATCGAAGACACGGCCATCACGCTGGCCCGCGCACGCCAGGCCGTGCAGCAGCAACAACAGGAAGGAGTCGCGGCATGAAGCTCGACCAGAACACCATCGCCGCGCTCGCCGAGCACCTGGAGACCTGCGAACTCGAAGCGCGCGACACGCCCAAGATCACCGACGAGCATCCCGAGATGGACTGGGACGACGCCTACGCCATCCAGAACGAGATCCGCCGCCGCAAGCTCGCGCGCGGCCACCGCATCATCGGGCTGAAGGCCGGGCTCACCTCGCACGCCAAGATGAAGCAGATGGGCGTGACCACGCCGGTCTTCGGCTTCATGGCCGACAACTACGCGCTGCCTGAAGGTGGTGAGTGCAAGGTGAGCGAGCTCATCCATCCGAAGGTCGAGCCCGAGATCGCGTTCGTCACGAAGCGCGCGCTCAGCGGCCCGGGCTGCCACATCGGCGCCGTGCTCGCGGCCACCGACTTCGTGCTGCCGGGCATCGAGGTGATCGACAGCCGCTACCGCGACTTCAAGTTCGACCTGAAGAGCGTGGTGGCCGACAACACCTCGGCCTCGCGCTTCGTGGTGGGCGGACGCGCCGTGCCCGCGAGCGAGGTCGACCTGCGCACCGTGGGCATCGTGCTCGAGAAGAACGGCCAGCCCGTGGCCTTCGGTGCAGGCGCGGCCGTGCTCGGCCACCCGGCCGCGGCCATTGCCATGCTGGCCAACCACCTGGGCGCGCGCGGCGAGGAGATTCCGGCGGGCACGCTGATCCTGTCGGGCGGCATCACCGAGGCCGTGGCCGTGCAGGCCGGCGATGCCGTCACGCTGAAGGTGCAGGGCATGGGCAGCGTGGGGCTGCGCTTTGTCTGATCTGCATCAAGCACTGAACCACTGAAAGGAGTACACGATGCCCTTTGCACAGATCTACCTCATCGAAGGCCGCACCGAGGAGCAGAAGCGCGCGTTGATCGAGAAAGTGACCCGCGCCATCGTCGAAGCGGTCGACGCGCCGAGAGAAAACGTGCGCGTGTGGCTGCACGACATGCCCAAGGAAAACTGGGGCATCGGCGGCGTGTCCGCCAAAGACCTCGGACGCTGACCGGTTCGCGCCGCGGCGCTGTCTTCTTCCAGGCCCTTGCGAGTCGCCGACTCGCAAGGGCCTTGTGCTTTGTGCGTGGTCCTCGGGGCTTTGTTCACAGTTTCGCCCTGAGCCTATGTCTGCCGCGCCCGCTTTCGGACTCGTCCGATGGATGGAACGGGACCGTCTTCCTAAAGTCATCGGTCAACAAACCGCAAGAGTTGGCGCTGCGCGTGCGCGTGCCGCTGCGGTCCCGTTTTTTCATTCAGCAAGCACTAGGAATCTCATGGCAACCAAGAAGACGAAGGTCGTCGTCAACAGCAACGGCAGGAACATCGATCACACGGTGGAACCGGCAGCGAACGGCAAGGCGCCGGTCCGCATCAAGGTCCAGAAGGGCGCGAAATACCTGCTCAAGAGCGACGACGGCTTCGCGCCCGAGAACGTGACGCTCACGCGCGTGGGCAACGACCTGCAGATCACGCTCGAAGGCGAGACGAGCCCGGGCCTGGTGCTCGAGGGCTACTACGCGCAATCCGAACCCGTGGGCCTGTACGGCGTGGCCGAAGACGGCCAGCTGTATGCCTATGCACGCACCGACGGCGCGGGCGAGATCTACGCGCTGGCCGAAGGCCAGTCGGCGCCCGTGGCGCTGGGCGGCGATTCGTACGGCGCGGGCGCGCCGTACCTGGCCGGCACCGAAGCGGCCGGTGGCAACGACGTCTTCGGCGGCATGTTGCCCCTGCTGATGACCGGCGGCCTGGCCGCGCTCGGCCTCGGCGCGATTGCCGCGGCCACCGGCAGCGACGGCGATACCGCGCCGAGCCTTCCGCCTGTGATGCCCCCGCCCGACGTGCGTCCTCCCAGCAAGCCCGGCTTCGACGGCATCGGCGGTGCCTACGACGACGTCGGCCCGATCCAGGGCCAGATCAAGCCCGGCGGCCAGACCGACGACACGCGACCTGATTTTTTCGGAACCGGCACACCCGGCAATACCATCACCATGTACGACAACGGCAAAGAAATCGGCAAGGCCCTCGTGGGCGGCAACGGCGAGTGGCACTTCACGCCACCGAAGGACCTGGGCGAGGGCAAGCACGCCATCACCATCACCGAGAGCGATCCGGCCGGCCGTGAAAGCGAGCCTTCGGACTCGTTCGAGTTCGCCGTCGACACGACCCCGCCGCCCAAGCCCGACTGGAACGGCGGCAGCAGCAACGGCCCCGGCGCCGTCATCGACGACGTGGGCAGCCAAACCGGCCGCGTGCCGCCGGGCGGTGCGACGGACGACCAGCGTCCCGAGTTCAACGGCCAGGGCACCCCGGGCGACACCATCATCGTGAAGGACCACGGCCAGGAAATCGGCCGCGTCGAAGTGGACGGGGACGGCAAGTGGACCTTCACGCCGCCGACCGACATGAGCGAGGGCGATCACTCCATCACCATCGTCGAGCGCGACCCTGCGGGCAACGAGAGCAAGCCCTCCGACCCCTTCGAATTCGAAGTCGACATCACCCCGCCCGACCAACCCCAGGTGGGCGGCGCCAACGACAACATGGGCGAGTACCAGGGCCCCATCGCCCCGGGCGGCGTCACCGACGACCGCCAACCCGAGTTCCATGGCGAAGGCACGCCGGGCGACACCATCGTCATCTTTGACGGCAAGGAAGAAATCGGCAAGACCGAAGTGGATGAGAACGGCGCCTGGACCTTCACGCCGTCGACCGACCTGGACGAAGGCAAGCATTCCATCACCATCGTCGCGCGCGACCCGGCCGGCAACCAGAGCGATCCCTCCGACCCCTTCGATTTCGAGATCGACGTGACCCCGCCCGACGCCAGCAAGCTGGCCATCAAGGGCGTGGCCGACGACGTGGGCGACATCCAGGGCAACGTGCCTTCGGGCGGCAAGACCGACGACAGCCGTCCGCTGATCAGCGGCACCGGCACGACCGGCGACACCATCATCGTGACGGTCAAGGACAGCACGGGCAGCCGCGAGCTCGGCCGCGCGATCGTGGACGCCGAAGGCAAGTGGACGCTGCAGGTGAACAAGCCGCTCTTGCAGGGCAAGAACGAGTTCACCGCCATCGAGATGGACCCCACGGGCAACCACACCGCGCCCACCGCGCCCTACATCGTGATCCTGGACAGCGTGCCGCCGAGCGAGCCGGTGATCCAGAACGTGCAGGACGACGTGGGCCCGCACCAGGGCATGCTGCAGAAGGGCCAGGTCACCGACGACGCCCGGCCGACCATCATCGGCACCGCGCAAGCGGGCAACACCATCAAGGTCTACGACGGCACGAAGCTGCTGGGCCAGACCGTGGCCGACGCCAATGGCAAGTGGAGCTTCACGCCTGAAGCCAACCTGGCCGACGGCACGCACAACATCACCGCCACGTCCACCAACCCCGTGGGCCAGACCAGCACCCCCACCGGCATCTGGAACTTCGTGGTCGACGCCACGCCGCCGGGCCAGGTCACCGGCCTCGTCGTCTCCGACGACGTGGGTGGCAAGCAGGGCGCGCTGAAGGAAGGCGAGACCACCGACGACGACCTCCCGACCTTCAGCGGCAAGGCCGAGCCGGGCGCCACCGTGAACGTGTACGACAACGGCGCAAAGATCGGCGAAGCGCTGGTGGACGAGAACGGCAACTGGAGCTTCACGCCCACCGCGCCGCTGGTCAGCGGCGAGCACGCCTTCACCACCGAAGTGGTCGACCAGGCCGGCAACAGCAGCGGCCAAAGCGATCCGCTGAATGTGGTGGTGGATGCCATTCCTGGCGTCGTGACCCTCGGCAAGCTGATCGACGACCAGGGCACGATCCAGGGCGCCATCGCCCCCAACGGCAACACCGACGATGCGCGCCCCGAAATCCAGGGCACGGGCAAGGCCGGCAGCACCATCAAGGTGTACGACGGCGCGACCCTGCTGGGCGAGACGACGGTCAAGCCCGACGGCTCGTGGAGCTTCACGCCCGGCACGGCATTGACCGACGGCGCACACAGCATCACCGTGACCGCGACCGACAAGGCCGGCAACACGAGCGAGCCGACCCAGCCGTTCCACTTCACCGTGGACACCGTGCCACCGGCCACGCCGAGCATTGAATCGGCCCTGGACGACGTGGGGTCCAAGCAAGGCGCGCTGGTCAACGGCGGCGTGACGGACGACCCGTCCCCCACGCTCTCGGGCAAGGCCGAAGCGGGCAGCACCGTGACCATCAACGACAACGGCGCCTTGCTCGGCACCGTCGTGGCCGACGCCGAAGGCAACTGGAGCTACACGCCGACCACGCCGCTCAACGAAGGCGAGCACACCTTCACCGTCAGCGCCACCGACAAGGCGGGCAACACGAGCGCGCCTTCGGCCGAGTTCGTGCTGACCACCGACTACACGCCGCCGGATGCCAGCAAGCTGGCGATCACCGGCGTGGAAGACGACGTGGGCCTGGTGCAAGGCAACGTGGCCTCGGGCGAGAAGACCGACGACAGCCGTCCCGCGATCAGCGGCACCGGCACGGCGGGCGACACCATCATCGTGATGGTCAAGGACAACACGGGCAGCCGTGAGCTGGGCCGCGCGACCGTGGGCGCGGACGGCAAGTGGACGCTGCAAGTGAGCACGCCGCTGCTGCAAGGCAACAACGAATTCACCGCCATCGAAGTGGACCCCGCAGGCAATGCGACCGCGCCGAGCGCACCCTACACCGTGATCCTGGACAGCGTGCCGCCGAGCGAGCCCGTGATCCAGAACGTGCAGGACGACGTGGGCGTGCTCCAGGGCATGCTGCAGAAGGGTCAGGTCACCGACGACGCCAAGCCGACCATCATCGGCACGGCGCAAGCGGGCACCGGACGCGGCTTCTTTCATTCTTTTGAGAATTTCGAGCACCCATGCCGGTCCTGATCACCGGGGTCGCGAACCGCGGCCCGAGCCCCCGAAAGCATTGCACCGCAGGCCCTGGCGCCGCGGCCAACCGCGAGGCGCGTCGCGCATGAGCCGCTTCTTCGCCGCACCCTCGGGGCCCCTGGCGCGCCCCGCCCGCCGCATCGGCGTGCTCGGCCATGCGTTGCGCGAGCGCGAGTACGCGCGGCGCGTGCTGCGCGCGCTGGGCGTGGCGCCGCTGGTGTTCACCCGCGTCGACGAACTCGAGGCGCTGGGCGACCGCCTGAACCTGCTGTTCCTGGCCGACGTGCCCGAGGCGGCGCGCGAGGAGGCGCCGGACGTGCTGTCGTCGATGGGGACGAAGGTCGTTCGGCTGGCACATGAGGCGCCCGGCCCGGCGCCGACGCGGCACCTGCGGGGGCGTCCGCCCGCGGCGGCACCGGCGTTCGACGACTTCTACCGCACCATCCTGCTGTCGCTGCGCACGCGCGGCCTGGCGTGCGCGATGCCGGCACCGCTCGTGTGGGGCGCCTACAGCTTTCAGCCGATGGACCGCAGCGTGAGCTTCCCGGGCCGCACGCAGCGCGTCGACCCGGTCACCTTCGACCTCGCGCTGGAATTCTTCTTCAACGCCGAGCGCGTGCTGTCGATTCCGCGGTTGCGGCAGATGCTCAACCCCGTGCGCGGCGCGCGCAGGTTCTGGGGCAACGAACTCATCGGCACGCTGACGGACGTGGTGGACGAGCTGCAGCTGCACGGCGCCCACGGCTGGCGCCTGGTGCACTGCGAGCCCGAGGCGTTCCGGCTGGACCGGGTGCCGGTGGGCTCCTGAGGACGTTTCGGGCAAGAAAAAAGCCCTAAGTCGTTGAAAACTGAGGGCTTTTTTGACTTCTCCGCCAAGGCGGGGAAGTGGTGTTGGTGGCTCTTCACGGATTCGAACCGCGGACCTGTGGATTATGATTCCATCGCTCTAACCGACTGAGCTAAAGAGCCGTTCAGTACAAAACTGCACCGAAGCCCAAAATTATAGCCCAGGCTTTGGGCTCAGTTCAACACCCCGCGTTTTCTGCTCGATTTTTCTGCGTTCGAACGCATCGGATCGCACCCCGACTTAACCCCGATCGCGCCGCTGGCCCGTACAAGCTCGGGTGACAATCCTTCGATGTCTGCGCTGCCCCGCGCCCCTTCTTCTGCTGCCGCCACTGCGCGCGACGCCATGCCCGACGATCAGTTGATGCTGGCCTACGCCCACGGCGATGCCGCCGCCTTCGACGTGCTCTATGCGCGCCACGAAGGCGGCCTGTTCCGCTTCGTCAAGCGCCTGCTCGGCGCGCGGCTGGTGGCGCAGGCCGACGAGGTGTTCCAGGACACCTGGGTGCGGATCATCTCGGCGCGCGACAGCTTCTCGCCGCAGGGCGCCACGTGGCGCACCTGGGCCTTCACCATTGCGCACAACCTCGCGATGGACCGCCTGCGCGTGAGCGGACGCGAGGTGACGCTCGATGGCCATGCGACCGACGACGACGGCGACGCGGTGCCCGCGCTCGACCGTGGCGTGCACGGCGCCACCGACCTGTCGGCGCACCCGTCGGCCGAAGAGCTGGCGTTCTGGCGTGCTGCCGGGCGCCGGCTGCTGACCTGCCTCGACGAACTGCCGGCCGAGCAGCGCGCCGCTTTTCTCCTGCACCATGAAGACGGCCTGACCGTCGACGCGCTCGCGGTCCGGCTGGAGATCGGCTTCGAAACCGTGCGCAGCCGCCTGCGCTACGGGCTGCAGAAGCTGCGCGGCTGCATGGAACGCTACCTGTCGGTGCTGGAGCAGCGGGCATGAGCACCGGCATGGACAACGACGACCTGCACGACGCTCGACTGCGTCGCGCGCTGGACCACGCGCCCGACCGCGATGCCGTGCCTGCGGCCCCCACGCGCGAGGCGATCCTGAAGATGGCGCACAACCTCGCCGCGGCTTCCGCACCGACGACCAGCCGCCCGGCGGAGACCGCGCCGTGGTGGCGACGCCTGTTCGGCGGCGGCAGTCCCCGCTCGCGCATGCCGTGGAACGCGGCCTTCGCGACCGTGCTCGTCGCAACCTTCGTCACTGTGTTGTGGCATCGCGAGCCGGTGCCCGAAGCGGGGCTCGATGGCGAAGCGCAAGTGGCCGGAGCGCCCGCGTCGGCACCGCCTGCTCAATCGGCTGAAGCGCCCGCAGCGGCGTCGGTGCAAGCTGCGCCTCCTGCTGCGGCGCCGGCCGCAACGGCAGACATGACGCCGCCCGCTGCTCAACGCAGCGAAGCGGCGCGCGATGCGAAAGAGACCCTGAAGCAGCGCGAAACAACCGAAGCGCGTGACGCATCACGGCGGCGCGAAGTCGCTGCTGCGGCGTCGATTCAGAAGGACGAAGAACGGATGCTGGAAAGGGCGGCGCCCCCAGCCCCGGTGGTGCAAGCCCCGGCGCCTGTGTCGGCGCCCGCCGCACCCGCCATCGCGTCGGCGCCCATGCCCGCCGCGCCTCCCATGGCCGATGTCGGCCAGAGCCCGATGCCCTATGCCGCCGCACCACCAGCACCGGCCGCAGCACCCGCCGCGCCGATGCAGCAGCGCGAGCCCGCAGACACGGCCTCATCGCTCGCCGCACAAGGCGGTGCCAGCGCGAACGTCGCAGGCATGCAGCGCCGGGCTGCGCCCGCACCGGCTGCTGCCAAGGCTGCCGCACCACGCGCCGCTACCGAAGCCGTCATGACCGGCGGCTTCACGGCGCTGGATCGTTGGACCACCCTCGACATCACGCGCGCCGGCACCACCACACACCAGGCGCGCGGCGACACCGAAGGCCTGGCGGCGCTGGTGAACACCGTGGCGCGCGCGGCCACCGTGGCGGGCGGGGAGTTGAGTTCGCCGGTCGAGGCGCGCATCGAACTGCGGCGCGACGGCGCGTTGCTGGCCGTGCTCGAGATCGCCGGCGACCAGGTGCGGTGGACGCCGCAGCCGGGTGGCCCCGCCTCCATCGGCACGCCGCCGGCGCAGGCGCTCGAGGCGCTGCGCACGGCGCTGTCACGGACCCGCTGACGGCGACCGTGGCGGTCGCCGGGCCCGTGACGATTCAGCCGATCAGGCGTTCTTGAAGTCCGGCTGGCGCTTGGCCAGGAAGGCATCCATGCCTTCCTTCTGGTCCTGCGTGGCGAACAGCGCGTGGAACAGGCGGCGTTCAAACATCACGCCGTCGCTCAGGCCGCTCTCGAAGGCGCGGTTGACCGATTCCTTGGCCGCCATCACGGCGATCTGCGAGAAGCCCGCGATGATCAGCGCGGCGCCCAGCGCTTCGTCGGCCAGTTTTTCAAAAGGCACCACGCGGCTCACGAGGCCCGCGCGCTCGGCTTCGGCGGCGTCCATCATGCGGGCGGTGAGCGCCATGTCCATGGCCTTGCTCTTGCCCACCGCGCGCGGCAGGCGCTGCGTGCCGCCGGCACCGGGGATCACGCCGATCTTGATTTCGGGCTGGCCGAACTTGGCGTTGTCGGCCGCGATGATGAAGTCGCACATCATCGCCAGCTCGCAGCCGCCGCCCAGCGCGAAACCGCTCACGGCCGCGATGACCGGCTTGCGGATCGAGCGGATGGTTTCCCAGTTGCGCGTGATGTAGTCGCCCTTGTAGGTGTCGATGAAGCTGTACTTGGCCATCGCCGCGATGTCGGCGCCGGCCGCGAAGGCGCGCTCGCTGCCCGTGAGGATGATGCAGCCGATGGCGTCGTCGGCGTCGAAAGCCTTGAGCGCCTGGCCCAGCTCGGTCATCAGCGCGTCGTTCAGCGCATTGAGGGCCTTGGGGCGGTTGAGGGTGATGATGCCGACCTTGCCTGCTTCGGTCCGCACGTCGATGTTTTCGTAGCTCATGGTGTCGCTGTCTCCGGGGGAGGTGGGGAAAAAAACGCGTCCCACTATACCCAGCCGGGCTTCGGGCCCGCTGACGCGCGGGTGTTTCATTTGAGAATTATTCTCATCTAGAATGGCCGCCATGGACTTCCCGATGCAAGAACATGCCGTGCTGCTGCGGGCCTATGCCCGGGTGCAGGAGCGTTGCTCGCGCCTGCTGGTGGAGCAGGCCGCCCGGGTCGAGCGGCTCGAGGCGCAGATCGTGCGGCTGCGCGGCGCACTGGTGGCGCGCGACTCGGCGATTGCCATCGTGCGCGAGGAACTGGCGACGCGCGCCGCCAAAGGCAGCGCCTTGCCCCAGCGGCTGAATGCGCTGCTGGCGCCGGGCGGCCGGCGCCACCATGCGTTGCCGCCGGGGCCGCAGGTGCCGGCCGATCTGCGGGCCAAGTCGGTGCTGTGCGTGGGCCGTTCGGAAGCGGCGCCCGAGGCGCCTTCGCTGGCGCGCCAGCTCGTGGAGATTGCCGGCGGCCACTACCTGCACCACGACGGCGGCGACGAGGCCGACGACCCCGCGGCGCTCGAGGCGGGCCTGCGCGCCGCCGACCTCGTGATCTGCCAGACCGGCTGCGTGAGCCACGGCGCCTACTGGCGCGTGCAGGACCACTGTCGCCGCACCGGCAAGCCCTGCGTGCTGGTGGGCGAGCCGCAGCCGATGCTGTTCGTGCGGCCGCCGCTGGCGGCGGCCGTCGATCACCCGGCCTGAACGGAAGAAATCAAGGCTTGGCGGCGAGCCAGGCCGAGACCTTGGCCGCGTCGTGCGAGAACAGCCGCCACGTGGTCGAGCCCGTCGGCAGCGTGAGTGGCAGGCGCAGCAATCGGCGGTCGCGCGAGACGAGGGCGGTGCACTTCGTGGCATCGCCCAGGTACAGCGCCAGGTCGTCGAGCTTGGTGAGGCGCCAGGCCTGCGCGGGTTGCGACGCACCCTTGCGGCCACCGACGGCCGGCAGCTCGATGCCGAGCCATTCGTCGTTGGCAGAGAAGCCGGCCTTCTCGGCGGCGCCGCCGCGCAGCACCACCTTGATCTGCACGCTGCCGCCGGTTTCGGCCACGCGCAGGCCGAGCGCCTGCGCGGGTTGCGAGGGGTCGTCGAGCGTGGCCACGCCGTGCGCGCGCAGCAGGTCGGCCAGCGGGAGTTCGTCGGTCGAATGCACCCAGCGCGCGAGTTCCGGTGCGAACGAGCGTCCGCCCACGGCTTCGAGCGCGGCGGCAATGTCGGCCTCGCTGATCGGGCCGCCGTTGCCTTGCGTCCAGAGGTGGCGCATCACGTCGTCGAGCGTGCCCTTGCCCTCCTGGCGCAGCGTGAGGTCGAAGCACAGCGCCACCAGCGCACCCTTGGTGTAGTAGCTGACGGTGCTGTTGGGCGTCTGCTCGTCCTGGCGGTAGTACTTGACCCAGGCGTCGAAGCTCGCGTCGGCCACAGGCTGCACCAGCCGGCCGGGCGTCTGCAGCACCTGGTTGATGGTCTTGTTGAGCAGGCGCAGGTACGCCGCGTCGTCGATGCGGCCGGCGCGGCGCAGCAGCAGGTCGTCGTAATAGCTCGTGAAGCCCTCGAAGAACCACAGCAGCTGCGTGTAGTTCTCGCGGCTGTAGTCGTAGCTCGCGAACTCCGCCGGGCGCATGCGCTTGACGTTCCAGGTGTGGAAGTACTCGTGGCTGATGAGGCCCAGCAGCGTGGTGTAGCCCTCGGGCTGCTTCTTCTTCTCGCCGCGCAGCGGCAGGTCGCGGCGGTTGCAGATGAGCGCGGTGGAGTGGCGGTGCTCGAGCCCGCCGTAGCCGTCGTCCACCGCATTGAGCATGAACACGTAGCGGTCGATCGGCAGCTTCGGGCCGCCCCGCTTGCCGGCCTTGTCGCCATGCCAGAAGCGGATCTCGGCTTCGCAGATGGCCTTGGTGTCGGCAATGAGGCGTTCGGCGTCGAACGAGGCCGCGGCGCCCGCGATCACGAAGCGGTGCGGCACGCCGCAGGCCTCGAACTCGGCGCTCCAGAAGGCGCCCATCTCGACCGGGCTGTCGGCCAGTTCGTCGTAGCCGGCGGCGCGGTAGCTGCCGAAGCCGTGCTTGTCGGTCTTCGTCGGCACGAGCGCGGTGGCGCACGACCAGCGCGCGGCGTCGGCCGGCAGCGTGGGCGGCACGATCTCCAGCGCGTGCGGCGCCTCGGTCTGGCCTTCGACACGCAGGCAGACGCTGGTGCCGTTGAAGAAGCCGCGCGTGGCGTCGAGCCAGGCGGTGCGCACCGAGTTGTCGTAGGCGCACACCTGGTAGTGCAGCACCAGCGGCTGGCCCGGCACGCAGTCGACCTGCCAGCTGCATTTGTCGAGCTGCGTCAGCACCGGCTTGCGGCGGCCCTGCGTGGCACGCAGGCTCTGCAGGTTCTTGGCGAACTCACGCACGAGGTAGCTGCCCGGAATCCACACCGGCAGCGCCACGCGCTGCTGCGCGGCGGGCGCGGCGATGGTCAGCGTGACGGCGAACAGGCGCGCATGCAGGTCGGCGCACTCGACGCGGCAATGCACGGCGGGCGTGGCGGTGGCTGCGGCCGTGCGCCGGGAAGTCGAGGTGGTCGCCATCGGATCAGTTGGCGGCGGCGAGCTGCTTCTCGACCTGCTCGGCGGGAATCGCGCCCGGGACGCGGCTGCCGTCGGTGAAGATCAGCGTGGGCGTGCCGGTGATGTTGTACTTGCGGCCGAATTCCACGTTGCGTTCCAGCGCCGTCACGTTGCAGCTGGTGCCTGCGGCGGCGGGCTTGACGCTGCTTTCCATCCAGTCGGCCCAGGCCTTGCCCGGGTCCTTGCTGCACCAGATGTCGCGCGACTTGGCGGTCGAATCGGGGCCGAGCACCGGGTACAGGAACATGTAGACGGTCACGTTGTCGACCTTCTTCATGTCCTTCTCGAAGCGCTTGCAGTAGCCGCAGTTCGGGTCTTCGAAGACCGCGACCTTGCGCTTGCCGTTGCCGCGCACGATCTTGATCGCGTCCTTCAGCGGCAGCTTGTCGAAGGCGACGGCGGTGAGCTTCTCGACGCGCTCCTCGGTGAGGTTGCGGCGGGTCTTGGCGTCGATCAGATTGCCCTGCAGCAGGTAGTTGCCCTGTTCGTCGGTGTAGAGCAGCTGGCTGCCGCCCACGCGCACTTCGTACAGGCCCGGCACGGGCGTCTTGGTGACTTCCTCGATGGGCGGCAGTTGCGGGATGTGCGTCGGCAGGTTCTTGCGGATCTCGGCCTCGCCCGCGCCGGCGGTGGAGAGCGTGAGCAGCGCGCAGGCGGCGACGAGAAGGTGGCGGACGAAGGTCATCGGGAAGGTTTCGGGAAAAAGGTGGAGGGCTGGTGGGCGCGGGGCGTCAGGACTTCAGGCCCATGGCTTGTGCGGTGATCCAGTGCTTCACGAAGCGCGTGCGGTCGAAACCGCGCATGCCCCAGTTGCGCAACGCAGGCAGTGGACCCAGGTTGTGCGAGAAAAGTTGCTGCAATCCGTCGGTGGCCAGGCTCATCTGCAGCACATCGGCGCGGCGGGCGCGTTCGTAGCGGCGCAGCAGGCGGGCGTCGCCCACGCTGCGCCAGTAGTCGCGGGTGCGGATCACGTCGGCCAGCGCGGCCGCATCGGCCAGGCCGAGGTTCAGGCCCTGGCCGGCCAGCGGATGCACCGTGTGCGCGGCGTCGCCCGCGAGCACCCACGATTGGGTGGGCTGGCCGGGCATCGTGCCGGACCAGCGGTCGGCGATGGCGCGCGACAGCGGCCACACGGCGCGTTCGCTCGTGAGCCGCAGCGAGCCCAGCTCGCCGTGGCTGGCTTCGCTCACGGCGGCGCTGAACTCGTCGGCGCCTTGCGCGACCAGCTCGGGCACGCGCAGCTGGTCGACCGACCACACCAGCGCCAGCGTCTTGCCGTGCACGCCGCCCAGCGGCAGCAGGGCGAACACCTCGCCGCGGTCGTTGAACCACTGGCGCGCGATGCCGTCGTGCGTGTGCGCGGCCTCGAGCCGCGCGGCAATGGCGTGCTGCGGGTAGCGCGTGACCTCGTAGCTCACGCCCAGCGCCGCGCGCGAGGCGCTGGCCTTGCCTTCGCACACCACTGTGAGCGGCGCGGCCACGGGCTCGGCCACCACGTCGATCAGGGGCTGGAAGCGCACCGCGTCGGCCAGCTGCTGCTCGAGCGCGGGCACGTCGACGATCCAGGCCAGCGCCTCGACCTTCTGGCGCGCGGCGCTGAACTGCACCCGGCCGCCGTCGTCGCCATGCACCTGCATCTCGTGCACCGGCGTGGCATGGGCGGTGTCGGGCCAGGCGCGCAGCGATTCGAGCAGGGTGCGGGACGCCACGTTGAGCGCGTACGCCCGGATGTCTTCCTTGCCCGGCGGGGCCGGCGGCACCACCAGCGCGACACGCACGCGTTCGCGCGCCAGCAGCAGCGCCAGCGTGCGGCCGACGATGCCGGCGCCGCGGATACAAACTTCGGGGGAAAGGGCCATCGGATGATTGTAGGAGTTGCCTCGCGCACGGGCGCCGATACCCGTTCATGCGGGAGAATGCCCAGCGATTTCAAAGGAACCCCCACCGTGTCGCAGCCGTCCGCTTTCGATCTCCAGGCCACCATCGCCCGCCTGTTCGTGTACCCCGTCAAGTCGTGCGCCGGCGTCGAGCTCGACGAGATGCTGCTCACCGAAACCGGCCTGGAGTTCGACCGCGCCTGGATGGTGGTCGATGCGCAGGGCGAGTTCGTCACCCAGCGGCAGCTGCCGCGCATGGCGCTCATCCAGCCGCAGATGAAGCACACCGAGGTCGTGCTGCGCGCGCCCGGCATGCTGGCGCTGCACCTGGCCTTCGACCGCGTCGAGCAGCCGGTGCGCGTGCGCGTGTGGAAGGACGAGGTGGCGGCCTACGACATGGGCGACATCGCGGCCCAGTGGTTCAGCGACTTTCTTTCCGAGCCCGGCAAGCCGCAGACGCTGCGCCTGGTGCGCTTCGACCCCGAGCACCAGCGCCTGTCGAGCCTGAAGTGGACCGACGGCGTCGAGGCGCTGAACCAGTTCGCCGACGGCTTCCCGCTGCTGGTGGCCAGCGAAGGCTCGATCGCCGAACTCAACGAGCGCCTGGCGGCGGCGGGCCACGGCCCGGTCGGCATCGAGCGCTTCCGCCCGAACATCGTGCTGGCCGGCATCGAGTCGCACGACGAAGACCGGGTCGACGCGCTGCACGTCACCACCGGCGAAGGCGAGGCCGAGCTGCGCCCGGTCAAGCCCTGCACGCGCTGCCCCATTCCCGACATCGACCCGGCCACCGCGCTCAGCAGCCCCGAGGTCGGCGACATGCTGCGCACCTACCGCGCCGACGCGCGCGTGGACGGCGGCATCACCTTCGGCATGAACTGCATCGTGGTGCAGGGCGTGGAGCACATGCTGAAGGTGGGGCAGGTGGTGGGCGCGAACTACCGCTTCGAGTGAGGGGCGGGGCATGCGGCGTGCCTTCGTGGCCGTGTTGCTGGCCGTCGCGGCGCTGCTCTACGCCGGCAACCAGTCGCGCTGGGTCGCGCCGCCGCAGACCGCGCCTTCGCTGCTCGCGCACCGCGGCGTGCACCAGACCTTCGACACGCACGACCTGCGCAACGACACCTGCACCGCGCAGCGCATCCACGCGCCGACGCACGGCCTGATCGAGAACACGCTGCCGTCGATGCGCGCCGCCTTCGAGGCCGGCGCCGACCGGGTGGAGTTCGACGTGCATCCCACGCGCGACGGCCAGTTCGCGGTGTTCCACGACTGGACGCTCGAGTGCCGCACCGACGGCCGCGGCGTGGTGCGCGAACACACGCTGGCCGCGCTGCAGGCGCTGGACGTGGGCCACGGCTACACGGCCGATGGCGGCAAGACCTACCCGCTGCGTGGCCAGGGCGTCGGGCTGATGCCCAGCCTGGCGCAGGTGCTGGCCGCCTTTCCGTCGCAGCGTTTCCTGATCCACATGAAAAGCCGCGATGCGGCCGAAGGACGGCTGCTCGCGCGCCACCTCGCGCCGCTCGATGCGGCGGCGCTGGCGCGGCTCGCGGTCTACGGCAGCGACGAGCCCGTCGTCGCGTTGAAGCAGGCACTGCCGGCCGTGCGCGTGGCGCCGCGCGGGGCGCTGGTGCAATGCCTGCTGCGCTACGAGGCGCTCGGCTGGGCGGGCCATGTGCCCGAGGCGTGCCGGGGCGGGCTGATGCTGGTGCCCGCCAATGTCGCGCCCTGGCTCTGGGGCTGGCCGCACCGGCTGCAGCAGCGGCTGGAAGGCGTGGGCACGCAGCTGATCGTGGTCGGCCCCTACACGGGCGGCGACTTCAACGGGGGCATCGACAGCGCCGAGGCGCTGGCGGCATTGCCGACCGACTACCGGGGCGGCCTGTGGACCAACCGCATCGAGCAGATCGGGCCGCTGGTGCGCCAGCGCGCGTCCAACTGAGCCTCAGAAGCTCACGCCGGCGATCAGGATGATGTTCGCGTAGGGCGTGCATTCGCCCGTGCGCACGATGGCGCGGGCTTTCGCGCTGCGGCGCTTGAACTCCTCGTGCGACACCGTCTGCGGTGCGATGCCCAGCGACTGCGGGTACCAGCCCGGCAGCGCCTTTGCATCGCCTTGCAGCGCTTCGTCGGCCACCACGATGGCTTCGACCTGCATCTCGGACAGCACCGCCTTCAGCACATCGCTGATCCCCGGCACGCCGCGCGCCACGGCCAGGTCGATGCGGCGCGGGCCGTCGGGAATGGGCAGGCCGGCGTCGCCGATCACCAGCATGTCGCCGTGGCCCATCGAGGCGATCACGTGGGAGAGTTCGGCGTGCAGCAGGGGAGAGCGTTTCACAGCGTGATCCAGTCGGGGGGCAGGGGGCTGCGCAGCACGGCGTCGCGCAGCGGAATGGAGGGTTGGGCACCGGGCTGCTGGATGCACAGCGCCGCGGCGCGGATGCCCAGGCGCACGGCCTCGTCGAAGGATTGGCCTTCGCCCAGCGCCACGGCGAGCGCGCCCAGGAAGGTGTCGCCGGCGGCGGTGGTGTCGACCGCCTGCACTTTCGGCGCGGGATGGTGGCGCGCGCCGTCGGCGTCGACCGCCACGGCGCCGCGCGAACCCAGCGTCACGACCACGCGGGCGATGCCGCGCGCGCGCAGCGCCTGGCCGGCCTGCGCTGCTTCTTCGGGGCTGTCGACGTTCTGGCCCGACAGGGTCTGCGCCTCGATCTCGTTGACCACCAGCGTGTCGATGCGGGGCCAGAGCGCCTCGGCGATGGCTTGCACCGGCGAGGGGTTGAGCATCACCGCGCAGCCCGCGTCGTGCGCGGCGTTGATGGCGCGTGCCACCTGGTCCATCGGGGTTTCGAACTGCGCGACGAGGAAGGCCGCGCCCTGCACCTGCTGCGTCAGCGAGGCCTCGTCGATGGCGACGCGCGCGTTGGCGCCGGGAACCATCACGATGCGGTTCTGGCCGCTGTCTTCCACGAGGATCAGCGCCGTGCCGGTCGGCTCGCCCGCCACGGTGCGCAGCGCGGCGGTGTCGATGCCGTCGCGCGCGAGCGCCTCGCGCAGGGCCGCGCCATGCGCGTCGTCGCCCAGGCAGCCGATCATCTGCACCTGCGCGCCTTGGCGTGCGCAGCTCACCGCCTGGTTGGCGCCCTTGCCGCCGGGGATGGCGTCGATCGAGCGGCCCAGCAGGGTTTCGCCCGCGGCCGGCGCGTGCGGCACGCGCAGCACGATGTCCATGTTCAGGCTGCCGAGCACCACGATGCGCGGTGGCGAAGACGGCGTGGAGGAAGAAAGAGGCTGAAGGCTCACGAGGTGCGGGACTTGGAAGGTGTGGCGATGGTGGAAGGAGTGGGCGTCACGCCGGTTTCGCGAAAGCCCGCGTGGCGCGCGGTCGAGGCGCGCACGCGCAGCTCGGGCTGCAGCACGACCTTGCGCGCGTCGCGGCGCTTGCCGCCCATGCGCTCCAGCAGCATGTCGACCGCCAGCGCGCCGATGCGCTCCTTGGGCTGGGCCACGGTGGTGAGCGGCGGGCTGGTGTAGGCCGACAGTTCGATGTCGTCGAAACCCACGATGGACAGTTCGTCGGGCACGCGCACGCCGCTTTCATGCGCGGCGCGCAGCGCGCCGATGGCCATCAGGTCGTTGCACACGAACACGGCCGAGGGCTTCTGCTCGGTGCGCAGGATGGCGTGCATCGCCTCGTAGCCGCCCTGGCTGGTGAAGCCGCCGCGCCACAGCAGCGCGTCGGCGTTCGGCGCCGAGCCGGTTTCCGCGAGCGCCATGCGCCAG
This sequence comes from Variovorax sp. FW301-JW7, assembly GCF_058788795.1. Classification (NCBI taxonomy): domain Bacteria; kingdom Pseudomonadati; phylum Pseudomonadota; class Betaproteobacteria; order Burkholderiales; family Comamonadaceae; genus Variovorax; species Variovorax sp. FW301-JW7. Next base: position 225,182 of record NZ_JBYTBC010000005.1, read on the forward strand.
CCTTCGATGCGCTGCTCGCTCGAGGTCACGCCCAGCGGCCCGCCGATGCAGGCGATGCGCTTGTGGCCCAGCGACAGCAGGTGCCGCACCGCGAGCAGGCCGCCCTGCATGTGGGCGGTTTCCACCAGGTCGCAGGCGGGGTCGGCGATCTCGCGGTCGACCAGCACGGTGGGAATGCGCAGGCCGCGCAGCTGGGTGGCGAGCGAGTCGTCCTCGTCGGCGCCGGTCGACACCACGATGAGCCCGTCGATGCGGCGCTCGGCCAGCACCTGCAGGTACACGCTCTGGCGCCGGGGCTCGTCGTCGGTGTTGCACAGCACCAGCGTGTAGCCGGCGCCGAAGCAGCGGTCTTCCACGATGCGCACGATCTCGGCGAAGTAGGGGTTCGAGCTGTTGGGAATGAGCATGCCCAGCGTCGAGGTGGTGTTGCTCTTGAGGCTGCGCGCCATCGCGTTGGGCACGTAGCCCAGCTCGCGGATCGCCAGCTCGACGCGCTCGCGCACCTTGGCGCTCACGTGGCGCGTGTCGTTGACGACGTGCGACACGGTGGTGACGGAAACGCCCGCCTGGAGGGCGACGTCCTTGATGGTGGCCATGGTTGTCTTTGTTCCTGTGGAAGCTCAGGCCAGTCGACGATCGGCCCGGCGCTGGCGCAGGGTGTCGATGATGACGGCCACCACGATCACCGCGCCCGTGATGATGCGCTTGCTCGGCTCGCTCGCGCCCACCTGCGCCAGGCCGGCCTCGAGCACCGCGATGATCAGCACGCCGAAGAAGGTGTTGACCACCGAGCCGCGCCCGCCCATGAGGCTGGTGCCGCCGATGACCACGGCCGCGATCACCTGCAGCTCGATGCCCACGCCGGCGTTCGGGTCGGCCGCTTCGAGGCGGGCCGACTGCATCAGGCCCGCGAGCCCGGCCAAGAGGCCAGTCACGGCGAACACGATGATGCGGATCGGCCGCGGGTCGATGCCCGCCAGGCGCATGGCTTCTTCATTCGTGCCGATGCCCACCACGTGGCGGCCGAACACGGAGCGCGTGAGCACCAGCTGCCCTACGGCCACCAGCACCACGGCGAGCACGAAGGCGGCCGAGATGCCGCCGATCCACGGCGCGGCCAGGCCCGAGATGGCGTCGCCCACGTACTGCGTGCGCGAGTCGGTGACCAGGTAGGCGCCGCCGCGCACGGCTTCGAGCATGCCCAGCGAGACGATGAAGCTGGGCAGCCGCCAGGCGACCGACACCGCGCCCGTCACCGTGCCGCAGATGAGGCCGGTGGCCAGGCCCAGCAGGGCGGCCAGCGGCACCGAGAGCTTCCATTCGAGGATGGCGGCGGCCGTGACGGCCGCGCTCAGTGCGAGCACCGAGCCCACCGACAGGTCGATGCCCGCGATGATCAGCACGAAGGTCATGCCCACCGCCATCACGGCCAGCGCCGGGATCTCGTTGGCGATGGAGATGAAGGTCTCGCGCGTGAGGAAGTATTCGCTCATCGAGCCGAAGAGCGCGATCATGCCCAGCAGCACGACCGTCAGGCCCAGGTAGGTGCCGAGCTGGCCCTTGAGCGCGGACGGCGGCTTGCTGGTGGCAGCGGAAGAAGAAGGGGAGGCGGCGTTCATGGTCGTCATGCGTCGGCAGAAGTCGGGGCAGGGGCGGTGGAATCCGCCGGGGAGCCGGGCACGCGGCCCGTGGCATCGCTGAAGGCGGCGGCGAGCAGCGACTGTTCGCTCCACTCGCCGCGCTCGAACACCGCGACCAGCCGGCCGGCGCTCATCACGCCGATGCGGTCGCACATGGCCATCAGCTCGCGCAGGTCGCTGGACACCATCAGGAGCGCCTTGCCGGCGTCGGTCATGCGGTCGAGCTCGGCGTACAGGTCGGCGCGCGCGCCCACGTCCACGCCGCGCGTGGGTTCGTCCAGCAGCAGCACCTTGCATTCGCGGTGCAGCCAGCGCGCGAACACCACCTTCTGCTGGTTGCCGCCGCTGAGTGTCGACACGGGTTGTTCGATGCTGCGCGAGCGGATGCGCAGCAGTTCCACCAGCCGGCGCGCGATCTGCCGCTCCTTGGTGCGGCGCAGCCAGCCGGCGTGCGAGATCGCGCCGAGGTCGCTCAGCGTGGCGTTGACGCGGATCGGCTGCGACAGCAGCAGGCCCTGCGACTTGCGGTCTTCGGTGACGAGGCCGATGCCCGCGCGAATGGCCTGCATCGGCGAGCGCCAGCCCTTGCGCGCATGCCGCACGGGCTGCGCGGCGGGCGTGCCGTCGTGCAGCACGACCTCGCCGCGGTCGGCGCGGTCGGCGCCGAACAGCAGCCGCACGAGCTCGGTGCGGCCCGAGCCGACCAGGCCGGCCAGGCCCATGACTTCGCCCGCGCGCAGTTCGAGATCGACGTCGCGCACCACCTGCGCCCGGCCGATGCCGCGCGCGCTCAGCAGCACCGGGCCCGCCACGCGACGCGCGCGGCCTTCGTGCTCGTGCACCGCGCGCCCGACCATGCGCTGCACCAGTTCGGATTCGCGCACGCCGGCCATGGCGCGCACGTCGACCAGCTTGCCGTCGCGCAGCACCGCCACGCGGTCGGCGATGCGCTGCAATTCTTCGAGGCGGTGCGACACGTAGACGATCGCCACGCCGCGCAGCTTCAGCAGCTCGATCTGCTCGAACAGGTGCGCGGTTTCGCGCGGCGTGAGCATGGCGGTGGGCTCGTCGAGCACCAGCACGCGCGTGTCGTCCTGCAGGTTGCGCGCAATTTCCACCATCTGCTGCTGGCCGATGCCCAGCCGCGCCACCGGCGTGGCCGGGTCGATGCCGTCCAGACCGATCTTGGCGAGCTGGCGCTCGGCCAGCTCGTGCAGCGTGGCGCGGCGGATCCAGCCGCTCTTGTGCGGCAGGCGGTCGAGCAGCAGGTTCTCGGCCACCGACAGCGTCGTGACGAGGCCGAGTTCCTGCATGACCATGCGCACGCCCAGGCGCTCGGCATCGCGGCGCGAGGCCGGCGCGAAGGGCTGGCCGTCGAGCAGCATGCCGCCGCGCGTGGGCTGCACGAGCCCGCAGACGATCTTCGACAGCGTGCTCTTGCCTGCGCCGTTCTCGCCCGTGAGCGCGAGCACTTCACCGGCGCGCAGCTCGAGAGAAACGCCGTCGAGCACCGGCGCCGCGTAGTCCTTGCCGACCGTGCTCAGGGCGAGCACGGCGGTGGGTAAGGGCGGATTCATGGCGGCGTCGGTGGCGGCAGTCAAAACGGAGTCTTCTTCTTGTTGAGGGAAACGGAGGGCTTGGGCTTACTTGGACGACTTGGTGACGAGCACCACGTCGGTCTTCACTTCAGCCGGCATTTCCGATTGCTTCTGCTTGTCGGCGATGGCCTTCAGCGCGGTCTCGATGCCGAACACGGCCTGCTTGGCGGCGAACTGGTCGGCGGTGGCGAGCACGCGGCCGTCCTTCAGCATCGGCTTGATGGCGCCGATGTTGTCGTAGCCCACCACCAGCACCTTGCCGGTCTTGCCTGCCGCCTTGACGGCGGCCACGGCACCCAGCGCCATGCTGTCGTTGCCGGCCAGCAGGGCCTTCAGGTCGGGGTGCTCGCGCATCATGCCGGCGGCCACGGTGTTGCCCTTGTCGATTTCCCACTGGCCCGACTGCACGCCGACCACGGTCATGCCGCCGGCCTTCATGGCGTCCTGGTAGCCCAGCGTGCGCTGCTGCGCATTGAAGGTCGTCGACACGCCTTCGATGATGCCGACCTTGTCGCCCGACTTCAGCTCCTTGGCCAGCGCATCGCCCACCAGCTTGGCGCCGGCGCGGTTGTCGGGGCCGACGAAGGGCACCTGGATGCCCTTCTCTTTCAGTGCAGCGCCGTCGAGTTGGTTGTCGATGTTCACGACCAGGATGCCCTTGTCGATGGCCGCCTTGATCACCGGCACCAGCGCCTTCGAATCGGCCGGCGCGATGACCAGCGCGTTGATCTTCTGCGCCACCATCTGCTCGACCATCTTGATCTGGGCGGCGGTGTCGGTTTCGTCCTTGATGCCGTTGGCCACCAGCGTGTATTGCGCGGCGTTGGCCTTCTGGTGCGCCTTGGCGCCGTCTTCCATGGTGCGGAAGAACTCGTTGGCCAGCGACTTCATGACCAGCGCGACCTTCGGCTTGTCCTGCGCGAAGGCGGGCGTTCCGGCGATGGCGCCCAGCAAGGTCAGTGCGGCAGCGCTTTGCAGGGTACGGCGGGTGAACTTCATGGTGGATGTCTCCTGAAATGAGGGGTCAGAGCGGAACGCCGGTCTGTGCCGGGGGCTCCGATGTTAATCGAGGGAAACGTTTGCGCAAACGTTTGCTAGTCGGGTCTAACCCTGAGCTTTTGGGGCCGGAAAGCCGCTGCCAGAGGGTCTTCGTGCGCCGCTGAACGTCTGGGAAAAGGTGCGCGGCAGTGGCCGGAAGTGGGCCCAGCCCGGGGGAGAACCCGGTCAGCCTAAAATCGGGGGTTACCCAAGAGGACCTCCCATGAGTTTGCAATGCGGCATCGTCGGCCTGCCCAACGTCGGTAAATCCACCCTTTTCAATGCGTTGACCAAGGCCGGCATCGCAGCGGAAAACTATCCGTTCTGCACCATCGAGCCCAATGTGGGCGTGGTGGAAGTGCCCGATCCGCGGCTCGACCAGCTGAGCGAGATCGTCAAGCCCGAGCGCGTGGTGCCCGCCATCGTCGAGTTCGTCGACATCGCCGGCCTGGTGGCCGGTGCCAGCACCGGTGAAGGCCTGGGCAACAAGTTCCTGGCGCACATCCGCGAGACCGACGCCACCGTCAACGTGGTGCGCTGCTTCGACGACGAGAACGTGATCCACGTGGCCGGCAAGGTCGACCCGATCTCCGACATCGAAGTGATCCAGACCGAGCTGTGCCTGGCCGACCTGGCCACGGTCGAGAAGGCGCTGCACCGCCACACCAAGGTCGCCCGCTCGGGCGACAAGGACGCGCAGAAGCTCGTCGGTTTGCTCGAACGCTGCCAGGCCGCGCTGAACGAGAACACGCCGGTGCGCGCACTGGAGTTCACGAAGGAAGAGCAGCCGCTGGTCAAGTCGTTCACGCTCATCACGGCCAAGCCCGCGATGTTCGTCGGCAACGTGGCGGAAGACGGTTTTGAAAACAACCCGTACCTCGATCGCCTGCGCGAGTACGCCGCCAAGCAGGGCGCGCCCGTGGTCGCCATCTGCGCCAAGATCGAAGCCGACCTGGCCGAGATGGACGACGAAGACAAGAAGATGTTCCTCGCCGAAATCGGCCAGGAAGAACCGGGCCTGAACCGCCTGATCCGCGCGGCTTTCAAGCTGCTGGGCCTGCAGACCTACTTCACCGCCGGCGTGAAGGAAGTGCGCGCCTGGACCATCCACATCGGCGACACCGGCCCGCAGGCCGCTGGCGTGATCCACGGCGACTTCGAAAAGGGCTACATCCGCGCCCAGACCATCGCGTTCGACGACTACATCGCCTTCAAGGGCGAGCAGGGCGCGAAGGACGCGGGGAAGATGCGGTCGGAAGGCAAGGAATACGTCGTCAAGGATGGCGACGTGATGAACTTCCTGTTCAGTTCCTGAGTGCGCATCTCCTGCCTTGATGAGCCATCCCAAGATCGTCATCATTGCGGGACCGAACGGTGCGGGCAAGACCACTTTCGCCCGCGCCTTTCTTCCACAGGAAGCGCAAATCGCGCGATTCATCAATGCCGACCTGATCGCAGCCGGGCTGTCGCCCTTCGCTCCGGAGGCCGAAGCCATCAAGGCCGGGCGATTGATGCTGGTGGAAATCGCGGAGTGCGCCCGTCGCCGAGAGAGCTTTGCTTTCGAGACGACCCTGTCGGGACTGGGCTATCTGCGCCACATTGATGCGTGGAGAAAGTCGGGCTACCACGTGAGCCTTTTCTTTCTGGCCCTTCCGACGGCAGAATTTGCAGTGGCGCGCGTCGCCGAGCGTGTCCGGCAGGGCGGGCATCACATTCCCGAAGATGTGATTCGCCGCCGATTCGAGGCGGGGCGCCGGAATTTCGACGACCGCTATCGCGTCGCAGTGGACGCGTGGGCGCTGTACGACAACGCCGGCGAAGAGCCGGATCTCATCGAATGGGGAGAAGCACCATGACCCGTGAACAACTCATGCAAGCCAAGGACAAGGATCTGGCCGCTTCGCTGGTCGCGATCCGGCGCGCCGCGCGGGCCGCGCGCGAGGCCGCGGTGCGTACCAACACCGCCATCGTGGTTCAGCGGGGCCAGAAGCCCGTCCGTATCACGGCGGAAGAGCTCCGCAAGGCCGGCGTCAAGTAAGCCCCGGCTACTTCGCGGCCTGCTGCTTGCCCCACACCACCGTGTCGTCCACCGCATAGGCCGCACACGTCACCTTGCGTTCGGTGCAGCCTTTCAGATGCTCGGTCAGCGCGGCCGAGCTGGTTGCGGTGCCGAACTTCTGGTCGCTCGTGATCAGGAAGATGCGGGGCCGGGCCTGCAGCAGGAACTGGCGGTAGGCGTTGCGCACCGGGGTCGGGTCGGCGCCGATGGAGGGCAGGGCCTGCAGGTCCGACAGCTCGGCATGGCCGGAAGGCGCAGGCTCCCCGTTGGGGCCGAACACCACGCCGGTGCTTTTCAGCAGATCGCGCCATGTCGCCAGCTCCGTGGTCATGCGCTGCGGCAGTTCCATCACCCATTGCGCCGGGTAGGCGAAGCCGAGGTTCGCGCCGCCGGGCGCGATGCTGTCGGTCACGCCGACCAGCCGGCCCTCGGTGTCGAACAACCCGCCGCCACTGGAGCCTGAAGACACGGGCGCCGAGGTCTGCACGATCGGCAGTTGCCCGGGCGCGCGCGGACGCAGCGCCGAGATCAGGCCTTCGCTCAGCGTGCGTTCGAGGCCGTGCGGGCTGCCGACGGCGAACACGCGCTGGCCGACGCGCAACTCGGCGGCGGGCACGATCTGCACGGCGGGCAGCTGCAGCGGCGTTTCGCTCGTGAGCACGCACAGGTCGCGCGACGGATCGGGGTCGCGCACGATGCGGGCGATGCGCAGCGTGGTCGGGCCTTGCTCCACGGTGACGGCGACCGCGCCATCGACCACGTGGCAGGCCGTGGCCAGCGCACCGGAGGTCACGGCCACCGCGCTGCCGATGGCGGTCTGGTTGTTGCCGCGTTCGCCCTTCACGGTCCAGACGGCAGGCGAGACCTTGCGGAACACCTCCTCAGGGGTCAGTGCCCAGGCATGGCAGGCCGCGAGGCCGAGCCAGAGTCCGATGAGCGAGGTGCGGCGGCGCCGCGTGAAGTGGTGGAGCATTGCGGCCAGTGTAGGAAGCAGGTTCACGGTTTGCCGTAGGCGGTGACGCTGTCGCAGCGGGCGCCCGGAACCCGCGTGCGTTGTGGTTAGACTGCGCGCCCGCTGCATCCTCCGCCGGAAGGCTTTCATTTGCCATGCTCACTGTCCATCACCTGAACAACTCGCGCTCGCAACGTGTGCTCTGGCTGCTCGAAGAACTCGAGCTGCCTTACGAGATCGTCCATTACCAGCGCGACCCCAAGACCATGTTGGCGCCCGCTTCGCTGAAGGCCGTGCATCCGCTGGGCAAGTCGCCCGTGGTGACGACCGACGACGGCGCGACGCTGGCGGAATCGGGCGCGATCATCGAGTCGCTCATCGAGCGCTACGGCCAGGGCCGGCTCGCGCCCGCGCCGGGCTCGCCCGAGGCCTTGCGCTACCGCTACTGGCTGCACTTCGCCGAAGGCACGGCGATGTCGCCGCTGCTGCTCAAGCTGGTGTTCGACCGGATCGAGACGAGCAAGATGCCCTTCTTCGCGAAGCCGATCGCCAAGGCCATCGCGGCGAAGGCGAAGTCGGCCTTCATTCATCCGAACATCGCGGGCCATCTGAATTTCATGGAGGCCGAGCTCGGCCGCAGCGAGTGGTTCGCGGGCAATGAATTCACGGGCGCCGACATCCAGATGAGCTTCGTGGTCGAAGCCTCGCGGGCGCGCGGCGGCCTCGATGCGAAGCGGCCGAAGCTCATGGCCTACCTGGAGCGCATCCATGCGCGTCCGGCCTACCAGCGCGCGCTGGAACGCGGCGGCCCCTACGAACTGCTGAGCTGAGTTTTTTCGACCGCGCGCTTCATGACGGAAAGACGTATAGAAGCGCGTAGGTCATCGTCACATAGCGCAGGAACTTGCCGATCGCCATGTAGCCCACGCAGGGCCAGAACGGCAGCTTGAGCCAGCCGGCGACCGCGCACAGCGGGTCGCCCACGATCGGCAGCCAGCTCAGCAGGCAGGCCTTCGGGCCCAGCCGCTCGAGCCAGCCGAGCACGCGCAGGTGGTGTTTCGAGTGTGAGTACTTGTCGGCCACCTTGTGCGCGCCGTAGCCCATCCACCAGTCGACCGCGCCGCCCAGCGTGTTGCCCACGGTGGCCACGGCGATGGCCTGCCAGAACATCTCGGGGTTGAGTTTCAGCAGGCCGAACAGGATCGGTTCGGAGCCCACCGGCAGCAGCGTGGCGGACACGAAGGCCGCGATGAACAGCGTCGAAAGTCCGTACTGGGGGAGCGCAAGGAGCGCCAGGAGTGCGTCGAGCCAGGCTTGCATAAGGTCGGCGAAGTATAGGCAGCGCTCACGTCGCGACCGCGTCGGAGAAGGCCCCGCGAAATACTGGTGTTTACGCCTGTGTCGCAAGCGCAAAAAGGCGTCAATCGTTTCAGTCGCTGAAATGCCACGTGGCTACAATCGTGCCTCATTTTTCAGCAGCCGACCCGCACAGCACCCCTTCCCATGACCTTGCAGATCGGCACCCACACGCTGGAAAACCGGCTGTTCGTCGCGCCCATGGCCGGCGTGACGGACCGGCCTTTCCGCATGCTGTGCCGCGAACTCGGCGCGGGCTATGCGGTCAGCGAGATGGTCACCTCGCGCAAGGAACTCTGGAACACGCTGAAGACCTCGCGGCGCGCCAACCACGACGGCGAGCCGGGCCCCATTGCGGTGCAGATTGCCGGCACCGACGCGGCCATGATGGCCGAGGCCGCGGTCTACAACATCGAGCGCGGCGCGCAGATCATCGACATCAACATGGGCTGCCCGGCCAAGAAGGTCTGCAACAAGTGGGCCGGCTCGGCGCTGATGCGCGACGAGCCGCTGGCCCTGGAAATCGTGCAGGCCGTGGTCGATGCGGCGCAACCCTTCAACGTGCCGGTCACGCTCAAGATGCGCACCGGCTGGAGCGAAGACCACCGCAACGCGGTGAAGCTCGCGCGCGACTTCGAATCGGCCGGCGTGCAGATGCTCACCGTGCACGGGCGCACGCGCGAGCAGGGCTACAAGGGCCACGCCGAGTACGACACCATCGCCGCCGTGAAGGCCGCGGTGCGCGTGCCGGTGGTGGCCAACGGCGACATCCGCTCGCCCGAGAAGGCGCGCGACGTGCTCGCGGCCACGGGCGCCGACGCCGTGATGATCGGCCGCGCCGCGCAGGGCCGGCCGTGGATCTTCCGGGAGATCACGCATTTCCTGGACACCGGCACCCACCTGGCGCCGCCGCTGGTGGCGGAGGTGCGCCGGCTGCTGCTCGATCACCTGGTGGAGCACTACGCGCTGTACGGCGAGTTCAGCGGCGTGCGCACGGCGCGCAAGCACATCGGCTGGTATGTGCGCGCGCTGCCCGACGGCGAGGCGTTCCGCGCGCGGATGAACGCCATCGAAGACTGCGCCGGCCAGCTGCGCGCGGTCGACGACTATTTCCAGGGGCTTGCGGACCGCATGGACCGCATGCCCGCCCCGACGGCAGACGAGGAGCCGGCGGGAGAAGAGGAGACGGCCTGCGCCGTCGATTGAGCGAAGACAAAAAGAGAAGAAGCAAGCAATGAGCAAGAAACACATCGAGGACTGCGTTCGCAGCAGTCTGGACAGCTACTTTCGCGATCTGCGGGGCACCGAACCCGACGGCATGTACGAGATGCTCGTGCGCGTGGTCGAGAAACCCCTGCTCGACGTCGTCATGACGCGCGCCGAAGGCAACCAGTCCCGGGCCGCCCAATGGCTGGGCCTGAACCGCAACACGCTCCGCAAGAAATTGGTCGAGCACAAACTTTTGAAATAACTCCACGGCATATCCCATGGCTCAGACCGCACTCCTTTCCGTTTCCGACAAGACCGGCATCCTTGAATTCGCGCAGGCCCTGCATGGCCTGGGCGTCAAGCTGCTGTCCACCGGCGGCACCGCCAAGCTCTTGGCCGACGCCGGCCTGCCGGTGACCGAGGTCGCCGACCACACCGGCTTTCCCGAAATGCTCGACGGCCGCGTGAAGACGCTGCACCCGAAGATCCACGGCGGCCTGCTGGCGCGCCGCGACCTGCCCGCGCACGTCGCCGCCATCAAGGAGCACGGCATCGACACCATCGACCTGCTGGTGGTCAACCTGTACCCGTTCGAAGCCACCGTGGCCAAGCCCGGCTGCACGCTCGAGGACGCCATCGAGAACATCGACATCGGCGGCCCGGCCATGGTGCGCAGCGCCGCCAAGAACTGGAAGGACGTGGGCGTGCTCACCGACGCCTCGCAGTACGCCGTGGCGCTGGCCGAGCTCCAGGCCGACGGCAAGCTCAGCGACAAGACCAAGTTCGCGTTCTCGGTGGCCGCGTTCAACCGCATCGCCGACTACGACGGCGCGATCAGCGACTACCTCTCGGCCATCGACTTCGACGCCAGCATCGGCCAGCCCGCGCCCACGCGCTCGCTGTTCCCCGCGCAGAGCAACGGCCGCTTCGTGAAAGTGCAAGACCTGCGCTACGGCGAGAACCCGCACCAGCAGGCCGCGTTCTACCGCGACCTGTACCCGGCGCCCGGTTCGCTCGTGTCGGCCAAGCAGTTGCAGGGCAAGGAACTGAGCTACAACAACATCGCCGACGCCGATGCGGCGTGGGAATGTGTGAAGAGCTTCGACGAGCCCGCCTGCGTGATCGTGAAGCACGCCAACCCCTGCGGCGTGGCCGTGGGTGCCGATGCGCTCGAGGCCTACAGCAAGGCCTTCAAGACCGACCCGACCTCGGCCTTCGGCGGCATCATCGCCTTCAACCGCCCGGTCGACCTGGCCACCGCGCAGGCCGTCAACAAGCAGTTCGTCGAAGTGCTGATGGCACCGGGCTACACGCCCGAGGCGCTGGAAGTGTTCCAGGCCACCAAGGCCAAGCTCAACGTGCGCGTGCTTGAGATCGCGCTGCCGAAGGGCGGCAGCACGGATTGGGACAACGGCCGCAACGCGATGGACGTCAAGCGCGTCGGTTCGGGCCTCCTGATCCAGACCGCCGACAACCACGAGCTGGCGCTGGCCGACCTCAAGGTGGTCAGCAAGAAGCAGCCCACGCCGCAGCAGCTGCAAGACCTGCTGTTCGCCTGGAAGGTCGCGAAGTACGTCAAGAGCAACGCGATCGTGTTCTGCGCCGACGGCATGACCATGGGCGTGGGCGCGGGCCAGATGAGCCGCCTCGACTCCGCGCGTATCGCCAGCATCAAGGCCGAGCATGCGGGCCTGTCGCTCAAGGACACGGCGGTGGCCAGCGACGCCTTCTTCCCGTTCCGCGACGGCCTCGATGTGGTGGTGGACGCGGGCGCGGGCTGCGTCATCCAGCCGGGCGGCTCGATGCGCGACCAGGAAGTGATCGACGCGGCCGACGAGCGCGGCGTGGTGATGGTGTTCTCGGGCGTGCGCCACTTCCGGCACTGAGCTTGCGGCCCTGCGGGGCCTGCCCGAACAAGGCCAGGGTCGCTCACGCGGCCCTGGCTTTTTTTGTTGTCGTTATTCGTGCGTGCCGAAACGGTACTTCAGCTGGAAGCTGATCGCGCCGTAGAGGCGGTTCTTGATCGTCGGCACGTAGGCGATGTTCAGGCCCCAGTTCTTGCCCTCGATGGCGGCCGTCGGAATGATGGCGGGAAACCAGTTGCCGTTGCGGTAGTCGGGGTAGCCGTCGAAGCCACCCACCACCGCGCCGAACTTCACGCCGTAGAACTCGAAGGGCAGGATGTACAGGCCGACGTAGTGCGACTGGCGCCGGTTGCTGTTGTGGAAGGTGCCGGCCGTGACGCGGTAGGTGTCGTTCAGCGGGTACTCGAAGCCCAGGCCCGGGTTGGCGTTTTCCAGGCCCTTGCCGCTGTCGAAGTGGGCCGAGTAGAAGCCGGGGTTGACCCAGATGTTCTTCGGCTCGAAGGACTGCGCCAGCGCGAGGCCCGGCAGGAGAAGGGCACTCAGCAGCGGCAGCATGCGCAAGGGGGTCATGGGCGGGGCATCCTGAAATTTGGTCTGTCTCGCGGCTTCGATGGTGGCTGCGATGACGGCTTCCCTTGGGTCTGCGCGCGCGGGAACGGCCCCGCGAACGCCGGCGCAATATACACGCGGCCATCGCGAAAACGATGACATCAACTCAGGCGGGCCGCGCCAGGTACTTGCGAAACAGCTCGGCCAGCCGCAGCGCCGCCAGCGACAGCGGCTTGCCGCGCGGCGAGACGATGCCCAGCTCCAGCGGCGGCACCGGCATCGCGAGCGGCACGCGCTCCACCAGGTCGGCATACGGCGGCATGGTGAGCATGCCGGCCGGCCCGACCATCAGCGCGTCGCTGCGCGTGAGCAGGCCCCAGCTCACGCCGAACGAGGCCACCTCGATGCGGTGCTCCGGCAGCGGCAGGCCCTGCGCGGCGTACTGTTCGAGCAGGAAGGTGTGCTGGCTGCCCGGCGCCAGGTGCATCAGCCATTCGGCGCCCGCCACTTCCTCCCAGCGGGTGGCGCGGTTCAGCGGATGGCCGCGCCGGCAGAGCACCGCCATCTCGATCATGTCGAGCCGTTCGAACGCGAAGTCGGCATCGAGCGCCGCGGCCACCGGGCCGGCCACCGCGAAGTCGATCGTGCCTTCGCGCAGCAGCGGCAGCACCTGGGGGATCAGGCCGTCGAAGAGCTTGAGCTGCGCATGCGGCATGGCCTTGCGAAAGGCGCGCACCACCTCGGGCAGCACGCCCAGGAACACCATCGGCGTGACTGCGATGGCCACGCGGCCGTGCTGGCTGCCTTGCAGGATGCGGATGTCCTGGCGCGCGAGTTCGAGCTGCTGGTGCGCCAGCCGCGCGCGCACGGTGAGCTGGCGGCCGCACTCGGTGAACTCGATGCCGCGCGAGCTGCGCAGCACCAGTTGGGCGTCGACCTCGGCCTCGAGTTCGCGGATCGCCTTGGTCACTGCCGCCTGGCTCAGGTGCAGGCTGCGCGCGGCGGCGCGGATGCTGCCGGTGTCGGCCAGCCGCAGCCAGGCCTTGAGCTGGTGGTCCTTCATGCGGGGCATTCTGCCGGGCGGCGCCACCGGGTGATCCCCAGACAAACACAGGTTGTCATCGCGACAAGCGATTGTCTTTTCCGGTGCGCGGCCGATTTCTAGACTTTGCGCACCGGTCGTCTCATGGTGAGCGGCGGGCTTCTCACAGGAGATACCTTCGTGCCTGCACTGCTGTCATTCGCGTGGACCCGCCGCACCCTTTTGGCCGGGCTTGCCGCCATCGCCCTCGGCGCTTCGGCGCAGTACCCCGAGCGCCCGTTGAAGTTCATCGTGCCCTACGCCGCCGGGTCGGGCGTCGACGTCGCGGTGCGGCCGGTGGCCGACGCCATGGGGCGCGAACTGGGCCAGGCCCTGGCGGTGGACAACCGCCCCAGCGCCGGCGGCATCGTCGGCACACAGGCGCTGGCCACCTCCGCCCCGGACGGCTACACGGTCGGCTACGGCAACCTCGTCACGCTGAGCATCAACCCGGCCTTCTTCTCGAAGCTGCCCTACGCGCCGGAGAAAGACCTGGTGCCGGTCGGCCTGATCTCGAGCAATGCCTACGTGCTGATCGTGCGCAAGGACTTGCCGGTGCGCAATCTGCAGGAGCTGGTCGCCTACGGGCGTGAGCATCCGGGCAAGCTGTCGGTCGGCTCGCCCGGCATCGGCAGCGCGGGCCACCTGACAGGCGAGCTGCTGAAGGCCGAGACCGGGTTGACGATGGTGCAGGTGCCCTACAAGACCGGCACGCAGGCGGTCGGCGACATGGTCAACGGCCAGCTCGACGTGACCATCGAGAACATCTCGGCGGTGCTGCCGTTCATCCAGCAAGGCCGGGTCAAGGCGATCGCCGTGACCAGCGCGAAGCGCGCCGGCGTGCTGCCCGAGGTGGCGACGGTGGCCGAGAGCGGCGTGCCGGGCTTCGATGTGGTGGCTTGGGGCGCACTCATGGCGCCGGCAGGCACGCCGCGCAAGACGGTCGACCGGCTCAACACCGCGCTGCGTACCGCGCTGGCCGATCCGGCGGTGGTCCGGGCCAACGCCGCGCTGTCGATCGAGGCGCTGCCTTCGAGCCCCGAGGAGCTCAGCGCGCTGATGAAGCGCGAGAAGCCGCGCTGGGCCGACGCGGTGCGGCGCGCGGGCGTCAAGGGCGACTGACGAACGTCCGATCGATCGATCGATTTCATTTTTCTCAAGGAGACAACGCATGCAACTCTGGCAACTGGAAGCCGCCGATTTGGCGCGGCGCATCAAGGCGCGCGAGGTCTCGTGCGTCGAGGCGGTGCGCAGCAGCCTGGCGCGCCTGGAGGCCGTCAACCCGCGGGTGAACGCGGTGGTCGACGGCTGCGCCGACGAGGCCCTCGGCGCGGCGGCGCAGGCCGATGCCGTGCTCGCGAAGGGCGAGGCGACCGGGCCGCTGCACGGCGTGCCGGTCACGATCAAGGTCAACGTCGACCAGCGTGGGCATGCCACCACCAACGGCGTGGAGGCTTACCGCAGCGTCGTGGCGAAGGACGACAGCCCCGTGGTGGCGAACCTGCAGCGCGCCGGCGCGATCGTGGTCGGCCGCACCAACACGCCCGCGTTCTCGATGCGCTGGTTCACCGACAACGCAGCGCACGGGCGCACGCTGAATCCACACGACGCTGCGGTCACGCCGGGCGGTTCGAGCGGCGGCGCGGCGGCGGCGGTCGCGGTCGGCATCGGCGCCATCGCGCATGGCAACGACCAGGGCGGATCGATCCGCTACCCGGCCTACGCCTGTGGCGTGTACGGCCTGCGCCCGAGCTTCGGGCGCGTGCCGGCCTTCAACCCGTCAGGGGCGGGCGAGCGGCCGATGGTGGTCCAGCTCACGTCGGTGCAGGGGCCACTGGCGCGCAGCGTGCGCGACCTGCGGCTGGCCTTTGCCGCGATGGCGCAGCGCGATGTGCGCGACCCGTGGTGGGCGCCCGCGCCGCTGGAGTCGGCGTCGACCGGGCCCGTCAGCGTGGCGCTGTGCACCGAACTGCCCGGCTACGCCTGCGACCCCGAGGTGGCCGATGCGTTGCAGCGCGCCGCGCGCCGGCTGGAGCGTGCCGGCTACCGCGTCGAGCCTGCGCAGCCGCCGCGCCTGCGTGAGACAGCCGACCTCTGGCTGTCGCTGACGATGGCCGACAGCCGGCTGCTGGTGGAAGAGGCGCTGATGCGCGACGGCGACGACACCATCCGCCAGGCCTACCGCGCCATGGACGCGCACGCGCCGCAGTTCGACACGGTGGGCTACATGCGCGCCCTGGCTGCGCGCACGGGCCTGATGCGTGAATGGGCGCTGTTCCTAGAGCGCCATCCGCTGCTGCTGATGCCCGTGTCATGGCGCCATCCGTTCCCGGTCGACGCCGACCAGCGCGGCAGCGCCGCGATGCGGGAGATCCTGGATGCGCAGAGCCCGCTGCTGTCCACCGCGATCCTGGGCTTGCCGGGGCTGTCGGTGCCGATGGGGCGGCGTCACGGGCTGCCCACGGGCGTGCAGCTCGTGAGCGACCGCTTCCGGGAAGACCTCTGCCTGGCCGCGGCCGAGGTGCTCGAAGCCGAGGCCGGGCCGGTGGCGGCGATCGACCCCGCCTGAGCGGGGAGGGCGCGCGTCAGCGCTTACTGAAGATGTCGCGCGCCGCCGCGATGGTGGCCGCGATGTCGTCCTCGCTGTGCGCGGCGCTCACGAAGCCGGCTTCGTAGAGTGCCGGCGCGATGTACACGCCGCGGTCGAGCAGGCCGTGGAACAGTGCATTGAACTGGGCGTTGTCGGTGGTCATCACCGTCGCGTAGTTCTGCGGCAGTTCGTTCATGAGGAAGAAGCCGAACATGCCGCCTTCGCTGTCGGCGTTGAAGGGCTGGCCTTCAGCCGCCGCGGCGGCCTTCAGGCCGTCGACCAGCGTGCGGGTCTTCTTGGCCAGCGCCTCATAGAAGCCGGGCTTCGAGATTTCCTTCAGTGTGGCCAGGCCGCAGGCGGTGGCCACCGGGTTGCCCGACAGCGTGCCGGCCTGGTAGACCGGGCCCAGCGGCGCGAGCTGTTCCATGATGGCGCGCGGGCCGCCGAAGGCCGCCAGCGGCATGCCGCCGCCGATCACCTTGCCGAGCACCGTGAGGTCGGGCGTGATGCCCAGCACGCCCTGCGCGCCGTGCAGGCCGACACGGAAGCCCGTCATCACCTCGTCGAAGATCAGCAGCGCGCCGTGCTGCGTGCACAGCTCGCGGCAGCGCTTGGCGAATTCGGGCGTGGCGCGCACGAAGTTCATGTTGCCTGCGATCGCCTCGATCATCAGGCAGGCGATGTCCTTGCCGTGCAGCGCGAAGGCTTCTTCGAGCTGCTGCAGGTTGTTGTACTCGAGCACCAGCGTGTGCTGCACCACCTCGGGCGGCACGCCGGCCGAGGTCGGGTTGCCGAAGGTGGCCAGGCCGGAGCCGGCCTTCACGAGCAGCGCGTCGGCGTGGCCGTGGTAGCAGCCTTCGAACTTGACGATGGTCTTGCGGCCGGTGGCGCCGCGCGCCAGGCGCAGCGCGCTCATGGCGGCCTCGGTGCCCGAACTCACGAGGCGCACCATCTCCATCGAGGGCACCAGGGCCAGGATGGCTTCGGCCAGTTCGATTTCGCGCTCGGTCGGCGCGCCGTACGAGAAGCCTTCGAGCACGGCCTTCTGCACCGCCTCGACCACGGCCGGGTGGCCATGGCCCAGGATCATCGGGCCCCAGGAGCCGATGTAGTCGATGTAGCGCTTGTCGTTGGCGTCCCAGAAATAGGCGCCTTGCGCGCGCTGGATGAAACGGGGCGTGCCGCCGACGGCCTTGAAGGCGCGCACGGGCGAGTTCACGCCGCCGGGGATCACGGCGCGGGCGCGCTCGAAAAGAATGTCGTTCTGGTCAGTCATCAGTGTCGCGTGTCGTGCGGGGGTAAAGCGAAATCGGGAGGGGTGTCGGGTTCGTCGTCGTCTTCGTCGTCCTCAGGCTCGGCCCAGAACAGGCGGTCGGGCAGCACGTGGCCCATCCCGGGGCGGAAGCCCGCGTCGAGGCAGCGGTCCATGTAAGCGAGCGCTTCGGTCGTGGCCGCGACCAGGTCGGTGCCGCTGGCGAGCAGGGCCGCCAGTGCGGCCGAGAGCGTGTCGCCGGCACCGGCGAAGACGGCTTCGAGCCGTTCGTACTTCTCGCTGGCCAGCACCGACTGCGGCGAGGCCAGCACGTTGTCGATGAACTGGTCGGGCAGCACCATGCCGGTGACCAATGTGTAGGGCACGCCGAACTCGCCGGCGGCCTTGGCGATGTCGCGCGCGCCGGGCGGGCGCTCGCCGCTCCAGTCGGGCAGCAGCCAGCGCCACAGGGTGCTGTGGTTTCCAACCAACACCGTGGTCTGGGGCAGCACGAGATCGCGAAAAGCGTCCAGGTAGGCCTCGATCAGGTTCTCGTCCCACCACGACAGGTTGGGCATGTAAGCCACCACGGGCACGTCGGGATAGTCGGCGGCGGTCTCGGCGATGGTGCTCAACGCCTCGGGGGTGCCGGCAAAACCCACCTTGATCAGCTGGACTTCGACGTCTTCCAGGATGGCGCGCGCCTGCTCGGCCACGGCCTCTTCCTCGAAGGCGAAGTGGTCGAAGATCTCGGCCGTGTCGCGGGCGTAGGCGCCCGTCACCACCGGCAGGATGTGAGCGCCCACCGATCCCATGGCCAGTGCGTCGGCGCCCAGGCCGCCCGCGCCGCTCGGATCGCTGGCATTGAACACCAGCACGCAGGGGGGATTCAGGTCGCGTTCGCTCAGCGCCTCGTCGTCCTGCGAGGGGTCGTTAAGATTGCCCGGTTTGCGGGCGTTCTCGTCTGGATGTAAGTAGATGGTCATACGCCTGGCGAAATCCCCTGGATGGTGGCATAGGCGCGACGTTTACGGTCTGCCAGTGAGATACGCATAGATACACTCGTTGCATTTAATGAACAAGGACTTTAAGCTCCGATGAACACGAAAACTTGGATGTGCCTGATTTGTGGGTGGATCTATGACGAAGCGGTTGGTGTACCGGAAGACGGCATCGCGGCAGGCACGGCCTGGGCCGAGGTGCCGATGAACTGGACCTGTCCTGAGTGCGGTGCGCGCAAGGAAGACTTCGAAATGGTTGAGATCTGACAAGCATGGCATAGGGCTACGCGATCTGCGTCGATGTTCGGCGCGGCGGGCATCCAAGTCTCATGAGCAGGAGCGTTTGCAATGGGCCCGAATGGATCTGGTTACAAGGTGCTGGTCATCGACGACAGCAACACCATCCGGCGCAGTGCCGAGATTTTTTTGAAGCAGGGTGGGCACGAGGTTCTTCTCGCGGAAGACGGCTTCGACGCGCTCTCCAAGGTTAACGACCACAAGCCTCACCTGATTTTCTGCGACATCCTGATGCCTCGCCTCGACGGCTATCAGACCTGCGCCATCATCAAGCGCAACGCACATTTCTCCAATGTCCCGGTCGTCATGCTGTCTTCGAAAGATGGCGTATTCGACAAGGCCCGCGGCCGCATGGTCGGGTCCCAGGACTATCTCACCAAGCCTTTCACCAAAGACCAGCTGCTGCAGGCCGTGCAGCAGTTTGGCATTGTTCAACAGGAAGTGCAGTAATGCCGATTCGAAAAATCCTCGTCGTCGACGACTCCAAGACGGAACTGGTGTTCCTGACCGACCTCCTCCAGAAGAACGGTTTCTCCGTGAAGACGGCTGAAAACGCCGACGACGCGATGCGCCGCCTCGAGGAAGACCACCCCGACCTGATCCTCATGGACGTGGTCATGCCCGGCCAGAACGGCTTCCAGCTCACGCGCGCCATCGCCCGCGACCCGAAGTACGCGGCCATCCCGATCATCCTGTGCACCAGCAAGAACCAGGAAACCGATCGTGTCTGGGGCATGCGCCAGGGCGCGCGCGACTACATCGTGAAGCCGGTCAACGCGGCCGATCTGATGTCCAAGATCAGCGCGCTCGCCTGACCGGGAACCTGCGTACGCCATGGCGAATCGCGACGCGCTGCGCGCCTTCCAGTCCCGGCTTGCGAGCCGCCTCCAGGCCGCGCGCACCACGGGCGTGGCCGCGAACTGGCTGGCGGTCGAGGCGGGCGAGGGCAAGTACCTCTTTCCGCTGGCGCACGCCGGCGAAATCTTTCCCTGGACGCCGCCCCAGCCCGTGCCCTACACGGAGCCCTGGTTCCTCGGCGTCTCCAACCTGCGCGGCGGCCTGTATGGCGTCGTGCAGCTGTCGGCGTTCGCGTCCGGTGCGCCGGGCGCCCCCGCCGCCACCGAGGCGGCACGCATGCAATCGCGGCTCGTGGCATTCAACGAGCTGCTCGAAGTCAACTGCGCATTGCTGGTCGATCGACTGGCGGGGTTGCGGGGTGCGGAGGCCTTCACGGCCGCCGACGCCCCGGGCGCAGACGCACCTGCCTGGCATGGGCATCTGTACACCGACGCAGCAGGGGAGCGCTGGCAGGAAGTCAACCTGCAGGCGCTTTCGCAGCAACCCCAGTTTTTGAGTATTGGTGCGTAGTGCTTCGGCACATGGCACTGGCAACCACCTGAAGGACCGACCGTGAGCTCGATCGCCGACAAGTTCAAGAAATTACTCCCCGCGAACAACGGGAACGACAAGGCCCGCGTCGACGGCTCCGGTTCGATATCGCTCGACGATGTCGACACGGTTCAGGTTCCGGACGAAAAAACGATCCGCCTCGCCAAGAAGGGCGACGGCGTTTCCGCATCTGCCGCCGTGACCGACACCGGCTTCGGCGGCATCGACGCGTTGGGCGACCCCGCGTCCGTCGAGGCCGCCAACGCGGCCACGCTCGAAGCGGCCCCGCTGGCTGGCGTCACGGGCGGCGGCATGGGTGCCAACCCCGCCAAGCAGCAGCGCGTGCTGGCGATCCTGCTGGCCATCGTGGTGCTGGCGCTGTTGCTGGTCGCCGGCTCCGCCATTCTTCGCGCGGAACGCCTCGCGCAGCAGGTGGCGGCCACCGGTCAGTCGCTGATGCAGTCGCAGCGCCTGGCCAAGTCGATCTCGCAGGCCCTCGTCGGCAGCGCCTCGGCGTTCGTCGAAGTGAAGGACAGCGCCGACGACCTCTCGCGCCGCGTGCAGGGCCTGACCAACGGCGACGACGCCTTGCGCCTGGAAGCCGTCGGCAACCAGTACGACGAGGAGATGAACAAGATCAATCCTCTCGTCACCCGCGCCGACGCGAGCGCCAAGGCCGTGCTGGCCCAGCGCCAGATCCTGACGCAGGTGGGTGCCGCCTTGCGCGACATCAACCAGCAGTCGTCCACGCTGCTCGAAATGACGGAAACCGTCGCGTCGCTGAAGATGCAGCAGAACGCTACGCTGCCCGAAATCTCGGCCGCCGGCCAGCTCGTGATGCTGACGCAGCGCATCGGCAAGTCGACCAACGAGTTCTTCACGGTCGAGGGTGTGAACCCCGACGCCGTGTTCCTGTTGGGCAAGGACCTGAACACCTTCCAGGAAACCACCCGCGGCCTGCTCGACGGTAACGCACAGCAGCGCTTCCCCGGCTCTAAAGACCCGCAGACCCGCCAGCAGCTCGAAGCCATCCTGAAGACCTACGAGCAGATGCGCACACAGGCTTCTGCCATTCTGGGCAACCTGCAAGGTCTGGTGGCCGCGCGTGAAGCGCAGGCGTCCATCCTGACCGACAGCGAGCCGCTGCGTAAGTCGCTGGGCGACCTGCA
This sequence comes from Variovorax sp. FW301-JW7, assembly GCF_058788795.1. Classification (NCBI taxonomy): domain Bacteria; kingdom Pseudomonadati; phylum Pseudomonadota; class Betaproteobacteria; order Burkholderiales; family Comamonadaceae; genus Variovorax; species Variovorax sp. FW301-JW7. Next base: position 246,227 of record NZ_JBYTBC010000005.1, read on the forward strand.
AGAAAAGCTGTCCGCACGCACCGGCCTGGGCGCCGGCACCATCGTGCTGCTGTTCGTGCTCTCGCTGGCCGCCCTGGCTCTGGCCGGCGCCATCGGTTTCGTGCAGGTGCGCGAAGGCCGTGAACGTGCCGCCGTCGCCGAACGCGAACGTCTGGCTGCCGAACAGGCGTCCGACGAAGCCGGCCGCGTGAACAACGCCAACCAAGCCGCCATTCTTCGCCTGATGAACGAACTGCAAACGGTGGCCGAAGGCGACCTGACGCAGGAAGCGACCGTGACCGAGGACATCACCGGCGCCATCGCCGACTCGGTGAACTACACGGTGGAAGAACTGCGTTTGCTGGTGGGCAACGTGCAGAACACGGCAACCCGCGTGGCGCAGACGACGTCGCAGGTGGAAAACACCTCGACCGAGCTGCTGGCCGCCTCGACCGAGCAGCTGCGCGAAATTCGCGAAACCGGCCAGTCGGTGCTGACCATGGCCGAGCGAATCAACGGCGTGTCCACGCAAGCGCAAGAGTCCGCCACGGTGGCGCGCCAGTCGCTGCAGGCTGCGTCGTCGGGTCTGCAGGCCGTGCAGAACGCCATCGGCGGTATGAACTCCATCCGCGACCAGATCCAGGAAACCTCCAAGCGGATCAAGCGCCTGGGCGAATCGTCGCAAGAGATTGGCGAAATCACTGAGCTGATCTCGGACATTACCGAACAGACGAACGTGCTGGCCCTGAACGCCGCCATCCAGGCCGCATCCGCCGGTGAAGCCGGCCGAGGCTTCTCGGTGGTGGCGGAAGAAGTTCAGCGACTGGCCGAACGCTCCGCAGACGCCACGCGCCAGATTTCGGCGCTGGTGAAGGCGATTCAGACCGACACCCAGGACGCGGTGGGCGCCATGGAGCGCTCCACGCAGGGTGTGGTCGAAGGGGCGAAGCTGTCCGACAACGCGGGTACCGCGCTGTCCGAGATTGACCGTGTGTCGCGCCGACTCGCTGACCTCATCGAGCAGATTTCGCAGTCCGCCTCCCGCGAGGCCGATTCGGCCAACGTGGTGGCCGCCAACATCCAGCACATTTTTGCCGTGACGGAACAGACCGGAGAAGGCACGCGGACCACGGCCCAGCAGGTGCGCGAGCTCTCGCAGATGGCCGAAGAACTGCGTCGCTCGGTGGCTCGTTTCAAGATCGCGTAATGAAGCTCTCCCCCAGCCTTCGCGCACTTCGTGTCGCTTCGGCAACCCCCTTCCGGGGGCGACACCCGCGGCCCGGCAGAGCCGGTTCCGCGGTGTCCCTTGAAGTGACCGCGACGGTTGGATGCATTGAGGGCGCATGGCGCCCAGTGAAAAACTGACAGATACAGAACGGCGAGCAATCAACGTGTCGATTCAAACCCCTGCCACGGCCCCCCTCGCCGGCAACATGCCGGCCACCGAAGACCTCGGGCCGCTGGCCTGGGTGCTGGGAGAAATCCAGAAATCCCTCGACGGTGTCGGCAAGTCGCTGCGGCGTTTCGTGCGCGACGTGGGCAGTGCCACGGAGCCCGAGAGCGGCCCGCTGCAGATGGCCCGCCAGCAACTGCACCAGGCCGTCGGCGCGCTGCAGATGGTGGGCCACAGCTCGCCCGCCCTGGTGCTCGGCACCATCGAATTCGCGGTGCAGGGCTTCATCGCCGAACCGCAGCGCTGCACCGAGAGTGCCGTGCACAAGATCGAGCGTGCCGGCTTTGCCGTCACCGATTTCCTCAGCGCACTGCTGGCCGGCAAGGCCGTGTCGTCGGTGGCGCTGTTCCCGCAGTACCGCGATGTGCTGGAGCTGGGCGGCAATGAGCGCGTCCACCCGGCAGACCTGTGGAGCACCGCGTGGCGCTGGGTCGAGGTCAAGCCTGCGCTCACGCAGGCCGCGCTGGCCTGCGACCCCTCCGTGCGTTCGCGGCTCGACCGCGAAGTGCTGCAGCTGGTCAAGAGCAGCGATCCGCAGGCCGCGCGCCGGCTGCATGCGCTGTGCCTGGGGCTCGGTCGCGGTGCGCTGTTGCCGCGCGTCGCGAGCTTCTGGACGCTGGCCGCGGGCTTCTTCGAGGCCCTCGCGCTGGGCCTGATTCCCTTCGACACCTACGTCAAGCGCGCGGCCTCGCGCGTGCTGCTGCAGTACGCCACGCTGGCGCGCGGCGACAGCGTGGTGTCCGACCGCCTCGGCCAGGACCTGCTGTTCTTCTGCGCCCAGGCCGTGCCCGGCGCACAAGACGATGCCGCCACGCTGCGCACCGTGCGCAGCGCCTGGGGCGTCACGCAGGAGCCGAGCGTTGACTACACCGTGGTGCAGTTCGGCCGCTTCGATCCGCTGGTGCTCTCGCAGGCGCGCAAGCGCATCGAGACCGCCAAGGAAATGTGGTCGGCGCTCTCGGGCGGCGACATCACGCGCACGCGCCAGGTGGCCGACACCTTCGCGCAGCTCGGCGAATCGCTGCACAAGCTGCACCCGCCGAGCCAGCCGATGGTGCAGGCGCTGACGCACGCCGTGGACGCCTCGGTGCGTTCCGGCCAGCCGCCCGACACCGAACTGGCGATGGAAGTCGCCACCTCGGTGCTGTACCTCGAGGCCGCACTCGAAGACCTCGACCCCAGCGACCCGCAACTCACCGCCCGCACGCTGCAGCTGGCCGGCCGCATCGAACGTGTGCGCGACGGCGGCCGTTCCGAGCCGCTCGAGCCGTGGATGGAGGACCTGTACCGCCGCGTCAGCGACCGCCAGACCATGGGCACCGTGGTCGACGAGCTGCGCAGCCACCTGAGCGAACTCGAGAAGTCGCTCGACCAGTATTTCCGCCGCCCGGCCGAAAAGCCGCTGCTGCGCACCGTGCCCACCCAGCTCATGCAGATGCGTGGCGTGTTCTCGGTGCTGGGGCTCGAGCAGGCCGCGCACACCGTGCAGCGCATGCGCGACGACGTCGAACAGATGCTGCAGGTCAATCGCTCGCCCGTCGAGGAAATGGCCACCTTCGACGCGCTCGGCAACAACCTGGGCGCGTTGGGTTTCCTCATCGACATGCTGGGCTACCAGCCTGCACTGGCCAAGCGCCTGTTCGTGTTCGACGCTGAAGCCGGCGAACTCAAGCCGCTGATGGGCCGCCACGCCGCCGATGCCGCGGCTCCGGTCGAAGGCACCGCTGCACCGACCGCCGAGCCCGTGCTCAGCATCGAGGAAGTCGACGCGCAGATCGCTTCCAAGCTCGCCGCGCTGGCCACGCCCAACCGCAAGACCAAGCCGTCGCCGTTGGAAGAATTCAGCCGCAAGGCCGAGAGCTGGACCACCAAGATCAGCGGCCCGTCGGCATTGCCCGACACCGAGGTCACCGAGCTCGAAGAAGACGACCTGCAGAACATCTTCCTGGACGAAGCCCGCGAAGTGGTGGGCAACGGCCTGGCCGCCATCGCCGCGCTCGGCAGCCGTCCTGGTGACACCGAAGAACTCACCATCCTGCGCCGCGCGTTCCACACGCTCAAGGGCAGCTCGCGCATGGTCGGCCTCACCGATTTCGGCGATGCCGCCTGGTCGCTGGAACAGGTGGTCAACACCTGGCTGGCCGACCAGCGCGACGCCACGCCCGAGCTGCTGTCGAGCACCGAGCGCATGCTGCGCGATTTCAGCCAGTGGGTCGAAGCCATTGCCGCCGGCGATGCAGGCACCTGGCATTCGGCGCCGTTCAGCCGTGTGGCCAATGCGCTGCTGGCCGGCGAGCCCGTGCCCGTACCGGTGCGCGTGGCCGACGCCGAAGCGCTCGCGGTCGCTGCGCGCCACATCGCCGCGGAGCCGGCGCCGCTCGCTTTGCCGGAGCTGCCTGAGCTCCCCGACCTGTCGCTGACGCCGCAAGATGTCGCAGCCCCTGACGCCACGTTGGACTTCTCCGATTGGCAGCAGGCGCAAGAAGCGCCACACGCACCGACCAAGCCTGTCACACCCGAGCCCGACGACGATTTCGCGTCCACCGACTTCCTCGACTTCGAAGGCAAGCAAGAGACCGCGCCCGCGCCGCTCGACGTGCTGCCCAGCGGCGACGATTTCGATTTCCTCGCGCCCCCGAAGACGCATGCACCGGCCGAGCCCGCCGTGTCGCACGCCGAACCCGAGCCCGCCCCGGAAATCGAAGCGACGGTGCCGACCGCGTCGGGCCTGCCCGATCTCGAATGGACGCCCGAGCCGCTGCCGCTGGCTGCTGCTGAGCCTGTCACCGAGACGGTGGCGCATGTCGAAGTCATCGAAGCCGCCGAAGAGCTGCCTGCGCTGGAAGTGCCGGTCGAACCGCAGCCGGAATCGGAGCCGGTGCTGGCGAGCGTCGAAGTCGCACCCGAGGCGCCTGTCGCCGTCGAAGCGCTGCTTGAAGTCGTCGCTACGGAACCAGAATTCGTGCCGGAACCCGAGCCCGTGCTGGCACAGGCCGTTCCCGAACCCGAGCCGTCCATCGCGCCGAGCGCCGAAGACCAGGTCAAGGTGATCGGTCCGCTGCGCATCGGCATCGCGCTCTACAACGTCTACCTCAACGAAGCCGACGAATGGTCCCGTCAGCTCGCGACCGATGTCGGCGAATGGGCGCTCGAAACCCACGAGCGCCTGCCTGACTCGACCATCGCGCTGGCCCATTCGCTGGCCGGCAGCTCGGCCACCGTCGGCTTCCACAGCCTCTCGGGCATGGCCCGCCTGCTCGAATCCGCGCTGCAGCACCTGCAGATGCAGGGCAGTGGCACGCGTGAGCAGGGCGTGGTGCTGGTCGCCGCGGCCGACGAGCTGCGTCGCCTGTTGCACCAGTTCGCCGTCGGCTTCCTGCGCGACCCGTCCGAAGCGACGCTGCAGGCGCTGCGCGAAATCGCCGCCGCACCGATGCCGCCCGAAATCGCCGCGGCCCGTTTCGAGACGCTGATTCCGAAGCAGATCGTGGCCAACGACGCCTTTGCCGATGTGGCACTGGACGACAACGAAGACGCCATCGACCTGGCCGATGCGGTCGACGTCGACCTGTTCCCGATCTTCGAGGAAGAGGCAGCCGAACTGATGCCCCAGCTGGGCGAGGCGCTGCGCCAGTGGTCGCACCACCCCGACGATGCTGCGCCGCGCGCCTCGGTGCTGCGCACGCTGCACACGCTCAAGGGCAGCGCACGGCTGGCCGGCGCCATGCGCCTGGGCGAGCGCGCGCACCGCATGGAGTCCGAGATCGAACTCCTGGGCTCCCAGGGGGCCGAGCGCGCCGACATCGAGAAGCTGCTGGCCCGCCTCGACACGCTGCAACACACCTTCGACGCCCTGCGCGCGGCCGACGACGCCGCCCAGGTCGAGGTGGCCCAGCTGATCGCGACCGCCAGCCCGACCGCACCCGCCATCCAGCGCGTGCAGGTGGCGCCCGACACCCTGGTGTCGGCGAACGACGACCAGGCCGAGGCCGCTGCCGATGGAGCGCCGACCGAGTCCACTGCCTCGCCGTCTTCGCTGCCGCGTCCCGCGACGGCCATGCTCGCACCGTTGCGTGCGGCATCGAGCCAGGCCGTGCGCATCCGCACCCAGCTGCTCGACCGCCTGGTCGCGCAGACCGGCGAGGTCATCATCACGCGCTCGCGCCTGGAGGCCGAACTCGGCCAGCTGCGCGGTTCGCTGGCCGACCTCACGGGCAACCTCGACCGCCTGCGTCAGCAGCTGCGCGACATCGAGGTGCAGGCCGAAAGCCAGATGCAGTCGCGCCTGGCACAGGCCAAGGATTCGCAGCAGAGCTTCGACCCGCTCGAGTTCGACCGCTTCACCCGCGTGCAGGAACTCACGCGCATGATGGCCGAGTCGGTGAACGACGTGGCCACCGTGCAGCGCACCTTGCAGAAGACCGTGCAGGCCACGGAAGACGACCTGAGCGTGCAGGCACGCCAGACACGTGAACTGCAGCGCGGCCTGCTGCGCACGCGCATGGTGGAGTTCGAAGGCATCTCCGACCGCCTGTACCGCGTGGTGCGCCAGGCCTCGAAGGACACCGGCAAGCAGGTGCGCCTGGACATCGTCGGCGGCTCCATCGAAATGGACCGCGGCGTGCTCGACCGCATGACGCCCGCCTTCGAGCACCTGCTGCGCAACTGCGTGGCGCACGGCATCGAAGACGCGGCGGTGCGCGAAGCGTCCGGCAAGGACGCCAGCGGCCTCATCGTCATCGACCTGCATCACGAAGGCAACGACGTGTCGGTGAGCTTCCGCGACGACGGCGCCGGCCTCGACCAGAAACGCATCGCCGAACGCGCCCGCGCGCTCGGCCTGCTCGGCCACGACCAGGACCTGTCGCCCGAAGAAGCCACCGAGCTGATCTTCAAGCCCGGTTTCTCGACGGCAGGGCAGGTGTCCGAACTGGCCGGTCGCGGCATCGGCATGGACGTGGTGCGCGCACAGATCGCCGCGATCGGTGGCCGCATCGAAACACACAGCACGCCGGGCCAGGGCACCACCTTCAAACTGGTGCTGCCGCTGACCACCGCCGTGACGCACGTGGTGATGCTGCGTGCGGGCGAGGTGTCGATCGGCGTGCCGTCGAACCTCGTGGAACTCGTGCAGCGCGTGAGCGGCGCCGACCTCGAGGCCGCCTACCTGAACCACAGCTTTGCCTTCGGCAGCGAGCAGGTGCCGTTCTACTGGGCCGGTGCGCTGCTGCAGCACTCCATCCGCAGCGAACACGCCGCCACGAAGAACAACACGCTGGTGATCGTGCGAAGCGCGGCGCAGCGCGTGGCCCTGCACGTGGACGAAGTGCTGGGCAACCAGGAAGTCGTGGTCAAGAACCTCGGCCCGCAGCTCGCGCGGCTGCCCGGCCTGGCCGGCATCTCGGTGCTGGCTTCGGGCGCGGTGGCACTCATCTACAACCCGGTGGCGCTGGCGGCAGTGCATGGCGACCAGGCGCGTGCGCGCCAGACCGCCGCATTGGCCGCACCGACGCACGCCGCGTCGGCGGACGCCGGTGCGCCGCAAACCCCGGCGGCTTTCGCTCCGGTGGTGCCGCAGGTTCCGCTCGTGCTGGTGGTGGACGACTCCATCACCGTGCGTCGCGTCACGCAGCGTCTGCTGCAGCGCGAAGGCTATCGCGTGTCGCTCGCGGCCGACGGTCTGCAGGCGCTCGAACGGTTGCAGCAGGAGCGCCCGGCCGTGGTGCTGTCGGACATCGAGATGCCGCGCATGGACGGCTTCGACCTGGCCCGCAACATCCGCGCCGACACCGCGCTGGCCGAGTTGCCGATCATCATGATCACCTCGCGCATCGCCGAGAAGCACCGCGAGTACGCGCGCGACCTGGGCGTGAACCACTACCTGGGCAAGCCCTACTCGGAAGAGGAACTGCTGCGCCTGGTGCGTGCGTACACGAGCGAGTCGGCGCTGGCCGCAGCAGCCTGACCCGGGCCGGGGCTGCGGCCCCGGTCGGTCTTCTTCCGTTCAGGGCGCGAGCAGCGCCTTGCGCACCAGGTCGACCTGCCGCGCACATTCCATCTTGGTCATCAGCGAGGTGACCTGGCTGCGCACGGTGTGCACCGACACCCCTTGCACAACCGCATGCTGTTTGGATGACTGACCGGCCATGAGCGCGGTCAGCACGCGCGCCTCGGCGGGCGTGATGCCGAAGGCGCTGCAGAGGCTGTCGATCGAGGGCGTTCCCCGCGCCCGGTCGAAACGGATGCGGGCCAGCACCAGCGCCTCTTCGCCCAGGCTCAGACGCGGTGCCGCGCGAACCAACTCCAGGTGTTCAGGACCTGCCGGCCCACCGGCGATGGAGAGGCAGACCTGGTGATCCGATTGCGCAGCCTGCGCGAGGCCCGACACCAGTGCTTGCTGTGTCTGGGCAGACGGATGCCAAAGCCGTTGACCGCGCAGGCGCAGTGCGTGGTGGGTGCCGAAGAACTCCAGGGCTGCGGCCGATGCGTGCAGCACGGTGCCTGTGCGGGTCACCAGGAAGATCGCCTCGTCGAAGGCCGCGAATGCGGATTCGGCATCGCCGAGCCATTGCCGGGTTCTGAGGTCGCGTCGTGCCAGGCCTTGTCGCAGTGCATGGGTGACACGGCGCACCCGCGTGTTGTCCAGCAGCCCGCGCGCAGGTGCAGCGGTACTGCGTTGCACCGTCAGACCGCCGCGGCGTTGAGGGCCCTCTTCGACGATGCATGCCAGCATCTGCCGCGCACCGTGGCGGCACATGAAGTCGGCGTAGTAGACGTTCCTCGAAAGAAAAGCCGACGAGAACAACTCGTGCGTGTCGAACCAGCTTCCCGGCCGCGCGCCGAGGGTCGTGGGAATCAGGATGTCGTGGGCGCAGAAATGCTGTGCATATTCGCGCTCGGCAGTGGCCGAAATGTTGACCTGCTGAAAGCTCAACAGCTCATTGCCGTTCTCCAGCAGGATGAAGGTGACGCTGTCACCACCGATCACCTGCCGCATCCCGTGCAGCAGGTCGGTCCATGGCGGCTGGGGATCGTCCAGATGCGCGATGGCATCCAGCGTGCGGCGCAACGCGCTGTCCTGGTTCATGGACTTCCCCCTGTCTCCAGCAGCGGTGACTGCGCGAGCAGGCCTTTGCGCACCAGGTCGACCTGCCGCGCGCACTCCATCTTGGTCATCAGCGAGGTGACCTGGCTGCGCACCGTGTGCACCGACACCCCTTGCAACACCGCATGCTGCTTGGGTGACTGACCGGCCATGAGCGCGGTCAGCACGCGTGCCTCGGCGGGCGTGATGCCGAAGGCCCTGCAGAAGCCGTCGATGGACGGTGGCACGCGCGTGCCATCGTGGCGCATGCGGATGAAGACCAACGCCTCCTTGCCCAGACTGAGCTCGGGCGCGGCGGGCACGAGTTCCAGGCGGCACACACCGCCCGTGTCGTCCGGGACGGCAAGGCGCATCGGCTCGCGGGCCCGCGGCGCCTGCGTGAGCGCCGACTGCAAGGCGCGCTGCACATCGAGACCTGGATGCCAGAGCCGGCCGCCGCGCAGGCGCAGCGAATGCCCTTGGCCGAGGAGCTCCTGGGCCCGGGCAGAGGCGCGCAGCACGGTGCCTTGTGGCGTGGTCAGGCAGATGGCTTCGCCAAAACCAGCGAAGGCCGATTCGGCCGTGTCGAACCACTGGCGCGTCATCGCTTCGCGCTGTGCCATTCCCCGCCGCAGCGCGCCGGTGGCCCGACGCACCGTGGCGCTTTCCAGGTCACGCCGCGCATGGTCGGCAGGCATGTTGCGCTGCACGGTGAGGCCGCCGCGCCGCTGCGGGCTGTCTTCGATGATGAAGGTGAGCAGCTGCCGCATCCGGTGCTGGCACATGAAGTCGACGTAGAAGGCCTCTTTCGACAGCAGGGACGAGGAGAACAGCTCTTGCGTGTCGAACCAGCTGCCGGGCGCTGCACCGATGGTCAGCGGTGCCACGATGTCGTGCGCGAAGAAGTGTTCGGTGTAGACGCGTTCGGCGGCCGGCGAAACATCGTGCTGCTGAAAGTTCAGCAGCTCGCCGCTGTCGCCGATCAGGATCAGTGTCGCGCTGTCGCCGCCGATCAGCTGCTGCATGCCTTCGAGGAGCGCCGTCCAGGGCGGTTCCCGATCGCCCAGGTGCGCAATCGCATCGAGCGTGCGCTGCAGTGAGAGATCCCGATTCATTGCAACCTCCTCCCCCGGACGGACGCCGACGTTTTTCGCCGGCATGATGCGCGCCCGCGTCGCCGGGTGTCAACGCGGGCTGCGGCCCTTCTTCTTATCGCGACCGGCCCCGGCCGCGCATCGTGCATTTACACGATGCGCCGTGCAGAACCCCCTCCCACACTGCCCAGAACCCGGATTCGCTGTCAGGCGAACGGGGTACTCGACACACAACCCGGAGGAAAAAACCATGCAAGTTCGTTGGACCAGAGGGGCCGTTCCGTTGGCCTGCGCAAGCTTCCTGTTGGCACTGTCTGCCTGTGGCGGAGGAGGCAGTGGTGGCGGCGGAGGGGGCGGCTTTCCGTTCGGCCTCGGCGGCGGCGCCGGGCCAGGCACCAACCCGCCGCCGACAACGCCGGGCGAGGTCACCGTCTCCGGCAAGGTGATGGTGCTCGGTGCGGTGAGCGGGGCGCTGGTCTGCGTGGACCGCAACCTCAGCGGCACCTGCGACGAAGGCGAGCCCGTCGCTGCTGCCAAGACCGGTGAAGACGGCGCCTACAGCTTCGGCTACACGCCGGCCGACGAGGCCGCCGCGACCGAACTCGCCGCCGCGCCGCTGCTGGCGCTGGTGGATGGCGACAACCCCTCGCTGCCCGCGTTCTCCAAGGCCTTCACGCTGAGCGCGCCGGCCGGCCACCGCACGCAGGTCAATCCGCTGACCACGCTGCTGCAGGCCGGCATCGCGGCAGGCCTTGCGCCCGAGCGGGCCGAGGCGCTGGTGCTGCTGCAACTGGGGCTGCCCGAGGTCGCTCAGCTGTACGACTACCAGGGCGTGGCCGTGACCGACGGTGGCCGTTTCGAGGACAACGCCTTCAGCGCCGCGCTCATCGTGGCCGATGCACTGGACCAAGGGGTCAAGTTGCGCCTGCTCGATCCGGCCACCGTCACGCCGTCGGCCTCGGACCAATTGGCGCGACTGGATTTCACGAAATTCGATCAGTACGTTGCCCGGACCTACCCGACCGATGGCGTGCCCGATGCGGCCACCGGCAAGATCAAGCTCACCGACCGGCGCGAAGGCCAGACCGCCGGCGCACCGGCCACGCACGACACGCTCTACGGCAACTACCTGCAGCTGGGGCCCAACGGCTGGGTGCGTTGCGACGAGAACTCGGGCTTCACCAGCACCCTCGGCACACCGAGCCGCAGCGAGTATTGCGGGGGCACCTCGGTCAGCCTGGGTCATTCGGTGTCGACCGACATCGCCGGCCGCAAGATGGCGGAGGTTGTGGCCGAGATGCAGGCGGCCGATGGCAACAGCATCTTCGGCGTCGCGCCGGCGGTCGCCTTCGGCAACCAGGACCCCACCTTCCCGGCCGGATCGATGCTGCGCTATCGCCGGGGCCTGGAGCTGACACAGCCCTATTCGATCAACCTCCCCGGGGACAAGACCAACTTCGCGACGCTCGAGGCGTTGATCGCGGCATACCCCGCCGCCAGCGTCGGCCTGCCCGCTGGTTCGGGCACCAACAGCCTGGGGCTGATGGACGAAGCGCAGACCCAGAACCTGCGCTTTGCATTCACCAGTGCCAGCACCGTGCAGTACTACGCCTGCACGTTCCACCCCGCCACCAACACCTTCGACACCTGCGCGGCCGCCGGCACCGGCAAGGTGGAAATCCGCACGCTGGGCGGTGCGCGCGTGATGGTCTTCGACGGCGGCCGTCCGCCGAGCACCGTGCGCACGCTGCGCAGCTTCGGCGAATACGACGGGGCGGTCTACGTGGCGCGCGGCGTCAAGCCCGACACGCGCTACAACGTCGGCACGTCGCGCCGCCTGAACGGCGTGGCCTGGGAGGCGATGAAGCCCCGGCTGGGCATCACGACGGGCGGTGCGCCATGAAGCGCGCCCTGGGGGCGCTGTGCGCGGCCGGCGCCGCCGCGCTGGCCGCCGGCGGGGCCGCGGCCCAGGCGCCCGATGGGCTGGAGGGCGAGTGGAAGGGGCGCATCACGATCAAGAGCGGTCGCCAGTTCGATGCGGACCTGCAGCTGCAGGCCACGGGCGGGACCTGGCGGACGCTGTTCCAGAGCCCCGCCGACCCCTGCGTCGGCATTCCGACGCCGATGCAGTGGCGGCGCCTGGAGGGCGGCGACTACGAACTGCACTTCCAGCCCAGCAAGACGCTCGCCGGCTGCCGCGACACCCTGGTCACGTTCCAGCGCGTCGATGCGAGCACGCTCAAGGGCCAGTCCGACGCGGGCGCGCAGATCGTGCTGACGCGCCGTTGAGCGGCGCCTGTGCGGCGGCTCGCGCCGTCGCATAGCGCTGCATCGTCTTCTCCCGCGCCTCGGCGTGGTCCACCACCGGCTTGGGGTAGTTGTCGCCCAGCCTGACGCCTGCCGCTTCCAGCTCGACCGGCGTGGCCATCCACGGCGCATGGATCGCCACGTTCGACAGGCCCGCGAGCTGCGGCAGGTAGCGGCGGATGAACTTGCCCTCGGGGTCGAAGCGTTCGCTCTGCGTCACCGGGTTGAAGATGCGGAAGTAGGGCTGGGCGTCGCAGCCGGTCGAGCTGGCCCATTGCCAGCCGCCGTTGTTCGAGGCCAGCTCGAAGTCGTTCAGGTGCTGCGCGAAGTAGCGCTCGCCGCGCCGCCAGTCCAGCCCCAGGTCCTTGCACAGGAAGCTCGCCACCACCATGCGCAGCCGGTTGTGCATGTAGCCGCTCTGCCGGATCTGCAGCATCGCCGCATCGACCAGCGGGTAGCCGGTGCGGCCCTCGCACCAGGCGTCGAAGAGCTGGTCGGCGTGCTTGCCGTGGTGCCATTGGATCTTGTCGTACTCGGGGCGGAAGCTCTTCGACTCGCCGTTCGCGTGCACGTGCGGAAAGTGCGCCAGGATCTGGAAGTAGAAGTCGCGCCAGACCAGCTCGCTGAGCCAGGTCGCGGCCCCGCTGTTGCCCTGCAGCGCCAGCTGGTGCGCCACGCTGGCCAGCTGGCGGATCGACACCGTGCCGAAGCGCAGGTGCACGCCCATGTAGCTGGGCCCGCGCACGGCCGGGAAGTTGCGCGCCTCGTCGTAGCGGTCGATGCGCTCGAAGAAATCTTCGAACAGTGCGCCCGCGCCGCGCGTGCCGGTGGGAATCTCCAGCGTCTGGAGGTTGGTGCTTTCAAAACCGATGTCGGCCAGCGTGGGCACGGGCCCGTTCAGGGCCGGGGGCGGCGGGGCGAGCGCGTCGGCGTGGCTGCGCACGGGGTACGACTTCAAAAAGAACGAATCCACCTTCGCCAGCCAGGCCCGCTTGTACGGCGTGAACACCGTGTAGGGCAGGCCGGCCTTGGTCATGACCTCGTCGCGGTCGAAGACGGTGCTGTCCTTGAAGGTGTGGAAGCTGATGCCCGTGTTGGCCAGCGCGCCGAGCACGCGGGCGTCGCGCGCCAGGGCGTCGGGCTCGTCGTCGCGGTTGGCGAACACCGCCTGCACGTCGAGCGTGTGGGCCAGCGCCGGAATCTCTTCGGCGGCCACCGCGTGCCGCACGATGAGTCCGCTGCCCAGGCCGCGCAGCTCGGCTTCGAGCTCCACCAGCGACTCGCGGATGAATTCGACCCGCCGGTCCGCGCGGGGCAGGGCGTCCAGGATTGCCCGGTCGAACACGAAAACGCACACCACCTGCCGGCAGGCCCGCAGCGCCCGGTACAGCGCTGCGTTGTCGTCCACCCGGAGGTCCCGGCGAAACCACATGAGCCCTTTGGGATAGGTCTTATCGACGGCCAGTAAAATCGGGGGCATATGGCTGCTGATTCTGCCCCGATGAACCTGACGCATCACTTTCTGATCGCGATGCCGGGGATGGAAGACAAAACTTTCAACCGCAGCGTCGTTTACCTCTGCGAACACAGCGAGCGCGGTGCGCTCGGGCTGGTGATCAACAAACCCAGCGACATCAACCTCAAGGTGCTGTTCGAGAAGATCGAGCTGCACCTGGCCCGCCCCGAGCTGGGCGAGGCCCCCGTTTTCCAGGGCGGCCCGGTGCAGACCGAGCGCGGCTTCGTGCTGCACGAGCCGGTGTTCACCCAGGCCGAGAAGCCCGAGGAATCGGTCTACGCCTCGACCATGACCATCCCCGGCGGGCTCGAAATGACCACCTCCAAGGACGTGCTGGAGGCCCTGGCCACCGGCGCCGGCCCGCGCAAGGTGCTGGTCTCGCTGGGCTATTCGGCCTGGGGCGAGGGCCAGCTGGAGTCCGAACTGGCCGAGAACAGCTGGCTCACCGTGCTGGCCGACCCGGTCGTGATCTTCGATACACCGGTGGAAAAGCGCTACGACAAGGCGTTGATGCTGCTGGGGCTCGAGGCTTGGACCTTGTCTCCCGACGCGGGCCACGCATGAGCGACGTCATGTCCGACGCGCCCGCATCCGCCCCTGTTCCTGTCCCCGCCGCCGTTCCCGCGCATTTCCAGAGCTTCCTGGGCTTCGACTTCGGCGCCAAGCGCACCGGCGTGGCCAGCGGCAACCGGCTGCTGCGCACGGCGACCCCGCAGACCACCATCAAGGCCGAGGGCGCCGACGCCCGCTTTGCCCAGGTCGAGGCGCGCATCAAGGAATGGCAGCCCGACGCCCTGGTGGTCGGCGTGCCCTACCACCCCGACGGCGCCCCGCACGAGAACACCCGCCGCGCGCAGAAGTTCGCGCGCCAGCTGCGCGGCCGTTTCAATCTCCAGGTGTTCGAGGTGGACGAGCGCTACAGCACCACCGAGGCCTTGTCGTCCGGCGCCCGCGATGCCGACGCCGCCTCCGCCTGCATCATCCTGGAACAGTTTTTGAGGAGTCTCCCGTGAGTTCAATCCCCGATGCCGAAGCGCTCTACACGACGCTGCTGTCCGGCGTGAAGGCGCTGATGCGCCCCGAGACGAAACTGGTGGGCATCACCTCCGGCGGCGCCTGGCTGGTCGAGCGCCTGCAGAAAGACCTGGGCCTGGCCGGTGCCCCCGGCGTCATCTCGTCGGCCATGCACCGCGACGACTTCGCGCGCCGCGGCCTTTCGGCCAGCGCGCAGACCGCGCTGCCCTTCGACGTGAACGGCGCCGACGTGCTGCTGCTCGACGACGTGCTCTATACCGGCCGCACCATCCGCGCCGTGCTCAACGAGCTGTTCGACTTCGGCCGTCCCGCCTGCGTGCGCCTGGCGGTGCTGGTGGATCGCGGCGGTCGCGAACTGCCCGTGGCCGCCGACTTCGCCGCGACGACGCTCACGTTGCCGAACACCCAATTGCTCGCCCTCGCACGCGCCGACGACGGCGCCTTCAGCCTCAAGGTGGAGGACAACACCTAATGCTCTACAAGCGAAACCCGCAGCTCAACAAGAACGGCGAGCTGATCCACCTGCTGTCGATCGAGGGCTTGCCCAAGGACATCGTCACGCACATCCTCGACACGGCCGCCAACTTCACGAGCGTGAGCGACCGCGAGGTGAAGAAGGTGCCGCTGCTGCGCGGCAAGAGCGTGTTCAACCTGTTCTTCGAAAACAGCACGCGCACGCGCACCACCTTCGAGATCGCGGCCAAGCGCCTGAGCGCCGACGTCATCAACCTCGATATCGCGCGTTCCTCGGCCACCAAGGGCGAGTCGCTGCTCGACACCATCGCCAACCTGAGCGCCATGGCCGCCGACCTGTTCGTGGTGCGCCACAGTGAGTCGGGCGCGCCGTACCTGATCGCGCAGCACGTCGCGCCGCACGTGCACGTGGTGAACGCCGGCGACGGCCGCCACGCGCACCCGACGCAGGGGCTGCTCGACATGTACACGATCCGCCACTACAAGAAAGACTTCTCGAACCTCACGGTCGCGATCGTCGGCGACGTGCTGCATTCGCGCGTGGCGCGCTCCGACATCCACGCGCTCACCACGCTCGGCTGCGCCGAAGTGCGCGTGGTCGGCCCGAAGACGCTGGTGCCCGCCGACATGGCCGGCATGGGCGTGCGCGTGTGCCACACGCTCGAAGAAGGCATCAAGGACTGCGACGTCGTCATCATGCTGCGCCTGCAGAACGAGCGCATGAGCGGCGCGCTGCTACCCTCGTCGCAGGAGTTCTTCAAGACCTTCGGCCTCACGCAGGAAAAGCTGCAGCTGGCCAAGCCCGACGCCATCGTGATGCACCCGGGCCCGATCAACCGCGGCGTCGAGATCGACTCCGCCGTGGTCGACGGCAAGCAGAGCGTGATCCTTCCGCAGGTCACCTTCGGCATCGCCGTTCGCATGGCCGTCATGAGCATCGTGGCAGGTAACGAAGCATGAACATCCTCATCACCAACGGCCGCGTCATCGACCCCGCCTCGGGCACCGACAAGCTCACCGACATCGCCATCGTCGACGGCAAGATCGCCGGCATCGGACGCGCACCGGCGGGCTTCAAGCCCGAGCGCACCCTCGACGCCACGGGCTGCATCGTCACCCCCGGCCTCGTCGACCTCGCCGCGCGCCTGCGCGAACCGGGCTACGAGCACGAAGGCATGCTCGAAAGCGAAATGGCCGCAGCCATCGCGGGCGGCGTGACCAGCCTCGTGTGCCCGCCCGACACCGACCCCGTGCTCGACGAGCCCGGCCTGGTCGAGATGCTCAAGTTCCGCGCCGAAAAGCTGCAGTGCGCACGCCTGTTCCCGCTCGGTGCGCTCACGCGCAACCTGGCCGGCGGCGTGCTCACCGAGATGGCCGAGCTCACCGAGGCCGGCTGCATCGGCTTCGGCCAGGCCGACGTGCCGCTGGCCGACACGCAGGTGCTGCAGCGCGCGCTGTCGTACGCCAGCACCTTCGGCTACACCGTGTGGCTGCGTCCGCAGGACCGCGACCTCGGCAAGGGCGTGGCCGCCAGCGGCGCGCTCGCCACGCGCCTGGGCCTGGGCGGCGTGCCGGTGGCGGCCGAGACCATCGCCATCTTCACCATCATCGAGCTCATGAAGAGCACCGGCGCGCGCGTGCACCTGTGCCGCATTTCCAGCGCCCGCGGCGTGGCGCTGGTGCGCGAGGCCAAGGCGCAGGGCCTGCCGATCACCTGCGACGTCAGCATCAACTCGCTGCACCTGGCCGATACCGACATCGGCTTCTTCGACAGCCGCGCGCGCCTGAACCCGCCGCTGCGCCAGCAGGGCGACCGCGACGCGCTCTCGGCCGCGCTGGCCGACGGCACCATCGACGCGCTGGTGTCCGACCACACGCCGGTCGAGGCCGACGCCAAGACGCTGCCTTTTGCCGAAGCCGAACCCGGCGCCACCGGCCTTGAACTGCTGCTGCCGCTCGCGCTGCAGTGGGGCGAGCGCAGCGGTGCGGGCCTGGCGCGCGCCATCGAGGTCGTCACCTCGGCACCGGCGCGGCTGCTGAACGCGGCCGACGCGGCCAGCGGCATCGGGCGCATCGTGCAGGGCGGCGTGGCCGACCTGTGCATTGCCGATCCGTCGCTCGAATGGCAGGTGGTGCCCGAAGCGCTGCGCAGCCAGGGCAAGCACACGCCGTTCTCCAGCTACCCGATGCAGGGGCGCGCGCGCCACACGCTGGTGGCCGGTCGCATCGTGCACGGCTGATCGACGCGCCCGCCACACGGCACGCCGTCAAAAAGAAGAAGAGGGCCCGCGTCCAGATGCTGCACTCGTTGAAGGCCGGCTGGCGATTGCTGCATGCGGCGTCGCATGCGCTGTCGGGCTGGTGGACGATTCGCTTCACCTTTCCGCGGCTGTCGCCCGACGAGCGCAGCGCGCGCGTGCAGGCCTGGTCGCAGCGCATGCTGCAGATCATGGGCGTCACGCTGCGCGTGCAGGGCGAGCCGCCCGTGCACGGGCCCGCGCTGCTCATCTGCAACCACCTCTCGTGGCTCGACATCACCGCCATCCATGCGGCGCGCCATGTGCGCTTCGTGTCGAAGTCGGACGTCAAGCAGTGGCCGGTGATCGGCACGCTGTCCACCGGCTCGGGCACGCTCTACATCGAGCGCGAACGCCGGCGCGACGCCATGCGCGTGGTGCACCACATGACCGAGGCGCTGCGCGGCGGCGACCTGATCGGCGTGTTCCCCGAAGGCACGACGAGCGACGGGCGCGGGCTGCTGCCGTTCCACGCCAACCTGCTGCAGGCCGCGATTTCCTCGGGCGCGCCGGTGATTCCGGCCGCGCTGCGTTTCGCCGACGCCGCCACCGGCGAAACCAGCCAGGCGCCGCGCTACATCGACGACGACAGCCTGCTGACCTCGGTGTGGAACACGCTGCGCGCGCCGCCGCTGTTGGCCATCGTGCGCTTCGGCGAGCCGCAGCCTTCGTACAGCCGTGAGCGCCGCAGCTGGGCGCATTCGCTGCATGAAGACGTGCAGCAGCTGCGCCGCGACACGCACTGACCTGATCGCACGGCGGCGCCGGGCATAAAAAAGCGCCTCCCGGGTGGGGAAGCGCTGAACGACGCCGGGGGGGCGCCGTGAGGAGGAATCGGGCAGTTTCCGTTTCGAAGGCCTTCAGCATGAGGCCCCTGGCATGCGCCGCATGCGGGAAAAGTCAGGCCCCGCGCGTGAGCGCCTGCCTACACGGCACGGGCCGGCGGTTCAGCCCGCTTCGTCGGTGGGCACGAAGCCCAGGCGGCGCGAGATTTCGAGTGCGCAGGCCTTCAGCGGCACGGCCACGCGGCCGTTCCAGTCGCTGTCGAAGGTGGCCTCGGGGCCCATGGCCGTGATGCCCAGCACGAGGTTGTTGGTCGAGTCGAACACCGGCGCGCAGAAGGCGTCGATGCCCGGAATCGGCTGGCCCAGCGTGCGCGACACGCCGTGCAGCCGCGTCTCGACCAGGAGCGCCTCGATCTGCGACTTCGACAGTTCCTCGCTGGCGCCGCGCCCGTCGGCCGGGCGCGTGCGCGCCAGGTCTTCGAGCATCATTTTTTCCACCACCTTCGGCGGCAGATACGCCGCGAAGAGACGCCCTGTGGCCGTGTAGGCCAGCGACATCACGGTGCCGGTGCGCAGGTTCACGTGCAGCGGGTGGATCGGTTCTTCCAGCCGCACCACGGTCGGCCCGAAGTTGCCCCAGACCGCGACCGCGATGCTCTGTTCGGTCTCGGACGCGAGCGCCTCGATGAGCGGCGACGCCTCCTTGATCGGGTCGAGCCGCTGCAGCTTGGCCAGGCCCAGCTGCAGGGCCAGCGGGCCCAGCTCGTAGCGGCCGGCGCCGTCCTGCACCACGAAGCCGACCTTCAGAAAACTGACGAGGTAGGGGTGCGCCTTGCCGACCGGAATGCCGGCCGATTTGCCGAGGTCGCGCAGCGCCATGGGCGCCACGTGCCGCCCGAGCGCGACCAGCAATTGCGTTCCGATTTCGACGGATTGAATGCCACGTCTTGGCTTTTCCATGGGGCGCCCGGCGTGGGGGTTGAGAGTGGGAGCGAGTATAGCCATCAGGGTTTCTACTGAAATTGTCGTGTTCAATCGACGATGACTGATCATCTGATAGTAACTAAACGACTTGACCATATCAACATCGCTGCCTACACTCCGCCGCAACTTAAGTCGTACACACAACACGAGAGCGAACAGAGGCAGAGATGGAACAGAACACGTGGGAATGCGATGTCCTCGTCGTCGGCAGCGGCGCATCGGGCATGGCCACCGCCGTCACGGCGGCGTCGCAGGGTTTGAAGGTGCTGGTGGTCGAGAAAGAGCCGCGCTTCGGCGGCACCACCGCGCGCTCGGGCGGCTGGCTGTGGATTCCGGGCACGCGCCTGGCCACGGAGCAGGGCATCCATGAGCCGCCCGGCGCCGCGCTCGCCTACATGCAGCACGAGACCACGACGCACTTCGACGCCGCGCGCGTGGGCGCCTTCCTCGACATGGGCCCGAAGGCCATCGACTTCTTCACGCGCAACACCTGCGTGCAGTTCGACATGCCGGCCGTCTTCCCCGACTACCACGCCGAAGCGCCCGGCGGCCAGCCCGGCGGACGCTCGATGGTCACGCGTCCGTTCGACGGGCGCGAGCTCGGTGCGCGCATCAAGCACCTGGCACCGCCGCTGCCCGAGCTCACGGTGTTCGGGATGATGTTGGGCTCGGGCCCCGAGATCAAACACTTCATGCGGGCCTTCAAGTCGCCGACCTCGTTCTGGTACGTGACCAAGCGCCTGACCCGGCACTTCCTGGACGTGGTGCGCCACGGCCGCGGCATGACGCTGACCAACGGCAACGCGCTGGCCGGTCGCCTCGCCAAGGCCGCGATGGACCTGGACATTCCCGTGTGGCTCTCGTCGCCTGTGAAGAAGCTCATCGTTGAGTACGACGGCGTCTCGGGCGCCGTGGTGCAGCACGAAGGCAAGACGGTGCGCATCACCGCCAAACGCGGCGTGGTGCTGGCCTGCGGCGGCTTCCCCTACGACGTGGAGCGCCGCAAGCAGCTGTTCCCGCACGCACCGACCGGCAAGGAGCACTACTCGCCGTCGCCTTCCACGAACACCGGCGACGGCCTGCGCCTGGCCGAGGCCGTGGGCGGCCGCGTCGACGGCACCATCCCGCACGCCGCGGCCTGGGTGCCGGCGTCGGTCACCACGCGGCCCGACGGCAGCAAGGGCGTCATGCCGCACTTCATCGACCGCGCCAAGCCCGGCGTGATCGCGGTCACGCCCAAGGGCAAGCGCTTTGCCAACGAAGGCAACTCGTACCACGACTTCGTGCAGGCGATGGTCAAGGCCTGCGAGGGTGAGCCCGAGGTCACGGCCTGGCTGCTGTGCGACCACAAGGCGCTGCGCGACTACGGCCTGGGCTGCGTCGCGCCCGCGCCGCTGCCCATCGGCCGCCACCTGAAGACCGGCTACCTCAAGCGCGGCGCGAGCATCGGCGAGCTGGCGAAAGAAATCGGCATCGCCCCCGCCGCACTCGAAGCCACCGTGCAAACGTTCAACGAAGGCGCGCGCACCGGCGACGACCCCGCCTTCGGCAAGGGCAGCAAGGCCTACAACCGCTACCAGGGCGACGCCAACGTCACGCCCAACCCCTGCGTCGCGCCGCTGGACAACGGCCCGTACTACGCGATCAAGCTCGTCATCGGCGATATCGGCACCTTCGCCGGCCTCGTCACCGACGAGAAGACCCGCGTGCTCGACGCCGACCGCCAGCCGATCAAGGGCCTGTACGCCGTCGGCAACGACGCGGCCAGCGTGATGGGCGGCAACTACCCCGGCGCGGGCATCACGCTCGGCCCGGCGCTCACCTTCGGCTACGTCGCAGGCCTGCAGGTCGCGCAGGCCGAAGTGGCCGTGCCCTTGCACGTCGAACAGCGCGAAGCCGTCGCTGTGCCGCGCGGCGCCTGACCCCGTTCCGATAGTCAACCCAAGGAGCCGACCATGCCCTTTCCTCCTCACGTCGCACCGCGCCTGCTCGAGGGCCGCCTCGCGCTGATCACCGGCGCCGGCCAGGGCAACGGCCGTGCGCTCGCGCTCGGCCTGGCCCAGGCGGGCGCGCGCGTCGTCGTCACCGACATGAACGAAGCCACCGTGGCCGAGACCGCGCAACTGGTGCGCAACGAAGGCGGCGAGGCCTGGTCGTTCGTGCTCGACGTCACCGCGCCCGAGGCCTGCCAGGCACTGGCGGCGCGCGTGGCGCAAGAGGTCGGCCACGTCGACCTGCTGGTGAACAACGCCGGCATCATCATCCGCGAGACCACCAGCAGCCCGAACGCCGCGGCCAACTGGAAGAAGACCATCGACGTGAACGTGCACGGCACCTTCAACACCACGCTGGCCTTCATTCCCGTGCTCAAGCAGACGAAGGGCTCGATCATCAACATCGCCTCCATCGCCGCCTATGCAGGGCAGGCCGCGAGCCTGGGCTACTCGCCCTCGAAGGGCGCCATCAAGATGCTCACGCAGTCGCTGGCGCAAGAACTCGCACCGGCCGGCGTGCGCGTCAACGCACTGGCACCCGGCGTGATCGAGACGCCCATGACCGCCGCCACGCGCGAGAACCCGCAGCGCCTCGAGTCGTTCATGACGCGCATTCCGCTGGGCCGCGTCGGCCAGACCGAAGACCTGGTGGGCCCGGTGATCTTCCTGGCCAGCGACATGTCGCGCTACGTCACCGGCATCACGCTGCCGGTGGACGGCGGCTTCCTCGCCGTCTGACCCACGCCCCTTCCTTTTCGATTTCCCGTTCCCCGTCCGTCAACCCTTCAGGAGACAAAGAATGAAAACGATCCGTCTGTACAAGACCCTGCTCGCGACCGCCGCCTTCGCTGCGTTCAGTGCCGGTGCTTACGCACAAGACATCAAGCTCGGCTACAACGGCGACCTCTCGGCGTCGCCCTCGGCGCAGAGCGGCCAGGCCGCGGTGCTGGGCATGGAAGCGGCCATTGCCGACCTGAACGCCGCCGGCGGCGCGCTCGGACGGAAGTTCACACTGGTCACGCGCGACGACGTCTCGGCGCCGCCGAAGTCGATCCAGAACATGAGCGACCTGGTCGACAACGAGAAGGTCGTCGCCGTGTTCGGCCCCACCAACTCGGGCAACGCCATGGCCTGGAAGCACATCGCCAACCAGAAGAAGATCCCCGTGCTGGGCAACGTGGGTTCGGGCACCGACATCACCAAGCCGATGAGCGCGGGCGCCGACAACTACATGTTCCGTGTCTCGATGGTTGACCGCGAACAGGTCGCCGCGCTCATGGCCTACGTGAAGCGCAACACGGCCGGCTCCAAGGTCGTGGGCCTCATGGCCGAGACCACCGGCTACGGCCAGGGCGGCCTGAAGGACATGGAAGACATCGCCAAGCTGCAGGACATCAAGATCGCGGCCACCGAGCGCTTCGGCGTCGGCGACACCGACATGACCTCGCAGCTCTCCAAGATGAAGGCCGCCAACGTCGACACCGTGGTGGTGTGGGCGCAGGGCACGCCCATCGCGCAGCTGGTGCGCAGCATGGAGAAGATCAACTACTTCCCGCTGACGCTTACTTCGTGGGCCGCCGACAACATCACCTTCTACGACGCGGCTGGCAAGGCGCTGGCCGAGAAGCCGATCTTCATGCGCACCGTGAGCGAGACGCGCACGCCCGTGCAGCAGAAGCTGTTCGACCGCATCGGCAGCAAGCTGAAGGCACCGGGCTCGTTCTCCTTCGCGCTGCACGGCTACGACTCGGTGCTGCTGCTGGCCCAGGCCATGAAACAGGCCAACAGCACCGACGGCGCCGCCGTGCGTGCGGCACTCGAAGACCTGAAGACGCCGGTGCAGGGCGTGCTCAAGACCTACGAGAAGCCTTTCAGCAAGACCAACCACGAAGCCCTGACGGCCAAGGACCTGGTCTGGATCCGCTGGAAGGACGGCAAGCTGCTGCCCTACAGCGACGCGCTGATCGGTGCGCTCAAGCCGGCCGACTTCAAGCAATAAACGTCTGAGACAAAGGAACGGGGCACCGCCCCGTTCCGCAACGGAGATACACACCATGGTTGAAGCGCTCCTGCAGGCGCTCATCAGCGGGCTCGCCGTCGGCGGTGCCTATGCGCTGGTGGCCCTCGGATTCAGCATCACGTTCACGACGACCAAGACGCTGAACTTCTCGCACGGCGAGTTCGTCTCGGCCGGTGCGTTCATCGGCATGAGCGCGCTGTTCCTCGTGCTGGGCAAGCCGCTCAGTTCCACCACCTTCGGCGACGCCGTGCCCGGCGCGGGCGCGCAGCTGTTCGCGCTGGTCGCCGCCCTCGGCGTGATGGGCCTGTTGGGCTGGCTGCTCTACGTGCTCGGCGTGCGCCCGTTCGCGGGCCGCCCGGGCATGGCCTGGGTCATGAGCACGCTGGGCTTCGGCGTGATCCTGCAGAGCGTGGGCCTGGCCATCTGGGGCCCGAAGCCCGTGGTGGTGCCGGCGCCCGTGGGCGACACCGTGATCCGCATGTTCGGCGTGGGCGTGCGCCCGCAGGAACTGCTCACGCTGGGCGTGGCCGTGGTCGTGATGATCGGCTTCGACCGCGTGATGAACCGCACCATGATCGGCAAGGCCATGCGCGCCGTGGCGCAGAACGGCAACGTGGCCAGCCTCATGGGCATCAACACCAACGCCATGATGATCGGCGCCTTCGTCGTCAGCTCGGCGCTGGCGGGGCTGTCGGGCTTTCTGCTTGCGCCCATCGCGCAGGCCTCGCTCTTCATGGGGCTGACCGTGGGGCTCAAGGGTTTCTCGGGCGCCATGATCGGCGGCCTGAGCAACCCGCGCGGCTGCGTCATCGGCGGCTTCCTGCTGGGCGTGCTCGAGTCGATGGTGAACCTGTGGCAGGCGCAGTGGCGCGAGGTGGCGGTGTTCGCGCTCGTGATCCTGGTGCTGGCCTTCCGGCCCACGGGCCTGTTCGGCCGCTCGACGGTGGAGAAGGTATGAAGCGCCTCGCCCATCCCGCCGCCGTGGTGCTGGTGGCGGCCGTGCTGTGCGGCCTCGTCTCGCTGTCCGGCAACGACTACTACCTGCGCATCGCTTTCATGATGTGCGTCTACTACCTGTGCGCGGCCGGCATGAACGTGCTGGTCGGCTACGCGGGCCAGAAATCGCTGGGCCAGGCCGGCCTGTTCGCGGCCGGCGCCTACGCGGTCGCGCTCATCACCTCGCGCACCGAGCTGAGCCCGTGGCTCGCGCTGGTGATCGCGGCGGTTGTCTCTGGCGTGTGCGGTGTGCTCATCGCGCTGCCCTCGCTGCGCGTGAAGGGCCCGTACCTCGCGATGGTCACGCTGGCCTTCGGCATCGTGGTCGAGAAGCTCGTGGGCGAATGGACCGACGTGTTCGGCGGCGCGCAGGGCATCTACGGCATCCGCCCGCTGACCTGGAACGGCCAGCCGCTGAGCAGTGTGCAATGGGTGATCCTGGGCATCGTGCTCAGCGCCGCGCTGCACCTGCTGCTGCGCAACCTGCTGCAGGGCCGCTTCGGCCGCGCGCTGCTGTCGCTGCAGGCGGACGAGATCGCCTCGTCCTCGGTGGGCGTGCGCGTGTACCGCGCCAAGGTCATGGCCTTCGTGGTCGCGGCCGTCACCTGCGGCATCGCGGGCGCGCTCGTGGCGCAGCAGAACCAGTACATCAACTCCGACTTCATCACCTTCCACCTGTCGATCTTCATCCTGCTCCTGGTGCTGTTCGGCGGCGCAGGCTCGATGTACGGTCCCATCGTGGGCGCGGTGCTGCTCACGGCGACCGACGCGCTGCTCGCGCGCTGGCCCTCGGCGCAGCACTTCCTGTACGGCTTCCTGCTGCTGTTCGCGCTGTACGTCATGCCGGGCGGCGTGGTGGGCCTGTTCAACAAGTGGTTCCTGAAGTCGCGCCATCGCGGCGAAGGGGCGGCCGGCAACGGCGTGCCGGGCCGGATCGGTCCCGGCGGCGAAGGCGAGCTGCTGGTGGTGCAGGGCGTGACCAAGTCGTACGGCGGCGTGAAGCCCGCGCAGGACGTGTCGTTCCGCCTGCAGCGCGGCCACATCCATGCGCTCATCGGCCCGAACGGTGCCGGCAAGAGCACCATGATCAACATGCTCACCGGCGTGGTCGAACCCGACGCGGGCGTGATCCGCTTCCTGGGCCGCAACATCGTGGGCCAGCCGGCGCACACCATCTGCTGCCTGGGCATGGGTCGCACCTTCCAGAACCTGCGCCTGTTCGCCGACCTCTCGGTGCTCGACAACGTGATGCTCGGACGGCACAGCCGCATGAGCAACGGCTTCCTGTCGTCGCTCGTGGCCTGGCCCACGGCGGGCAAGCAGGAGCGCGCCACGCGCGAGCGCGCGCTGCAGCTGCTCGACCTCGTGGGCCTGGGCCACCTGGCGCACTGGCCCGCCGGCAGCCTGCCCTACGGCCTGCAGCGTCGCGTGGAGCTGGCGCGCGCGCTGGCCACCGAGCCGCAGCTGCTGCTGCTCGACGAGCCCGCCGCCGGCCTCAACCCGCAGGAAACCGCCGAGCTCGGCGAACTGCTGGTGCGCATCGGCAAGTGCGGCGTGTCCATTCTGATGGTGGAGCACCACATGGACCTGGTGATGTCGATCTCCGACCACGTGATCGTGCTCGACTACGGCGTGAAGATCGCCGAAGGCAAGCCCGCCGAGGTGCAGTCGAATCCGCGCGTGGTCGAGGCCTACCTGGGCGTGGACGACGAAGAAGACATGGCCGCCGTGCCCGCCTGAGCCAGAGGACCGAAACCATCATGTTGAAAATCGAATCGGTGAAGGTCTCATACGGCGCCATCGAGGCCGTCAAGGGCGTGAGCCTGGAAGTGCGCGCGGGCGAGGTCGTCACCATCATCGGCGCCAACGGCGCCGGCAAGAGCACGCTGCTCAAGAGCATCGTCGGGCTGGAGCCCGTGGCCGAGGGCCGCGTGCTCATCGACGGCAAGGACTGCACGCACGTGCCCGCGCACCAGCGCGTGGGCCTGGGCGTGGCGCTGTCGCCCGAGGGGCGCGGCGTGTTCCCCGACCAGACCGTGCGCGAGAACCTGATGCTCGGCGCCTACTCGCGCCGCAACGACAAGGCCTTCGTGGAGCGCGCCATCGAGCGCGAGTTCGCGCGCTTCCCACGCTTGAAAGAACGCGCGCATCAACTGTCCGGCACGCTGTCGGGCGGCGAGCAGCAGATGCTCGCGATTGCCCGCGCGCTCATGAGCGAGCCGCGCCTGCTGCTGCTCGACGAGCCCTCGCTGGGCCTGGCGCCGCTCATCATCAAGGACATCTTCGACGCCATCCGCCAGCTGCGCAGCTCGGGTCTCACGATCCTGCTGGTGGAGCAGATGGCCAAGCAGGCGCTGGGCGTGGCCGACCGCGCCTACGTGCTCGAAACCGGCTGCATCACGCTCGAAGGCTCCGGCCGCGAGCTGCTCGACAACCCCAAGGTGAAGTCGGCGTACCTCGGTACGCATTGAATTCATCGCTCACATCAAAGGACCACTCATGACCACCAAGAAATTCGCCAGCCAGGCCGACCTCGAAGAAAAGAAGGTCTCGTTCACCCGCCTCTCGGAGAACGCCTACGCCTACACCGCCGAGGGCGACCCCAACACCGGCGTCTTCATCGGCGACGAGGCCGTGATGGTGGTCGACACCCAGGCCACGCCCGCGATGGCGCAGGACGTGATCCGCCGCATCCGCGAAGTCACGCCGCTGCCCATCAAGTACGTGCTGCTGAGCCACTACCACGCGGTGCGCGTGCTGGGCGCGTCGGCGTACTTCAAGGAAGGCGCCGAGCAGATCCTGGCCAGCCGCGACACCTACGACCTGATCGTCGAGCGCGGCGAGCAGGACAAGGCCAGCGAGATCGGCCGCTTCCCGCGCCTGTTCCGCAACGTCGAGTCGGTGCCCGCTGGCCTCACCTGGCCCACCATGACCTTCGACGGCACGATGAGCGTGTGGCTCGGCAAGAAGCTCGAAGTGAAGATCGCGCAGGTGGGGCGCGGCCACACCAAGGGCGACACCATCGCCTACCTCGAAGACCAGAAGATCTGCTTCGCCGGCGACCTCGTCGAATACCAGAGCACCGCCTACGCGGGCGACTGCTACTTCCGCGACTGGCCCACCACGCTGGATCGCCTGGCCGGCTTCGGCTTCGAGAAGCTGGTGCCCGGCCGCGGCGCCGCACTGGAAAACGCCGCCGACGTGCGCAAGGCCATCGCCTCCACGCGCGCCTTCATCTCCGACGTCTACACGCTGGTGAACAACGGCGTGGCCGAGGGCAAGTCGCTCAACGTGATCTACAAGGAAACCGTGGCCGCGCTGCGCCCGACCTACGGCCACTGGGTGATCTTCGACCACTGCATGCCCTTCGACGTGACGCGTGCCTACGACGAGGCCACCGGCCACGTGCACCCGCGCATCTGGACCGCCGAGCGCGACATCGAGATGTGGAACGCGCTCGAGAGCTGAGGTGAGCCAACCCGCGCCTTCGCACGGCGCCACGCCCGCGTCCGTGCAGGGCTGGATGCTGCTCGCGATGCTGGTGTGGGGCGTGAACGTCTCGGCCGTGAAGGCGCTCACCGCGTCCTTCGAGACGCTGCCGCTCGCGGCACTGCGCATGGGCGTGGCGTGCATCGCGCTCAGCGCCATCGTGCTGTGGCGGCGCGGCGGCGTGCCCCGGCTCACGGCGCGGCAGCTCGCGGTGATGGCGGGCTGTGCGTTCCTCATGGTCTACGGCAATCAGATCCTGTTCGCGCAGGGGCTGCTGCGCTCCACCGCCACCAACGGCGCGCTCATCATGGCGCTGAGCCCGCTGGTGTCGGCGCTGATGGCCGCGCTGGTCTTCGGCGAGCGCTTCACGCCGCGCCGCATGGTGGGCGTGGCGCTGGGCTTCGCGGGCGTGGCAGCGGTGGTGCTGAGCCACCCGGGCGCGGGGCTGTCGAGCGCCGGCATCGGCGACCTGATGCTCGCGCTGTCGGTGATGAGCTTCGCGGTCGGCGGCGTGGGCGTGCAGCGGCTGGCGCGGCAGATCGATCCGCTGTCGATCAGCTGGGTCATCTACCTCATCGGCACGTTCATGCTCGTGGTGCACACCCTGCTCGGGCCGTCGCGGCTCGGCGCGGCGCAGCTCTTTCCCGGCCTGTGGCCGTGGGCACTGGTGCTGTTCTCGGGCATCGCGGCCACCGCCGCGGGCAACCTCATCTGGAACCGTGCGATCTCCGTCATCGGCGTGGCGCGCACGGCCGTCTTTCTCTACTGGGTGCCGGTGTTCGGCGTGCTGTTCGCGGCGCTGCTGCTGGGCGAGGTGCTCACGTGGTGGCACCTGTTCGGCTTTGCCGCGGTGATGAGCGGCACCTGGCTCGGCACGCGGCCCGTGGCTGCGCCGGCCCCTTGATTCCTTCACATGCCTGATTCATCTCTTCCCCTGCTGTTCCAGCCCTTGCAGCTGCGCGAGCTCACGCTGGCCAACCGCATCGTCATCTCGCCCATGTGCCAGCACGCCGCCGAGCGCGGCCATGCCACGCCGTGGCACCTGGTGCACCTGGGCAAGTTCGCGCTCGGCGGCGCGGGCCTGATCCTCACCGAGAGCACCGCCGTCGATCCGCGCGGGCGCATCGGCACCGCCGACCTCGGCCTGTGGAACGACAGCCAGATCGCGCCGCTGAAGGCCGTGGTCGATTTCGTCCACGCGCAAGGCAGCGCCATCGGCGTGCAGCTGGCGCACGCGGGCCGCAAGGCCGGCAGCGAGCCGCTGTGGGAGGGCGGGCGGCCATCGACCCGGCGCGCATGGCGGCCGATGACGAACCCTGGGAGCGCCTGGGCCCCAGTGCGCTCGCGGCCGGCCCCGGCTGGTCGGCGCCGCGCGCGCTCGATGCCGCAGACATGGCCGAGGTCGTGCAGCGTTTTGTCGATGCCACCGTGCGCGCCCACCAGGCCGGCTTCGACGTGGTCGAGCTGCACTTCGGCCACGGCTACCTGGTGGCGAGCTTCCTGTCGCCCAACGCCAACCACCGCGACGACGCGCTCGGCGGCAGCCGCGACAACCGCATGTCCCTCGCACTGGAAATCGCGCAGCGCGTGCGCGCCGCATGGCCCGCCGGCAAGCCGCTGTTCTGCCGCCTCTCGGCCGTGGACGGCACGCTCGACGGCTGGAGTCTCGACGACTCGGTGGTGCTCGCGCGCGCGCTGAAGCGCTGCGGCGTCGACGTGATCGATTGCTCGTCGGGCGGCCTCACCGAAGAGACGCGCGCGCTGCCCGTGCCGCGCGGCCTGGGCTTCCAGGTGCCGTTCTCTGAACGCATCCGGCGCGAGGCCGGCGTCGTCACGCAGGCCGTCGGGATGATCGTCGACGCGCAGCAGGCCGAGGCCGTGCTCGCCGCCGGACAGGCCGACCTCGTCGCGCTCGGCCGCGAAGCCCTGTTCGACCCCTACTGGCCGCACCACGCGGCCGTCGCGCTCGGCGCCGATCCGCAGTACCAACGCTGGCCCGTGCGCCACGGCGTGTGGCTCGCCAAGCGTGCGCCCGGCCTGGCGCGTGCGCGCGCCGAAGCGCAGAACGCGCCACCCCACAAGGAGACAGACCGATGACCGAACCCACGACGACCACGACCCTGCGCATGGGCCTGATCCGCAAGCAGCCCGGCTGGACCGACGAGGCCTTCAGCCGCCACTGGCGCGAACGCCACGGCCCGCTCGTCGCGCGGCTGCCCACGCTGCGCGCCTACCGCCAGAACCGCGTGACCGACCGGCTGCAGCGCGGCATCGACTTCGCACGCGGACCGTGGGACTTCGATGGCTTCTCGCAGCTGCAGTTCGACGCCGCGGCGCAGGCCGATGCGGCCTTCAGCACGGGTGAACTGGCGGCAGAGATTCGCGCCGACGAGCGGCACTTCCTGGGCGGGCTGCACATCGTGACGGTCGAGCAGACCGAGGTCATCGCGCCGCCGTCGCCTGCATCGTCGGCGGGGCCGGCGATGCTCAAGCGCATCTCGACCCTGCGCCGCCCGGTCGCGCAGTCGGAAGAAGACTTCCGCCGCGAATGGAAGGTGCACGCCGACCATGTGCGCCGCATGCCCGGCGTGGCCGGCTACCGCCAGAACGTGGTGGTTGCGCGCGAGTTCGAGAAGGGCACGCCCTGCGGCTACGCCGAGCTGCCGATCGACGGCATCGTGGAACTGTGGTTCGAGAACACCGACACGCTGAACGCCGCGTTCGCCTCGCCCGAAGGCCAGCGCACTATGGCGCACGCCAAGACCTTCCTGGCGGAGATCACGGCCTTTGTGGTGGAGGAGTTTCGGGTGGTGTGAAGGCCGCGCGCGCGTAGTGCACCGACGTGCTCAGCGCCGGGATCACCGGCTGGTAGGCGGCGGGGTGCGAGACCCGCGCGGGGACGGTGCCGATGGGCGCGATCTCGCGGACCCGGGCGGGCGCCGTGGCCTCTTCGGGCTCCATGCCGCGCCCGGGCGGCTCGGGCAGGAACACCCCGCGCCGCAGCGACCAGATGCAGGCGCCCAGGCGCAGCAGCTTTTCGACCTTCGCGTCATGCGCCGGATCGTCCGGCGACTCCTGCGCAATCAGCTCGCCCAGCTGCGTGAGTGCGTCGGCGGGCGTCAAGCCGCGCCCGATCCGCGCCACTTCCACCATGGCCGCCAAGGCCTCGGTCTTGTTCATCGTGTGCCCCCTGTTGTTTGTCTCTTGCTACGAAGGAAAGCATGCCGTTACGCAGTGCATCCAAAAGTAGTCCATCGCGCCGTCGGGTCGTCGATTGAAATCTCGTCCGTGCGCGGGGCGGGGCGTACGCGGGGTGCGGCGCAGTGCGTCCCGCCGGGGGAGTGACAACAGATCAGGGGGGGCGCCACCGTTCGAGTCGCCGGGGTGGCGGTGGTCGGCTCAGTGCGCGCCATTCGCTCCGGATGGCAGGAAGACCAGACTCTGGTCACGTCCATCTCTCATTCAGGAAATTCAAGCACTGTGTTCTGGCCGTGTGCAGTAAGTGGCGCCAGGGGCCTCAATTTGCCGGCACTCAGACTTTGGGGCATTTTTTCAGTACCGCGACGGAACAATCCGTGACCGTTGACGCTGAGGCATCGGCAGTACATCACATCACCCGTTGCGAGGTGTGCTGCAGTCATGTTGAGTGATCGGGGAGAAAGGCGCGGTGAGAAGAGATATCCACCGGGCCATCTGAAGCGCGGCGCGCGCCATGAATATTGATTCTGGGAATCAGAGAAATACCGAGAATGAAAATAAAAAG
This sequence comes from Variovorax sp. FW301-JW7, assembly GCF_058788795.1. Lineage (NCBI taxonomy): Bacteria > Pseudomonadati > Pseudomonadota > Betaproteobacteria > Burkholderiales > Comamonadaceae > Variovorax > Variovorax sp. FW301-JW7. The sequence goes on from NZ_JBYTBC010000005.1 coordinate 277,497, forward strand.
AGCCATCGCCAACGTCCTTTTGGCATGCGCATTAATCGCTGCCGCTGGCTGCACGAGCCTGCCATCGCCGGAAGCCATGAAGACTGCCACCATGGACTTCCAGCTTCCGAAGCTGCCGAGCAACGACGAAGCCATGGTCTATGTGGTGCGCCCGTCTTGGGAGAGCGGCTTGAATCGCTTCGATGTCTCTGTTGGTACTCACGACGTGGGCTCCACGCGAGGTGGCCAGTACATCTACTTCAGCGTGCGGCCGGGAGAGCACATGATTCGTTCAAAGGCCGACAACTGGGGCGGCATCTCGGTCTATCTCAGGCCCGGCGAAATCAAGTTCCTCCGGCAGGACCCATTCTTCTTTGTCTTCGGCACTTGGAACCAATTGAATGAGCTCGAGGACTTGCCTGGCAGATACCTCGTGAAGAACCTGCTTCTCGGGACGATTCCCAAAGGCGCAAAGTAGTCCCTCCTGATGAAATACCGATCCATCAGCGCCGTCTTGTTGACGTGCGTTGTGCTCGCCGTTTGCCGAACCGCATCTCGTCGGCGACTACTTGCCCGAGAGCGAGGACGGCGCGGAAATCGCCTGGTGTCGAGTTCCGTTGATCTCTGACCCGGGATTTCCGTCGAATACACACCCTGCGTGATGAGACTCCTTGAATCGGTCTCATGGTGCCTTCGACAGGAATCGAACCTGTATCTGAGTCTTAGGAGGACCCCGTTCTATCCATTGAACTACGAAGACGATGTGCGCCGCTGCTGCAGCGCGGCCCGCACTTTACCAGCTTGGGGCATCCCGGCCCTCAGTCGTACTTCACCGTATAGATCAGGTCCACCCCGCTCGTCTGCCCCGCCTGCCCCCGCAGCGTGAGGCGTTTCGTCAGGTCGTAGAAGATGAAGATCGTGCCGAAGGTGCCGCCCAGGCTGCGTTCGTAGGTGATGTAGAAGTCTTTGGACAGCCGCTTGCCGAGCGTGACGGCCGACTCGCGCAGGTCGCCGCCGTTGCCGGGGCCCTTGAAGCCGAGTTCGTCCAGGCCGAAACGGCTGGCCAGGCTGCCGCCGGTGGTGGTGCCGCCGATCTTGCCGAGCAGCGACAGGGCGGCCTGCTGCAAGAGAGCCGACTCGCCGCCGCTGGTGGCCGAGGCGCGGCCCAGGATGACCCATGACAGCGTCTCGGCGTCGGACAGCGCAGGCTCGGCATAGAGCTTCACGCGCGGCGACTGCGCGGAGCCGGTGATCTGCACGCCGGCGCGCTGCGAGATGTTCGGGCGGATGGCCAGGATGTCGAGCGCGGGGTTGTCGAAGGGGCCGTTGAAGCGCGCGATGCCGGTCTCGACGTCGAGCTGCTGGCCGTAGGCGCGGTACTGGCCCTTGACGGTCTTCACTTCGCCGGTGATGCGCGGCGGGGCATCGAGGCGGGTGCTGCGGATCTCCAGTTCGCCCTCGAGCCGGGTGGTGATGCCGCGGCCCTGCACGGCGAAGTCGTCGCCGAGGTCGAAGGTGACGACGATGTCGGGCGGCTTGGCGGTCTGGGGCTTGTTGGCGGCCTTGGCCGCCTGGGCGTCGGCCTTGGCGGATTCGCGCTGCGCGGCCTCGGCGGCGGCCTTGTCCTTGGCGGCCGAGCGCACGACGACGTCGCTGCCCAGGCTGGGCGCGGTCTCGTCGGGCAGGATGATGACGGCGCGGTCGGTCTTGAGCTTGCCGCGCACGTTGAACTGGCCGTCGTCCAGCCGCGCCTGCAGGTTGCCCGACAGCGACACCTGGCGGTCGGTGCGCACCAGCACGCGCAGGGCGCGCAGCTCGGCCTGCAGCGCCATGCGGATGCCGGTGCTGGTCGTGCTGTTGTTGCTGCCCCAGCTGAGGTCGCCGCGCGCGGTGAGCGAGCCGCCGTCGGTGCGTGCTTCGCTGGCGGCGGTGCTGCGGTTGCCGCTCTGGCCGCCGATGCGCGCGTTGCTGCCGGCGCCGCCCTTGAGCGTGAACTCGGCAATCTCGAGGCGGTCGCCGGTGAGCGAGGCGCGCAGGCGGCCGTCGCGCAGGTCGAGGCCTTCGACCGGGGCGCGCAGCGCGAGCTGGTTGGCGCCGAGGGTGCCGTTCCAGCGCGGCGCGGTGCGGCTGCCCGACAGGGTGGCGTTGGCGTCGAGCGTGCCGGCGATGCGCCAGCCGGGCGGCGCGAGCATGGACCACACGCCCAGGTTGGGCAGCGCGGCGCGCAGGGTGCCGTTCAGGGGCGCGTCGGGCGCCCATTGCCAGCCGCCGCTGCGCTGCTGCATGCGGGTGCCGAGTTCGGCGTCGAGGCGGCCGGCGCGTTCGCTGTCCCAGGCCAGGGTGGCGCGCACGGCGTCGCCCTGTGCGTCGAGCTGCAGTTCGGCGCGGCGCAGGCCGGCCGGGGTGGCGGTGACATCGACGCCGTTGACCTCGTTCTTGCCGCTGGCCGAGCTCATGGTGCGTTCGCTCGCGGTGCCGGTTCCGGTGCTGGTGATGCGGGTGACGAGCGCGGCCTCGCCGGCCTGCACGCGGATGTCGCCGCTCTGGCGCGCGAGCCGGGCCTTGGCGCGCAGGGTGTCGCCGGCGTCGATGTCCCAGTCGCCGTTGAACAGCAGGTCGCCGCTGATGCCGAGTTCGCTCAGCGTGGCGTTGGCGCCGAACGCGCCGGCCCAGGCCATGGGCAGGCCCTGCATCTGGCCCTTGGACTGCAGGCGGAACACGCGGTTGGGCGCGGCGCCGCTCTGGTTGAAGCGCAGCGGCTGCCAGTCGATGCGCACGGTGCCGGGCAGCGGGCCGCGCAGGGTGGCGTCGGCGCCGGAGGCTTCGATGTCGAGGCGGTTGTCGGCGGCGCGCACGGTGGCCGTGACTTCGCGGCCCAGCTCCAGCACCCAGGGGCCCTGGCCGGGGCGCGCGGTGGCGGTGTCCTGCGCTTGAAGCCGCAGGCTGGCGAGGGTGGCGCGCCACTGGTTGGCGCTGGCGAGGCCGCCGCTGGCGTGGGTGTCGAGCGCGAGCTTCTGCGCGCCGGTGGTGGCTTCGCCCTTGAGCGTCAGCGTGGCCTGGGCGATGCTGCCGGCGAGGTCGGCCTGCAGTGCGCGCAGTTGCACGCTGGTGGCCGTGCCGCCGGGCTGGGCCGCGGGCAGGTGCAGGTCGAGGCGCGGCACGGCGAGCGCGGCCTTGAGGCTGGGCTCGGCGTTGCCGCGCGCGGCAGCGCCAGGGTTCTCGATGCGGCGCTGCACGGTCTGCCAGCCGCCTTGCCAGCTGGCGTCGAGCCGGGCGCTGCCCTTGGCACTGGCGTTCGCGAACACGCTCGACAGGCCCGGCAGGCCTTGCACCCAGCGCTGCATCGCTTCGGCATCGTCGATGCGTGCCTGGAGGTCGCCGCCGCCGGTGGTGGGCGCGATGCGGCCGTCGAGCTGCGCGCTGCCGCCCGGCAGCGAGAGGGCGAGCTTGCCGCTGGCGGCCTGCTCGGCCACGCGCACCTGCAGCTTGCCGTCGATGCTGGCGCGCATCGCTTCGACGCGCAGCGTGCGCAGGTCGAGCACCTGGTCTTTCCACTGGCCCTGCGCCAGCGCGCGGTCCAGGCCGAAGCCGGGCAGCGCCTTGCTGCCGGCGCCGCCGTTGCCTTCGGCGCGGAGGGCCACGTCGAAGACGAGGGCGTCGGAATCTTCGGCCTGCCGTGCGCTGATCTGCCCGCCGACGGGCGCACCCGACAGCTCGCTGTACAGCGCGCCGGGCCGCACGCCGCGCACGGTGGCGCGCACCTGCCAGGGCGAAGGCGCGGGGCTCCAGCTGCCTTCGGCGTCGATGCGGCCGCCGCCCGCGCGCACGGTGGCGTCGGGCACGGTCCAGGTCGTGCCGTCGAAGCCGACCTGCGCCTGGACCTGCTCGACCGGCAGCTTCTGTTCGTCCCACGGGCCGGCGACGGCGTTGCGGATGTCGGCCGAGGCCTTCCACGCGGCGGGGCCGGTGGCGGCGTCGGGTGCGAGTTCGACGGTGCCGGTGAGCCGGGTCCGGGGCGCACCGGGCCAGAGGCTGGCGGCGTCGACGTTGCGCAGGTCGGCCTTGGCGTCGACCACGGGCTGCGGCAGCCAGGGCGCGATCTGCGCGCGCAGCTGGGCGGCCATGGGCGCCTCGGCGTCGGGCTCGGTGGGCTGCAGGTCGGCGGCGACCTGCAGGCGCGCCTCGGGGCCGGCCAGCGTGCCTTTCACGGAGGCCTTGGCCTGCACCTCGATGTGGCGGTCTTCGGCGAGCGGGGCTTTCACGCGGCCGTCGAGCGTGGCGTCGAGCGCCATCGGCGCGGGGCCTTGCAGCCGCACGCGGGCGCTGTAGTGGCCGTCGGCGATGTCGACGCCTTCGATGTCCAGCGCGTGCTGCGCGCCGAGGTAGCTGTAGCGGCCCGCGAGGCCTTTGGCTTCCAGCGCGGGCGGTCCGGCCCAGCGCACCTCGTCGATGCGGAAGGGCACCTCGGCCACTTCGACGGGCAGCGCGACCTGCATGAGCGGCTCGGTCGGCGTGTCGCTGGGCGGGCCGCGGCGTTCGATCGACAGGCTCGCGGCGTGGATCTCGCCGAGCTGCACCTTGCGCTGGAACAGCGGCGCGAGTTGCCAGCCGAGCGTGGCGTCGTTCACCTCGACGGCGAGGCTCTCGCTTTGCCACTTGAGCCAGCCGATGCGGCCGCCGGTGCGCAGTGAGCCGGTCACGTCGCGACTCTCGAGCGTCTGGCCCGCGGGCAGGCGCTGCGCGGCCTGCGCGAGCGCGAAGGCCAGCGATGTGTTCGAGCCGAGCCACCACCAGGTGCCCGCGGCGAGCAGCAGCACGACGAGCAGCAGGCCCGTCAGCGTCCAGCCCAGCGCGCGCAGCACGCGGCGGGTGCGCGAGCGGGGACGGGGCGTGGCTGTGGTGGGCGTGGACGGCATGGAGCGGGTCAGAAGGTGAAGCCGAGGCGGAAATGCAGGCGGAATTTCTTCGAGTCGACGCCGTAGGCCAGGTCGGCCTGCACCGGGCCGACCGGGCTGCGCCAGCGCGCGCCGACGCCCACGCCGACCTTGGGCTTGAGCTCGCCGGGCTTGTCGGCCACGGCACCGGCATCCACGAACACCACGCTCTCCCATTCGGTGAGCTTGTCCTTGTAGACGAAGGGGCGCTGCCATTCGAGGCTGGCCACGCCGAGGTAGCGGCCCGCCACGGTCTTGCCGTCGGCGCGCACGGTGCCGATCTGCTTGTAGCTGTAGCCGCGCACGGTGGTGTCGCCGCCGGTGAGGAACATCAGCGTGGACGGGATCTGCGCGCTGTCCTTGGCCGCGACGGCGCCGGCCTCCAGGCGCATCTGCAGCCGGCTGCGACGCGCGCGGGCGTTCTTGTCCTCGGCCGCGCCCAGCGGCAGCACGCCGAGAAAGCGCGCGTAGGTGCGCGTGAAGGGCAGTTGCTGGCCGGTGAGCGTGTAGCCCGCGGCCATTTCGAGCGCCAGGCCGTAGCCGCGCGAGGGCGCCGAGTTGTCGTCGAAGTAGCGCCCGGTCCAGCCCCAGTTGGCGGTGACCGCCGAGGCCGAGGGCGGCGCGTCGGTGCCGCGGTTGTGGGCGTAGTCGTACTGCAGGAAGAGGCTGCGGTCGATGTGGTCGCTCGACTTGCTTTGCCCGCCGCGCAGCCGGCCGCTGTCGACCACGTAGCTGCCCGACTGCTCGCTCTTGAGTTCGCCACCGGCAAACCAGCGCCAGCCGCGGTCGTTGGGCACGGCGTTCCACTCGGTGCCCAGCGACTGGATGTCGTTGTCCAGCGAGAGCCGCGACACCGCGCGCCAGCCGAGCAGCGGCATGCGGTTGTGGGTGTGGTCGATCGACAGGCGCGGGCCGTTGTCGGTGGTGAAACCCACGCCCATCACGACCTTCTGCAGCGGTGCCTCGCGCAGCTGCGCGATCACGGGCGCGGCCAGCGGCGTGTGGCTGTCGGTGTCGAGCGTGAGGAACACCGAGTCGTAGTAGCCGCTGCTGGCCAGGCGCTGCTGGGCGTCGAGCAGCTTCTGCTGGTCGTAGTCGGTGCCGGTGGGCAGGCGCGCGATGCGGCGTGCGGCGTCGGCGTCGTAGCGCTCCACGCCGCGCAGCACCAGCGGGCCGAACTTGTAGGCGGGGCCCGACTGGTAGGTCACGCCGAGGCGGGCCTCGTGGCGGTCGGCGTCGATCTCGGCGCGGCTGATCTCCACGCTGCCGGTGGGAAAGCGTTTGGCCGTGAGGCTGCGCAGCGCGGTGGTCTTGGCGTCGTCCCAGGCGCCTTGCGTGAAGGGCTCGCCGGCGCGCAGCGCCCAGCCGGTGCGGATGGCGTCGCGCTGGGCTTCGGCGCTGGGGTCGTTGGCGATCTGGCCGGCGTAGCGGATCTGCACCGTCGACACCTTCGTGCGCTCGCCGGGTGCCACGGTGATGACGACCTCGCGCGGGGCCTCGGTGCTGTCGGGCGTCTCGTTGAGTTCGAGCGTGAGCGTGGGCGTGAAGTAGCCCAGCGTGCCCAGCAGCTCGCGCGCATTGGCCTCGGCCGCGACCATGAGGCGCGAGACCTCGGTCACGCCCAGGTCGTCGAGCTCGCGGTAGCGCTGGATTTCGAGGTGACGCGCCAGGTAGTCGCGCTCGGTTTCGGGGCCGCGCACGTCGACGGTGAAGGCGCGGCGCCGGCCGTCGGCCTTGGCCTTGTCGTCGTCCTTGGCGGTGTCGCCGTTGGTGTCGCCGCTGCGCACCACGCCCGCGGTGGACGCGCCCGTGTCTGCCGCCTCTTTTTTAGGCAGCAGGCTGCAGCCTTGCAAAAGCAGGACGCCGGAAAAAAGCAAAGCCGGCCACAACGCCGGCGAAAGAACGGATGCCACCCTGACCATGGCGGCATTCTGACAGCACCGGTGCGGGCGGTGCCCCCCACTTGTGCGGGGCCGCGGGTTACTTGGACAGCATGCGCATCGCCTCTTCGAGGCCGCGCAACGTGAGCGGGTACATGCGGTTGGACATGAGCTGCTGCATCACCGCGATGCTCTGGCGGTACTGCCACACGCCCTGGGGCTCGGGGTTGATCCAGGCGAACTTGGGGAAGGTGTGCGTGAGGCGCTGGATCCACTCGGCGCCGGCCTCTTCGTTGTTGTATTCGACGCTGCCGCCAGGTTGCAAGATTTCGTAAGGACTCATCGTGGCGTCGCCCACGAAGATCAGCTTGTAGTCCTTGTTGTACTTGCGCAGGATGTCCCAGGTCGCGAACTTCTCGGAGAAGCGGCGCTTGTTGTTCTTCCACATGAAGTCGTAGACGCAGTTGTGGAAGTAATAGAACTCCAGGTGCTTGAACTCGGTCTTCACGGCCGAGAACAGCTCTTCGACGCGCTGGATGTGCTCGTCCATCGTGCCGCCCACGTCCATCAGCAGCAGCACCTTGACGTTGTTGTGGCGCTCGGGCCGCATCTTGATGTCGAGGTAGCCGGCGTTGGCCGCGGTCGAGTGGATGGTGTTGTCCAGGTCCAGCTCTTCCACGTGGCCCTCGCGCGCGAACTTGCGCAGCCGCCGCAGCGCGACCTTGATGTTGCGCGTGCCCAGTTCCTGCGTGTCGTCGTAGTCCTTGTAGGCGCGCTGGTCCCACACCTTCACGGCACTGCGGTTCTTGCCTGCGCCGCCGATGCGGATGCCCTGCGGGTTGTAGCCGCCGTTGCCGAAGGGCGAGGTGCCGCCGGTGCCGATCCACTTGCTGCCGCCTTCGTGGCGTTCCTTCTGCTCTTCGAAGCGCTTCTTGAGCGTTTCCATGAGCTCGTCCCAGCCCATCTTCTCGATCTTGGCTTTCTCTTCGGCGGTGAACTCGCGCTCCAGCGTCTTCTTGAGCCAGTCGAGCGGCACTTCCTTGGTGAAGTCGGTGAGCATCTCGACGCCCTTGAAGTAGGCGGCGAAGGCACGGTCGAACTTGTCGTAGTGCTTCTCGTCCTTCACGAGCGCGGTGCGCGAGAGGTAGTAGAAGTCGTCGATGCCGTAGGCGCCGTCGGAGTTCGGGCCCACCACGTCGGACTTGAGCGCCTCGAGCAGCGTGAGGTATTCCTTGACCGACACCGGCAGCTTGGCCGAACGCAGGGTGTAGAAGAAGTCGATGAGCATGGAGCGCTCCTTGTGTTTCGTTCAGCCGCGCGGCTTGTCGAGCAGGTACTGCAGCTGGGCCTTCACCTCGGACCATTCGCCCGCGCGCAGGCTGTACATGACGGTGTCGCGGATGGTGCCGTCGCGGCGCATCACGTGGCCGCGGATCACGCCGTCTTTCTTCGCGCCCAGGCGCTCGATGGCGCGCTGCGAGGCGAAGTTGAAGTTGTCGGTGCGCCAGCCCACCACGTTGCAGCCGAGCGTGTCGAAGGCGTGCGTGAGCATCAGCAGCTTGCAGGTGGTGTTGACGTGGGTGCGCTGGCAGCGCTCGGCGTACCAGGTGTAGCCGATCTCGACGCGCTTCACGCCCGGCAGGATGTCGTGAAAGCTGGTGCTGCCCAGCACGGTGCCGCTGGCCTCGTCGGTGACGGCAAAGGCGAAGCGGTCGGCCGTCTTCAGGGCGGTCTCGATGTAGGCGCGCGTGTCCTGCGGCTCGGGCACGGAGGTGACGCGCAGCTTCCACAGCTCGCCGTCGGCGGCCGCGGCACGCAGGCCGTCTTCGTGGGTGAGTGCCAGCGGCACCAGCGCGAGGCCGCGGGCCTTCAGCGTGACGGGTTCGACGAACGCCATGTGCAAACTCTCCGTGTCTCCGTGCAGGTCTCGGTGGATCTGGGGCTCAGGCGCGCGGGTCGCCGTACTTGTGCACGTACCAAGCACGCGCGGCCTGTGCACCGGCGCCGCCACCCAGGCCGATCAGCGCAATGCCGACGATCTCGCGCGTGCCGTACTTGCTGTCGGTGCCGAAGGCGTCGAGCCCGAGCAAGAGCCCGATCCCGCGCCCGATCAGCGCGCCCACCACGAACAGCACCGCCTGGGCGATGCCCAGCTTCATCAGCTGTCTGGTGGAATGCGGTTGCCGGCTCATGGCCTAGCGGTTGTTGCGTTGCATGAAGACGAGCTTCTCGAACAGGGTCACGTCCTGCTCGTTCTTGAGCAGCGCGCCCACCAGCGGCGGCACGGCGACCTTGTCGTCCTTGCTCTGCAGGGCTTCGAGCGGGATGTCTTCGGCCACCAGCAGCTTGAGCCAGTCGAGCAGCTCGGAGGTCGAGGGCTTCTTCTTCAGGCCGGGCAGGTTGCGCACGTCGTAGAAGGTCTTCATCGCCGACGTGAGCAGCTCCTGCTTCAGGTTCGGGAAGTGCACGGCGACGATGTGCTTCATCGTCTCGGCATCGGGGAACTTGATGTAGTGGAAGAAGCAGCGGCGCAGGAAGGCGTCGGGCAGTTCCTTCTCGTTGTTCGAGGTGATGAACACCAGCGGACGGTGCTTGGCACGAATGAGTTCGCGCGTCTCGTAGCAGTAGAACTCCATGCGGTCGATTTCGCGCAGCAGGTCGTTCGGGAATTCGATGTCGGCCTTGTCGATCTCGTCGATCAGCAGCGCGACCGGCTGGTCGGCCGTGAAGGCCTGCCACAGCACGCCCTTGATGATGTAGTTCTGGATGTCCTTGACGCGCTGGCCGCCGTCCACATCGGCGAGCTGCGAGTCGCGCAGGCGGCTCACGGCGTCGTATTCATACAGGCCCTGTTGCGCCTTGGTGGTCGACTTGATGTGCCACTGCAGCAGCGGCATGTCGAGCGCTTGCGCCACTTCCTCGGCCAGCATGGTCTTGCCGGTGCCGGGCTCGCCCTTGACGAGCAGGGGGCGCTGGAGTGTGATGGCCGCATTGACCGCCAGCATCAGGTCCTGAGTGGCGACGTAGTTGTCTGAGCCCTTGAATTTCATGAGTGGAGCGGAGGCAGGGTGGAGAAAAGAACACACTCGAACTGCATTGCGCAGCCTCTTGTGCAGCTCGCGCGAGGTTCCCGTGGGACCCTTGCATATAATCGAATGTTGATTCGAAAAACTGTATCTCCACGAGATTGTGCGCGCAAAATGAACAAGTTGTTGACCACGATGTTTGCCCTTGCTGTCGCTTGCGTGACGCTCTCGGCACAAGCCCAGCAAGTCACTGGCAAGGCCCAGGACGGCGCCAAGAAGGTCCAGATGTGCGTGGGCTGCCACGGCATCATCGGCTACCAGGCGAGCTTCCCCGAGATCCACAAGGTCCCGATGATCGCGGGCCAGAGCGCCACGTACATCTCGTCCGCGCTCACCGCGTACAAGGGCGGTGACCGCAAGCACCCGACGATGCGCGCCATCGCCGACAGCCTCACCGAACAGGACATCGCCGACCTCGCGGCCTACTACAGCCAGCTGGGCGTGAAGGAAGGCGATGCGCCTGCGGCCACACCGGCCAAGGCCGCGTCCGAGAACGTCCAGGCGCTCATCGCGCGCGACAAGGACAACAGCTGCACCAAGTGCCACGGCGCCAACTTCAACACGCCGAACGACGGCACCGTGCCCAAGCTGGCCGGCCAGCACGCCGACTACCTGTTCGTGGCACTGAAGTCGTACCGCGTGAAGAACAACCCCCACCTGGGCCGTTCGAACGCCGTGATGGCCGCACAGGTCGAACCCAAGAAGTTCACCAATGCCGAACTGAAGACCCTGGCCACCTACATCAGCTCGCTGCCTGGCGAACTGAAGATCGTGCCGGAGTCGCGCCTGCATCACGCGCCTCAGTAAAAAGAGGGAGCCAGACGGGCACTGACCCGTTGCCCCAAAGAAAAAGCCCGCATCAGCGGGCTTTTTTTCGTCCGGACTTTCCCGGGGGTCAGACGTCGAAGAAGGCCGTCTCGTCGGCGCCCTGCATGCGGATGTCGAAGCGGTACGTCACCGCACCGCCTTGTTCCACGCGCTCGGCGATCAGCGTGTGACGGCGCTCGGCCGGCACGCTCTGCAGCACGGCGTCCTTCGCGTTGGCTTCGGCCTCGTCGCTGAAGTACACGCGCGTGAAGGCATGCAGCAGCAGGCCGCGCATCAGCACGATCACGTTGATGTGCGGGGCTTCGCCGGGCGTTTCGGCGCCGGGCTTGACGGTGTGGAACACGAAGCGGTTCTGCGCGTCGGTGCCCGTGCCGACACGGCCGAAGGCGCGAAAGCCCAGGGCGCGCGCCTCGTCGGGCGTCTGTGGGTAGCGGCCTTCGCCGTCGGGCTGGCTGATCTCGACCAGCGCGTCGTTGATCGGGTTGCCGTCGCCGTCGATCACGCGGCCTTCGAGGCGGATGCGCTGCCCGCTGGCGGTGTCCAGCGCCAGCACGGCGTCGAAGGGCTGGTTGAAGTTGTAGCCGTACTGCGTGGCGGTGAGGCCGTAGGCGAAGTAGGGACCCACGGTCTGCGAGGGCGTCTGGCCGAAGTCGGCTTCCTGTGCGGTCATCAATGGCATGGGGAATTCCTTTCAGCGGTTCTCGAACGGCGTTTCATCGGCGCCGCGCAGCACCATGTCGAACTGGTAGCCCAGGGCATAGCCTTCCTCGGTGATGTCGAGGCTGAAGTCGGCAATGAGGCGGTTGCGGTAGCGCTCGGGCGTGCCGGTGACCATCGGGTCGTACTGCAGCAGCGGGTCGCCGGGGAAGTACATCTGCGTCACGAGGCGGCTGGCAAAGCTCTGGCCGAACAGCGACAGGTGGATGTGCTGCGGGCGCCAGGCGTTGGGGTGGTTGCCCCAGGGGTAGGCGCCGGGCTTGATGGTGAGGAAGCGGTAGCGGCCTTCGCTGTCGGTCAGGCAGCGGCCCGCGCCCAGGAAGTTGGGGTCCAGCGGGGCGTCGTGCTGGTCGACCTTGTGCACGTAGCGGCCCGAGGCGTTGGCCTGCCACAGCTCGACCAGCGTGTTGGCCACCGGGCGGCGGCGCTCGTCGAGCACCTGGCCCGTGAGGATCATGCGTTCGCCCAGCGGCTCGCCGTTGACGCGCGCGTTGCGCGTGAGGTCGTGGTCGAACTCGCCGATGCTGTCGTGGCCGTACACCGGCTGCTGCAGCTCGCCGAGCGAGGCCTTCAGCGGAATGAGCGGCTTCTGCGGGCCGCGCTTGCCGGTCGACTTGTAGCCGGGATAGATGTAGCTGGGATGGGCGTCCCAGTCGCGCGGGGTGAGGGTGGGCTGAACGCCGCTGGTCTTGGTCATGTACGTTGTCTCCTGTCGTGGGACGAATCCGAAGCCCGCACTGTAGAAGTCGCGATCAATGATGTAAATTGAAGATTGTTCCAGTTTCAATAACCAGAAGGCATTGAAAAAGTCTCCCACCGAGCTTCGCCAGGATTTCGTGCGCAACGTGCAGCTGCGGCACCTGCGCGCCTTCGTCGCGGTCGCGCAGGAGCGCCACCTCGCGCGCGCGGCCGAGCGGCTGGCGCTGAGCCAGCCGGCGGTGTCCAAGACGCTGTCGGAGCTCGAGGCCGTGGTCGGCACCCGGCTGGTGGAACGCAGCCAGGCCGGCCGCCGTGGCGTGCAGGGCCTCACGCCGGCCGGTGAACAGCTGCTGGCCCACGCCCTGCGCGTGCTCGAAGCGATGGACGCCAGCGCCCAGGCCGTGGCGCCGGCGGCGGGCGGGCGCATCGAACGCCTGCGCATCGGCGCCTTGCCCAGCGTGGCGCCCGCGCTGCTGCCGGTGGCGCTGGCGCGGCTGCGCGAGGGCTGGCCGGCGGTGCAGATCCTGGTGAAGAGCGCGGCCAACGCGGTGCTGCTCGACGAGCTGCGCGCCGGCGAGCTCGACCTCGTGGTGGGCCGCATGAGCGATCCGCGCCTCATGGGCGGCCTGAGCTTCGAGCTGCTGCACACCGAGCCGCTGGTGTTCGCCGTGCGCGCCGGCCATCCGCTTGCACTCAAGGCAGCGCCGGTGCAGGCAGTGCTCGACTATCCGTTGGTCGTGTACGGCGAGGGCACGATCCCGCGCCACAACACCGAGAGCTTTTTGTCGGCACGTGGCCTGGCGCTGCCGCGCAATGCCCTGCAGACGCTCGACGTGGCGGTGGCGCGCGCGCTGGTGGCGGTGTCGGACGCGGTGTGGATCACGCCGCTGGGTGCTGCCCGCAGCGAGCTGGCCGACGGCCGCCTGGTGCGCCTGCCGATCGACACCACCGGCACCGAGGAGCCGGTCGGCCTCCTGCAGCGCAGCGAGGCCGAACCCTCGCCGTTGCGCGCCGCGATGGCGGGGCTGCTGCGCGAGGCTGCGAAGGCGCAGGGCGCGTTGCCGGCGCGCAAAGGAACAACCCTGCGCGCGACCGGCTGACGGTTCGTCAGTCCTTCGTGGCGCGGCGCTGCACGCACGCCACATAGCCATCGCCGTCCGGTGGGCGTCCCGCGCGCTGGCTCTCCCACATCATCTGGCCCAGGCAATCCATCGCCTCGTGGTGCGCATGCAGCAGCGAGCCGCGGCGCGCGGCCAGCAGCTCGACGGCCTGGCGGATGCCGCGCGGCTGGTCGATGGAGCACTGCTCGCTGATCGACAGGTGCATCGACAGATGCAGGAACGGGTTCTCGCGGCCGTTCGATCCGTCATAGACCCGCGCCACGGCCGCGTCGGCGTCGATCAGGTCCTCGTGGTACTCGGGGTGCTCGTCGATCCAGCCGGCCGCGATGGTCTCCAGCGGCTCCATCGGCAGGCCCTGCCGGTGCTTGGCGTACACGTCGCAGAAGAAGCGGCGCACGTCTTCCTGGGAGGGATTGAACATATATAGAAGAGAGAAGAAGAGAAGAGAAAAACGGGCAGCGCCGGGGCTGTTGAAAGTGCGCGGGACACGTCCGGCGTTCCGGGTACGAAGGGTTACACCGTAACGTAACGAATCGCGAAATGACCTCCTTACGGCCTGTTTCGGGTGTCGGTGCGCGCGGCGGTTTTCAGAAAAATACCCATGTAAATCAATCACTTGAATCGCGGATGGCGCGGCATTGGCACAGCGGCAGAAAAGCGGCACGCAAGTTGCCCCTGTAGATGCATCTTTTGTCACAGAGGCTGCCATGACCGCTCCACAAGCATCGACCGTTTCGACCGAAGGGCTCTCCGCCAATGGCGCTGCGCCCGTGCTTCTTGCCCAAGCCACCGTCACGCCGCTAGGCACGCCGGGCATGAGCGCCGGCGCCTCCGCCGCGCCTGCGGCCGTGGCGTCTTCCAGCGTGGGCACATTGTCCAATGCTACGCCCGGCGTTGCAGTGATGCGCGAGGGTGTCCGCATTCCGGTGGACGGCAATCAGACCCTGATGGCCGGCGACCGCGTGATCGTGCCGGACGGCGGCCAGGCCAACGTGCTGTTCCCTGGATCGGCCTCCAACAAGGCGCCGCTGGCCGGCGTCTTCACCGGCGGCACCGATGCAACCATCGGCTCGACCAAGCTGCCCGGTGGCCTCGAACAAGTGAATGTGGACGTCGCCTCGGGCGACCTGCAAGTGACCCCGCCGGACAGCGACGCCGATGCGGCTGCTCTGGCCGTGACCAAGAAGACCGCGGCCGGCAGCGGCATCGGCCTCGGTGAATTCGCGCTGGGCGCCCTGGGCGCCGTGGCGCTGGGCGCCGCGCTCAGCGGTGGCGGCGGCGACGGTGGCACCACCGGGTTCCCGCTGTTCGTGGGCGGCCCGGGCGGTGACTCCGATGCGGACGCTGATTCGGACTCGGATTCGGACAGCGACTCTGACTCCGATTCGGACTCGGATTCGGACAGCGACTCTGACTCCGATTCGGACTCGGACTCGGACAGCGACTCGGATTCGGATGCCGATTCGGACAGCGATTCGGATTCGGACTCCGACAGCGACTCGGATTCGGACTCTGACTCCGATTCGGACAGCGACTCGGACTCGGACAGTGACTCCGACTCCGACAGCGATTCGGACTCTGATTCGGACTCCGACAGTGACTCGGACTCGGACAGCGACTCCGACTCCGACTCCGACTCCGACTCCGACAGTGACTCCGATTCGGACAGCGACTCCGATTCAGACTCCGACTCGGACAGCGACTCCGACAGCGACTCCGACAGCGATTCGGATTCCGACTCCGATTCCGACAGTGACTCCGACTCGGATTCCGACGCAGACGCCGACCACCTGCTCGACCCCGCCGACGGCATCGTGGGTGGCGTGCTCGACGGCGTGGACGACGCGCTCGGCCTCGGCGGCGCGCTGACCCCGGTGACCGATGTGGTGGACAACCTGACCGACGTCGTCGACGACGTGCTGGCGCCGCTGCTCGGCGAAGAGTTCCAGGCCAACAACCCGAACCAGCTCGACCCGGTGGACGATCTCGTGGGCAGCATCACGAATCCGCTGGGCGGCACGCTCAGCCCGATCCTCGATCCGCTGCTGGGTGCCGGCGCGGCCGGTGCCATCACCGGCGGCCTGCTCCACCAGGTCGACTACGTGACCGACGCGCTCAACAACGGGCTCGAGAACCTCATCGGTGACAACGGCATCGTCAGCGGCCTGACCGACGCCCTCGGCCTGGGCGGCGTGACCGACCAACTGCTGGGCGACGACGGCGCACTCGGCGGCCTGCTGCAGAACGTGATCGGCGAAGGCAGCCTCGTGCAAGGCCTGCTGGCCGAAGACGGCCTGGTCGGCGGCCTGCTGGCACCCGACGGCCTCGTGGGCGGCCTCATCGGTGAAGGCAGCGCCGTCGGCGGCCTGCTGGACACCGTGCTCGGCGACGACGGCCTGGTCGGCGGCCTGCTCGGCGACGGCGCCCTCGGCAACCTCACCGGCGGCCTGCTCGGCGCGGATGGCCTGCTGGGCGGCCTGCTCGGCGACGACAGCGCACTCGGTGGCCTGCTGGGTGACGACGGCCTCGTGGGCGGCCTGCTCGGCGGCGACGGCGTGCTGGCCGGCCTGGCCGGTTCGGAAGGCCTCACCGGCGAACTGCTCGGCCATGGCGGTCTCATCGACAACCTGCTCGGCCAGGACGGCGCACTGTCCGGCCTGCTCGCCGACAGCCCGCTGGGCGGTCTGCTCGGCGGCGACGACGGCCTGCTGGGCGGCCTGCTCGGTGGTGTCATCGGCGAAGGCGGCCCCCTCGGCGGCCTGCTCGGCAACGACGGCCTGGTCGGCGGCCTGCTGAGCGACGACGGCCTGCTGGGTGGCGTGCTCGGCAGCGACGGCCCGGTGGGCGGCCTGCTGGGTGACGACGGCCTGCTCGGTGGCCTGCTCGGCGATGCCGGCCCCATCGGCGGCCTGCTCGGCGAGGACGGCGTGCTGGGCGGCGTGCTGGGCGACAACGGCCTGGTCGGCGGTCTGCTCGGCGGCACCGGCCCCATCGGTGGCCTGCTCGGTGACGACGGCCTGCTCGGCGGCCTGCTGGGCGACAACGGCCCGCTGGGTGGCCTGCTCGGCGGCGACGGCGCCGGCGGCCTGCTTGGACCGGACGGCATCGTCGGTGGTCTCCTGGGCAATGACGGCCCCGTGGGCGGCCTGCTCGGCGAAGAAGGCCTCATCGGCGGTCTGCTGGGCGGCGTGCTCGGCGGCATCGGCGGTGGCGGCACCCCCGGCACCGGCGCGGCCCTGCTCGACCCGGCCGACAGCGTGGTGGCCGGCCTGGTCAACGGCCTGAACAACGGCGTGCTCGGCGACCTCGGCCTGGGCGACGTGCTGGCCCCGGTCTCGCAACTGACCGACAGCCTGACCGACACGGTCGACGGCCTGCTGGCCCCGGTGCTCGGTTCCAGCTTCACGCCGAACGACCCGAACGTGCTCGACCCGGCCGACAGCCTCGTTGACGACGTGACGGACGGCGTGGGCGGCCTGGTCAGCCCGGTGGTCGACCAGCTGCTCGGCGCCGGCGCGACGAACGGCCTGCTGAACGCGGTCGACACGCAGGTCGACTTCGTGACCGACGGCGTGGCCAACCTGATCGGTGGCGATGGCCTGCTGGGTGGCGTCCTTGGCGGCGACGGCGGCCTGTTGGGCGGCGTCCTCGGCGGTGAAGGCGGTCTGCTCGGCGGCGTGCTGGGTGAAGGCGGCCTCCTGGGTGGCGTCCTCGGCGGCGACGGCGGTCTGCTCGGCGGTGTGCTGGGTGAAGGCGGCCTCCTGGGCGGCGTCCTCGGCGGCGACGGCGGTCTGCTCGGCGGTGTGCTGGGTGAAGGCGGCCTCCTGGGTGGCGTCCTCGGCGGCGACGGTGGTCTGCTCGGCGGCGTGCTGGGTGACGACGGCCTGCTGGGCGGCTTGCTCGGCGGTGAAGGCGGTCTGCTGGGTGAAGGCGGCCTCCTGGGCGGCGTTCTCGGCGGCGACGGTGGCCTGCTCGGTGGCGTGCTGGGTGACGACGGCCTGCTGGGCGGTGTCCTCGGCGGCGACGGTGGCCTGCTCGGCGGTGTGTTGGGCGACGACGGTCTGCTGGGCGGTTTGCTCGGCGGCGACGGCGGCCTGCTCGGTGGCGTGCTGGGTGACGACGGCCTCCTGGGCGGCGTCCTCGGCGGTGACGGTGGTCTGCTCGGCGGTGTGCTGGGTGACGACGGCCTCCTGGGCGGCGTCCTCGGCGGTGACGGTGGCCTGCTCGGCGGCATCCTGGGTGACGACGGTCTGCTGGGTGGTGTTCTCGGCGGCGACGGCGGTCTGCTGGGTGGCGTTCTCGGCGGTGACGGCGGCTTGCTCGGCGGCATCCTCGGCGACGACGGCCTCCTGGGCGGTGTCCTCGGCGGCGTGACCGGCGGCGATGCTGGCGGCCTGCTCGGTGGCATCCTGGGCGACGACGGCCTGCTGGGCGGTGTCCTCGGCGGCGTGACCGGCGGCGATGCTGGCGGCCTGCTCGGCGGCATCCTCGGCGACGACGGCCTGCTGGGCGGTGTCCTCGGCGGTGTGACCGGCGGCGATGCTGGCGGCCTGCTCGGCGGCATCCTGGGTGACGACGGCCTGCTGGGTGGTGTCCTCGGTGGTGTGACCGGCGGCGATGCTGGCGGCCTGCTCGGTGGCGTCCTGGGTGACGACGGCCTGCTGGGTGGTGTCCTCGGTGGTGTGACCGGCGGCGACGCTGGCGGCCTGCTCGGTGGCGTCCTTGGCGGTGACGGCGGCCTCCTGGGCGGCGTCCTCGGCGGTGACGGCGGCCTCCTGGGCGGCGTCCTCGGCGGCAGCGAAGGTGGCCTGGTCGGCAGCCTGCTCGGTGCGGACGGCCTCGTGGGCGGCCTGCTCGGCGGCCTGACGGGTGGCGCCGAACCGGTCGCGGGCATCCTGGAGCCGGTCACCAGCATCCTCGACGGCGTAACGGGTGCGACGGGTGCAACGGGCTCGGCAGGTTCTGCCGGCTCGCTGGTCTCGACGGTGGTCGACACGGTGACCCATGCCGCAGCCCCGGTGACCGACATCCTCGCCGGCACGCCGGCAGCCCCGGTGGCCGCGGTCGTGACCGGTGTGCTGGACACGGTCGAACACACGGTGGCCCCGGTGCTCGACAACGTGCTCACCCCGATCACCAGCCTGGTCGATCACAGCAGCCCGGCCGGTGGTGCCCTGGCACCCGTGACCAACATCCTGCACGGCCTGCTGGGCTGATCCAAGGGACACGAAGAAGGAGGAAGGGAAACCTCGATAGCAAGCAGAAAGGGACAGGCCGGCACCGGCCTGTCCCGCGAAAGGACCGTCATGAACAAGAATTTCCGGATACTGGCCCTCGTGGCCATGGGCGCAAGCCTCGTGGCCTGCGGCGTGCCTCCCAAGGGCGGTCGCGACGACGCGACCTACTACTACTCCAACAAGAGCGTGCGCGAAGTGCCCAAGGTGGAGCCGGCGCCGCCACCGCCGCCGCCGAACACGCCGGCCAAGATCGTCTACTTCGACTTCGACAAATACGACGTCAGGGCCGGCGACCGCAACATCGTCGAGGCGCACGCGGGCTACATGCGCAACCGGCCGGCGAGCCGGGTCGTGATCGAAGGCCACACCGACCTGCGCGGCGGCCGCGAGTACAACCTCGCGCTCGGCCAGCGCCGCGCCGAGGCCGTGCAACGCATGCTCACGCAAATGGGCGTGCCGGGCGAACGCATCGAAGCCATCAGCTGGGGCCTTGAAAAGCCCGCATCGCTTGCCACCACCGAGGAGGGCCATCAGCTCAATCGTCGCGCCGAGTTCAGCTACCGCTGAATCGGGAGCACGCGATGATTTCACGGGCGGCTTCCGGTCCGCGATCACGTCATTCAAGCGAGAGCAGATGACGGACGCGACCGGCCTTCGCCCGCATTCGACCGGGGCCGAATGATGTCCTTCTCAGACCAGCTCCACGCCTGCCACGAGCGCCTGGTGTCCGTGTGCGCGGCGTTGCCTGCCCCGTACCCGGCCTTCACGCTCTTCTTCTCGGTGAGCGACGGCGCGCAGCGTGCACACGTGGTGCATGCGCGCGCCGACGACTTCGAGACCGCCTGGCGCGAAGGCGCCGACCTGGTCGAGCGATGGGTGCGCGAGCGCGGCATCGTCTCGCCTTGGCTGCGCATCGACTGGGTCGAGGGCGCCAGCCCGATGGACTGGACACAGTTCAAGACCCAGCTCACCGCGGTCAAGCGCAACTACTTCCGGCTCGGCCTGGCCTTCGACCAGGACTTCGGCTTCGCCTTCACCGAGCAGGAACTCAACGCCAACGCCATGCTGTGCGGCGATTCGACCATCGCGCATTCGGTGGTGAACGCGCGCAACTTCGACGTCTATGCGCAGGCCCGCTTCGAGCGCACGCTGCCGCTGGAAGAGTCGTCGGAACGCACGGTGTACCTGCTGGCCACGGTCGGCGTGTTCTGCCAGCCCGACGGCGTGGTGCACAAGCTCGTGGGCACGGGGCTCGACGCGGGCCGCCGGCAGCTGCCGGCGCTCAACCCGCAGTCGGTGCTCGAGCTGGTGCGCAGCGGCTCCTCGTACCTGGCGCGCCAGATGCAGAGCGACGGCCTGTTCGTGTACGGCTACTTTCCGTGCTTCGACCGCCGCATTCCGACCTACGACGCGATGCGCCACGCGGGCACCGTGCACGCCATGCTCGAGGCCTGGGAGCTCACGCGCGACGACACGCTGCGCGCGGCCATCGACCGCGCCATCGACCACCTCAGCGACGCGCTGATCCGCGACTACACGCTGCCCGACGGCCGCGAGGTCGCGTACCTGGTCGACACCGGCGGCGAGATCAAGCTGGGCGGCAACGCGGCGTGCGTGCGCATGTTCGTGCGCTACTGCGAGCTGATGGAAACGCGCCACTGGCTGCCGCTGCTCGAGAAGCTCGCGCTGGGCATCGTGGCGCTGCAAGACCCCGCCAGCGGGCGCTTCGACCACGTGCTGCACGCGGCCGACCTCACGCTCAAGCAGGCCTCGCGCGTCATCTTCTACGACGGCGAGGCGGCCTTCGGCCTCATGCGCCTGTACGGCCTCACGCGCGATCCGCGCTGGCTGGCCGCGGTCGAGAAAGCCTTCGACCATTTCATTGCGAGCCAGCACTGGCAGTCGCACGACCACTGGCTCAGCGGCTGCGTGAACGAGCTCACGCAGTGGAGCCCGCAGGAGCGCTACTTCCGCTTCGGGCTGCAGAACGTGGCGGGCTACCTGGACTTCGTGCTCGACCGCAAGACCACCTTTCCCACGCTGCTCAGCCTCATGCTGGCGGCGCAGCAGATGCTGCAGCGGCTCGAAAGCATGCCCGCCATGCGGCACCTGCTCGACGAGCTGGACACCGAGAAGTTCTACCGCGCGCTCGACTACCGCGCGCACTACCTGCTCAACGGTTTCTTCTGGCCCGAGATGGCGATGTACTTCCGCCGGCCGTCCACGGTCGTCGGCGCCTTCTTCGTGCGGCACCACTCGTTCCGCGTGCGCATCGACGACGTCGAGCAGTACGTGACGGGCTTCGCGGCCTACCACCGCTACCTGCTGGACCGGCGCAGCCAGCCCGGCGGCGCCGGCCCTGGGGGCGGTGGTGGTGGTGGCGTGCGCGATGACGGCGCGGTCTGGACGGCCAGCGAGATGGCCCGCGTGACCGGCGGCGAGTGGGTCGTCAAGCCCGAAGACGGCTGGCGCGCCACCGGCGTGACCCAGCGCACCTTCATGCGCAAGGGCCGCGTCGTGTTCGAACACCAGGCCCGGCCCTCGAAGACGCCGCTGGCCGCCGTCACGCTCAAGGGCGTGCTGCAGCCGGCCGCGGCCGTGTTGTGCACCGACCCCAAACCGCACCTGGACAAGCGCGTGCCCGTGCTGAAGGTGGCCAACGTGCTGCAGGCCGTGCTCGAGCTGGGCGACCATGCGCGCACCGAATTCACCGGCCGCGTGTGCGGCGTGCTCGGCAGTGGCGCGGGCAGCAGCACCGTGGCCGCCATGCTGGCCGGCGCACTCACCGTGTGGGGCGAGGTGGCGCAGCCCGAAGGCAGCATCAGCCTGCCGTCGGGCATTGCGTGGAACCTCACCTGCATGCCGCGCCATGCCGCCTACTGGGTGCTCGAGATGGGCACCTCGCACATGCCCGCATCGGCGCAGCTCATGCGGCCGTCGCTCATCGTGGTGACGGGCATTTCGGCCGCATCGCAGAAGCACCGCGGCCCGTCGGAGGCCGCCGCGCGGCTCGACTGCCGCATGTTCCAGGCCATGGCCGCGGGCGACCGCGTGGTGCTCAACCGCGACATGCCCGAGTTCGCCACCTTCGCCGAAGCGGCGATGGCGCACCAGCTGCAGATCGTGACCTACGGCGAGCACAAGGACGCCGACGTGCGCCTGCTCGCCTTCGACCACGGCGAGGTGCAGGCCGAGGTGGCGGGCGAGCTCTTTCAGCTGCGCCTGAATGCGCCGGGCCGCCACATGGGCGCCAGCGCCGTCGCCGCGCTGGCCGCACTGCAGGCGCTGCGCCTGCCGCTGGCCGCGGCCGTCGAACCCTTTGCGCACTTCGAGCCGCCGGGCGGACGCGGTGCGCTGCACACCATTCACATCGGCGGCGGGAGCTTCAAGCTGATCGATGAAACCTACGACGCCAACCCGAGTTCGATGCGGGCGGCGCTGGAGTTGCTGTCACAAGCCCCCTGCGAGCCTGCGCGCCGGGTGGCCATTCTGGGCGACATGCAGGAGCTGGGGCCCGCGGCGCAACGCCATCACCTCGATCTGGAGGCCGAGTTGCTGGCGTCGCAACCTGACCGCGTGCTCCTGTGCGGACCCTTGATGCGGGCGCTTCACACGCGCATCCGTACCAAGGTCCGCTCCCATTGGTTTGTCGATGTGTCCGACCTCTCCACCGCACTCGGCGGGCTGCTGCAACCAGGTGACTGGGTGCTGGCCAAAAGCTCCGCCGGTGTCGGTCTTTCCCGGCTCGCCCGGGTTCTGAAAGCACTGCCATGAGATGGAACGCACTGGTCCACATTCCCTATGAATCCGAACGCGAGGCACCGCCACGGCGCTGGTGGCTGGGCTGGTTGCAGCTGCTGTGCGCCTGGGTGCTGCTCATGCTGCTGTGCGCCAACATCGCGCTCGTCTTTGCCGAAGGCCTGCCGGGCACATCCGGCCGCACCGCGACCCACAGTTACACGCATAAAACGATGAATTGCACGCTCAGGGAAAACGCCGCGCCACAAGGAACGCGCGGCGTGGAATCGACCGGTCCGGCGCAGGTTCGCGCACACCGATGCTGAGAGGCATCAGAGGCGAATTTTTGCCTTGTAACAGACGGGTAACAGTTGATAATGGCGCTGGCGTCGTTGCCCGACGGATCGGTCTTTCTTCATGATCAAGTTCCTCTTGCCCAGCCAGCTGGTTGCCGACAGGCCGGAAACGCCCGGCGCCAGTCCGTATGCCGGTGCGCTGAGCGATGCGTTTCGTGCGGCCTACCCCCTCGTCAAGAGCGCGGCGTGGCTGTCGCTGCCCGTCAGCCTGTTCGGCCTGCTGCCTTCCATCTTCCTGCTCCAGGTGTATGACCGCGTGCTCTCGCGCAGCGGCGTCTCCACGCTCGCGGCGCTGGTGTGCGGCATCCTCTTTTTCCTGTGCATCGAGTTCTGGCTGCGCACGCGGCGTTCGCGCCTGCTGCGCAACGCGGGCGCGACCGTCGACCACGGCGTGTCGAGCGCGCTGCTGCACTCCATGCTCGGTCGCCCGCTGCGCGCGCTCGAGGCGCGACCGGCCTCGTCCTGGCAGCTGTACTTTCGCGACGTGGGCGCCGTGCGCGGCACCGTCACCGGCGGGCTCGCGCAGTCGATCTTCGATCTGCCGATGGCGATCTTCGCGCTCGTGGTGATCGGCATCGTCGCGCTGCCGGTGCTGCCGGTGGTGGTGGCCTTCCTGGCCATCATGTCGTTCCTGGCCTGGTGGTGGGCCGACGAAGTGCGCGCCGGCCGCGTGGAAGAAGTGCTGCGCGGGCGCGGCCTGGACCGCATCACCTCCGAGATCTGCCATGCGCGCGAGACGCTCAAGGCGCAGTCGAACGACGGCCCGACCATCGAGGTCTGGCAGCAGACCTACAACGCCTGGCTCAGCGAGAGCTTCGGCAAGAACGGCCAGATCGAAACCGCACGCGACGGCACCACCGTGCTGCTCACCGTGTTCTCGGTGATCGTCGTCACTGTCGGCGCCATCTCCGTCATGCAGCAGTGGATGACGGTGGGCGGCCTCGTCGCCTCCAACATGCTCGCGCTGAAGGCGCTGCAGCCGGTGGCCGGGCTGGTGTCGAACTGGCGCTCGCTGGCCACCGCCAAGGAAGCCGCCAAGCGCCTGGAGACCGTGCTCGGCGAGCCGGTCGAGAAGGCGCCCACCGGCATGGCGCTGCCGCAGCCGCTGGGCCGCGTCACGCTCAAGGACGTGAGCTTCAGCTTCACCGAAGACGCACCGCAGCCCGTGCTGGAAAACGTCGACCTGGACATCGGTCCCGGCGGCCTGCATGTGATCGTCGGGCGCAACGGCGCAGGCAAGTCGACGCTCGTGAAGCTGCTGTCGGGCCTGTACACGCCCACGCACGGCGTGGTGAGCATCGGCGAGTACGACCTCTCGCAGTTCGGCCGCGAAGAGCTGTCGCGCTGGATCAGCTACCTCTCGCAAGAGGTCTACTGGTTCGGCGGCCCGCTGGTCGATACCATGCGCCGCGGTGCGCCGGGCCAGAGCGACGAGCAGATCGTCGCGGCCTGCAAGCTCTCGGGCGCGCACGACTTCATTTCGCGCCTGCCCGACGGCTATCGCACCGTGGTGGGCGAGGGCGGTACCGGCTTCTCCGTGGGCGAGCGGCGCAAGCTCGCGCTGGCCATGAGTTTCCTGCGCAAGCCCTCGGTGCTGGTGCTCGACGAGCCCAGCAACGACCTCGACTTTCAAAGCGAGCGCAACCTGCTCGCGACCATGCTCGCGGTGGCCAAGGTGCGCACCGTGGTCGTGGTCACGCACTCGCTGCGCATCGTGTCGGCGGCCACCACCGTCTATCACGTCACCGGCCAGGGCAACGTGGAGATCGGCTCCGCTGCCATCATGGTGCCCAAGCTCTTCGGCGTGAAGAAGCCGCTGGTGGCGCTGGGCGACAGCGAGGACGGCAGCAGCAATGCCGGTGTCTCCACCGCTTCGCGCTCGATGGCCTGAGCGACTTGCTTGCGTGATCGATTGATTGACCGACTGACAGACAGAGACAGGGGTACGGGATTTTGAAACCAGACTTGCCGCAGGTGCTTCAGGGCGAGAGCGAGAAACAGGCGGCGCAGACCACGCCGCAAGGCCGGCGGCGCCAGTGGATCATCGGCGGCGCGGTCGCGGTGCTGGCGGTGGTCGGACTCGGCTTTCCGATGGAAACCGTCGTCGTCGCGCCGGGCCGCGTGATCCCCTCCGACCGCGTGAAGTCGATCCAGCACTTGGAAGGCGGCATCGTCAGCAACGTGCTCGTGAAAGAAGGCGACAAGGTCAAGCAGGGCCAGTCGCTCGTCGAGATCGACCTGGGCGGCAGCGGCCTGAACTTCGAAGAGCTCACCGCGCGCAACGCCGCCACGCAGGCCACCCGCGTGCGGCTCATCGCCGAGAGCCGCGGCCAGCCGCTCAAGCGCGATTCGTTCGATGCCGACATCGACGAGGCCGTGCTCGAAGGCGAGGTCGGTGCCTACCAGGCGCGCGCGCTCGAACAGCGCGGCGTCATGGCCGGCGCCGTGTCGAACCTGGAGCAGGCACGCAGCAAGCAGCTCGAACAGCAGGCCAAGGTCAAGGGCCTGGGCGACCGGCTGGAGCTGATGCAGAAAGAGCAGGAGATCTCCGAACAACTGCTCAGCGAAAAACTCGTCGGCCAGGTCGAGGTGCTCGAGAAGCGCCGCCAGGCCGAAGGCGTGCGCAGCGAACTCGCCGTGGCGCGCCAGGGCGTGATCTCGGCGCAGGCCGCCATCACCGAAGCACAGGCCAAGATGGCCGAAGCCGAGGGCCGCTTTCGCCGCCGCGCCTCGGACGAACTCGCCACCGTCGAACGCCAGTTCGCCAGCCTGAGCGAAGACCTTGCACGCGCCCGCACCCAACGCTCGCGCACGGTGGTGAAGGCGCCGGCCGACGGCATCGTGAAGGGCCTGCGCAGCGGCAGCCCTGGCTGGGTCGTGAAGCCCGGCGAATCCATCCTGGAAGTGGTGCCCGACGAGGACGAGATCATGGTCGAGGCACGCCTCAACCCGAACGACCGCGGCTTTGTCGAAGTGGGGCAGGAGGCGCGCGTGAAGATCACCGCCTACGACTACCTGCGCTACGGCGCCGTCGACGGCAAGGTCAAGCTCGTGGCGGCCGACGCCGACCGCGATGCCGCCATTGCCAACGGCACGCCGTACTACCGGCTGCTCATCAGCATGTCGCAGTCGCACGTGGGGCGAAAGGAAAACCGCATCACCGCCGGCATGGAGTCTGAAGTCGACCTGCGCGTGGGGACCGATCCGTTCATCTGGTACATCCTGCGGCCTGTGCTCAAACTGCGGCGCGAAGCCTTCCGCGAACCATGAGCAAGCCCGTGTTGCCGGGCCGGCGCGTGCGCATCGCCCCGGGCGTGCTCTGCGCGACCTTGTGCGTCAGCATGGCGCTGCCGCCCACCGCGCATGCCCAACAGACATCCGCTGAACAGGACGAGCCACCTGCCGCGCTCGCGTTCTCGCGCCGCCTGTCTTCGCCTTCTCTGGGCGCCGCGAGTTCTGCGCAGCGCGTGAAGCAGGCGCTCATCGCGCTGTCGCAGGAATACCCCGAGGTGCTGACCGCACAGGCCACCGCCAGCACCAGCAGCTTCGGCGTGGATGCGGCCCGCATGGCGCGCTACCCGCGCTTCAAGGTCGGCACGTCGTCGGGCACCTACAACAGCGGCGCCAAGGATGCGCAGAGCCAGAGCTACACCGTGCTCACCGCCGAGGCGCGCGTGAGCCTGATCGACGGCGGTGCCATGAGCGCCGCGCAGCGCGCCGCCGAACTGGCCAACCAGGCCGATGACGAAGCCGTCGTCACCACCTCGCAGAAGGTCGTGCTGGACGCACTCACCGCCTACCTGCAGGTGCAGCGCTTCGATCTGAAAAAGCAGATCGCGCACCGCGCCACCGAGGTCGTGGCCGAACTGTCGAAGGCCGAGGCGCGCCGCGTGGCGCTCGGCGTGAGCGGCGACAACGACCTCAACATGGCCGCCTCGCGACGCGCCCTCGTGGCCGCGCGCGAGTCCGACTTCGAGGCCCAGCGCGACGAGGCGTTGGCCAAGTTCCGCAACTACTTCAAGTTCTCGCCCAACCCCGAGTCGCTGCCCGTGCTCGCCGCGCCGTCGCACTGGCGCATCGGCTCGCAGGAAGAAGCGCTGCGCCGCGCCGAAGCGCGCAGCACCGAACTGGCCGAAGCCCAGGGCCGCGTCGCGCGTGCGCGCGCGCTGGTCGACCAGACGGAGGCCAGCCTGTACCCCACGCTCGACGCCGTTGTCGTGAAGAGCAAGGACCCGCGCGGCGTGTCGCCGCAAGACCCGACGCGCGCCGCGTTCGAATTGAACTGGAACTTCGGCAACGGCTTCGACCGCCAGCTCAAGCTCAAGGGCGCCCTGGCCGAAGTCGCGAACCAGGAAGCCAAGATGGAGGGCGTGAAGCTCAACCTGATGGAGCTCACCGCGTCGTCGTGGTCCCGCACCGTGGCCGGCCGCGAACGCGAGCGCCAGTTGATGGAAGCCGTCAGCACGTCAGGCCAGGCCTTCCGCGGCCGCCGCCGCCTCATGGAGTTCGGCCGCGAGACCCTGCCCAAGGTGCTCGACGCGCAGCTGGACTACTACACGCTGCTGTTCGACTACATCGACGGCGTGTTCGACCTGCGCATTTCGGAGCTGCGCCTGGCGCGCACCACCGGCGAACTGCGCATCGACCCCATCGGCAGCAACGGCTGGATCGACCGCATCTTCGGCCCCCCGAGCCGCAACGTTTTGACCGAAGACGGCCTGCTGGGCGCGCTGTGCATCTCGAGCAACACAACGTGTGCCACCGAACCCGTGGTCGACCGCTCGCCGGGTGCATCGTTCGCGAACCCGCCGCTGCGCAGGACGACGCGTCTCTCGATTCCTTGAGCTTGCCCCGAGGCGAGCAACGCGAAGCCCGTTCGTGAAACACCGAGGAACCGGCTTTGCCGGGCCTCAGGTGTTGCCCCCGGTAGAGGGAAGGAGAAGCGGACACGAAGTGCCGCGCAGCCTGGGGGCGAGCTAGTTACGTCTCTTCTGGGATGCCAGGCTCGCCGTCGAGGATCTGGTACTTGCGCATCTTTTCCCACAGCACTTTGCGGCTGATGCCCAGGTGCTGCGCGGTGTCCTGACGCTTCCAGTCGTTGATCTCCAACGCCGCGATGATGCGATTGCGCTCGCTGCTGTTCCAGCCCTTGCGGTCGCCGTTCGCGTCGAGCGCGACCCCTGTGCCGTTGCGATCGGTAGCGAGCGTCGCCGGTGCCGGCGTGCCACGCGTGAGCGCGATCGCGCGCTGGATGAGGTTCTGGTCCCAGCTGTGCAACTGCCGCGCGATCACGCCCACGCGCTCCGCAAGGTTGCGCAGCTGCCGCACATTGCCCGGGAAGTAGGTTTCGGCCACCGCATCGCTGAGCCAGTGCGGCGTTTCGCCCAAGGCTTCGAGCTCGTCACCCAGCACGTTCGTCAGCAGCGCCTTGAAGATCGCGATCTTGTCGATCTCGCCGCGCTCTTCGAGGCTGGGCACATGCAGCTCGATGACCGCGAGCCGGTAGAACAGGTCGGCCCGGAACTCGCCACTCGCCACCATCTCGCGCAGGTTGCGGTTCGTCGCCGCCACGAGCCGGAAGTCGACGCGGATCGGCGAGGTGGCTCCCAGCCGCGTGACAGCACTGTCTTCAAGCACGCGCAGCAGCTTGACCTGCTGGTAGCGCGGCAGGTCACCGATCTCGTCGAGGAACAGCGTGCCGCCCGTGGCCTGCTCGAAGTACCCGCGGTGTGCGTGCACGGCGCCCGTGAACGAGCCCTTCGTGTGGCCGAAGAACAGCGACTCGAACAATCCGTCAGGAATCGCGCCGCAGTTCACTGCCACGAACGCGCCCTTGCCGTACTGCTGGTGCCCGATGTGAAGTTGTTGTGCGATGCGCTCCTTGCCGACACCGGTCTCGCCGCGCACCAGCACCGGATGGTTGCAGTCCGCAAAGGCGCCCACTTCAGCGAGCAGCCCCTTCATCGCATCGGAATGCGCCACCAGCATGTCGGGCGCCTGCGGCGCGACATCGCGCGCACGCAGCTGGCGCACCAGCTTGGCCACCATCGTGCGCAGCTCGGCGCAGGTGAAGTCGTAGGGCAGAACGTGCAGGTACTCGGGCGGATACGTGCGCGAATCGCGCTCGCGCGAAGCCGCAGCGACCCAGATCACGGGCATGCCTTGCAGCAGCTCGGTCGCATGCGGAAGCCCGCCACCATCGATGACAGTGACGCTGATGATCGCGACGGAAGGACGCAACGCGATGCCGCGGTCCTGCTGCGGAGGCGGCAGGCCATCGGCCCGGATGACTTCCACGTCGAAGCTCGCCATGCACCGCGCAATGCGGTCGAGGATGTCGGCTTTGCCTTCCCAGACAAAGAGGTCGAGTTCGTCGAAGTTGGAGGCACTCATGTATCGAAAGGCAATGGCGAAGTGCTAGTAGACGAGCTTGGATTCGCCGCACAAGAGAGAGAGGAACCGGACATCGCTATAGCCAAGCTGAACCCCAAGCAGGTTGAGCAAGGGAACGATGATCGCATCGAGCAAACTGAACAACGGGCTCAGGATGCTCAAGACAAAGGACAACAGGGGAGAGAGGATCCCGCCCAGTGGAAGTGGGAGCGCGCCGAGAAGCACGGTGGTGAGGGTCCACTTCGAGCCATCGGTGAAGTTGCTGAGTGTGTTGGACAGTACGGAGCCGACGGCATTGGAATTCACGGTCTGGACATCGTCTGTGTCTCCGATGACACCATTGAACGTGAGTTTTTGATAGCTGGTATCAGGAGTTTCTGCTTGCACCGGAACCTTGGCGTAGACCTGCAAGACTGGAATTCCCAGTGCACTGATCTCACTGATCATGGCGGGCGGCATTGCGCTGCAATTTATCGGGGTAGTCGTGTTTGACATCAGTGCATCGGAAACGCCCGCAATGCAGATGCTCGCCAGTCCTGGTTTTGCCTCGATGTCAACACGGCAGTCGGCCAAGGTACTTGCACACTTGATACTACTCAGTCGCCCATGCCCTTGGGCCACTTCGAGATAGATGGGCAAACGCAAGAGGGTCACCTTTACCAACCACGAGAGGCCCGGAATTTCATTGGTGTCCACCAGCTTGACATCGAGCAGCAGTCTTACCGCGGCCGAATGTGCTTGCGTCCGCCAGTTGCCGTTGGCGTCCTTGCCTGCAGGGCCGATGGCGATAGATGGTGGCTCAATGACTACGAGTTGCACATCGGCCTTGGCCAATGCACCCAGATCAACAGTTGAACCGAGCTTGACGAGATTCTTTCCGTTGGCGATCTGAGCCGTGGTGGTCAGCAAATCCAGTACGTTGATCGCCGCGTTGGCTGCGCCCTCCCGAGAAGGAGTGGTGACCTTGAGTAGATCACCCAGCTTGATCTCCACGGACTTCACATTGGCGGAGATGATCGAATTGAGTGCCTGCACCGCCAACGCATTGGAGTTCCCGAGGGCCTGCACCATGGCCAGCATCAGGTCGTTCAACTTGATGGGAGTGTTGAGAAGCTCGTCCACGGTCCCGACATTTGGGATTGCGGAGATCAGGTCAAGCAGCCGAACCTGTGCTTTGGCCAGACCTTGGTAGTCCACCAGCTTGAGACTGATCTTGTTGCCGGTGCCGAGTAGTGCATTCAAGAGCTGATTGGCAACGCCTTCATTCAAACTGGCGAGGCCGGTTCCCAACGAGAACGAGGCGATCGGATCGTTGGCTGCGACTGCCTTGCTTTGAACCGTTCGATCCGCTTCAAAAAATGGCAGAAGAGAAATCGGTGTCCTCTTGATCGTGACACGAACGGCATTCAGCTCGGTCGTTGCAACTTCAAAATGATCAACCGTTGCCTTGTCGGGAGACCATCGACCGCATTCAATGTCGTCATCGACCAGAGAGAACACTGGCGGAAGATTTCGCTTGGTGTCGGTGGTCCCCGTTCCGTTGGCACTGAGTTTGGCGGCGGTTTTCGCATCTGTGCAACCGTCCGCGCTGGAGATCATCTGGGCGCCGGCGAGGGCGGCCAGATCGGTCGCCTTTTGTATTTCTCTCTTCACGAAGAAGAGGTACCCCAGTTCAACACCGACGAGGGTGATGACGATGAGGCTCATCGCGATGGCCGTGTTGATGAGGATCGAACCTCGGCCGCGGCGTCGGGAAGATGCGATAGCGACCGGTCGGGTGAATACTGCGGTCATTTCATCGAGCCTCTCATGATGTCGCCAGCGCGGCAGTTGCTTTGCCTTGCAGCTGCTTTATCCAGTTGCTGGCATCGAAAAGCGGCATCTGAGGAAGGAAGCGAGCGTCGGCCTCATAGGGGTAGGTGACGGTCACGGCGCAAGTGGGCGTGCTCGGTGCGACAGGACAGGATTCGATCGTGATGTGAGCCGAGATCCAATTCTTGCGGCTGGTCAGATTGCCGTTTGCCGATGCCGGAACGATGAGCGAACGAGCCAGGGACTCAACCACGGCCTGCTTCACCTTGACCGGATCGGGTGGTCGCGGCAGCAGGGTCGCCGCGCGAGCGCCATCTTCAGCAGCACGAGAAACGACCTGCTGCGTGTAGAGGGCCGCACCGAAGGTCAGTAACGCGTACAGCACAAGAAAAAGGACCATGATCACCAGCGCAAACTCGATGGCCGCAACGCCACGTTGCGTACGGCAGCCCCTACAGATGTCCTGTGCAACTGCCTTCATGACCCGGACCTCATGTCCAGAAGCATGCTGGCGTTGCCCACAATCTGGGCGGGCAGCGCAAAGCTTGGCAATGGGGGCAGGAGCGAACTCAAATTGTTCGCCTGCACGAGGACCACGACCTGGCAGCGATGGCTCCAGGCGACCCCACATCTGGCGGGCTTGGTTGGATCGCAGTTGTTGGTTTCTGCGGCGCAAATCTGGGCGGACACAACGGGTTGCACCACGGCAGGCATCCACTTGCTCTGGGCGGTTGCAATGGCGACCGCATGTTGCCTGCGCTCCTCGAGGCTGCTCTGATAGCGGAGTGCAGCCCTTGCACCGTCTTCTGCCGCGTTCTGCAGACCAAGCCGGAACGCGAAAAGCATGCCGTAGCAGATGACGGCATAGAGAAGGCTGAAGAAGATCATGAACACCACGGCGAACTCGATCGCGTACACGCCGCGTTGAGCGTGTGATGATGTGGAAGCGCGGTTCGCTTGCATGGCTGTTCTTACCGGGGACTGATAGCGGGAGGGACCGCCTTCCTTGCTACTTGGCACCGCCTGTTCCGGAGGACGTCTTTACCGTCGAGCTCATCCGCTCCGGAATCGGAAACTCGAAACTCTTCAGATAACGCTCGTAGCTTCGTTGCGCAACATTGCCCGCAATGGGGCGCGCTGTCTTGGACGCGATGTCGCCGCTGCGTTGCCAGGCAAGCAACCCTTGAGTGGAGTCGCCTACCTGGAGCGGCGCATGGTCAAGCTCTTCAGCGTCCGTGGTGTCGTTCCGGGACGGGTTGGCAGACGCTTCTGTCGTCGCTTGCGTGCTTTGCGCCGTGGAGGAGGGAGACGGCTCGGATTGCGTGGCGCCTTGTGCCATCGCCATCGACGAGGAGGTGAGGAGGACGATGGCCCAGCTCAACCCGGACAGGGTGCGAAAAACCGTGCCGCATTCTTTTTTCATGGTGTACCTCATGGAGTCGGGCTCGATGGCAAGGGTGTCGAAGAGGCGGTTGCTGCCGGATTCGACTGAATGGCGGTGCGGAGGCCGGACGGGGTGGACCAGCGGGATGCTTTCAGCGCGAGGGGGACCGCGGCTTCGTCGGGAAGCGGCATGCCAGTTGTGGAGCGCAGGGGCATGGCGGTTGCGCTAGCGCGGAGTTGCTGTGCAGCCTCCTTGATCGCCGATCGCGCCGCGGGAGACATGCGGTTCGCGTCCATCATGGCGGCCGTTTGCTCCTGCTGATTGGTGAGCTCAAGATACAGCGCAAGATTGGCTTGAGCCTGCGCACTGTCCGGCCGCAG
Organism: Variovorax sp. FW301-JW7; assembly: GCF_058788795.1. Classification (NCBI taxonomy): domain Bacteria; kingdom Pseudomonadati; phylum Pseudomonadota; class Betaproteobacteria; order Burkholderiales; family Comamonadaceae; genus Variovorax; species Variovorax sp. FW301-JW7. The sequence goes on from NZ_JBYTBC010000005.1 coordinate 310,041, forward strand.
TTGAAGCGCCTGCATCAATGGAAGCCGTGCTTCCTCGGTCGAGCCCGCACGCAGATGGGCATAACCGAGATCGCTCAACAGAAGTGCATCGGTTGGTGCGTGGCGCTGGGCTTGCTTCAGAAGCTGTACGGCTTCGGGGTAGTTGCCACGGGCTCCCGCCAGAAGTCCCAGTCCGCGATAGCCAGCGCCTTCAAGTGGCGTTCCCATCAGACGCTTGTAGGCGGCTTCGCTCAGGGCCGCCTGCCCTGTCTGCCGCAAGGCATCGGCGCGCAGGCGCGTGGATTCGGGCGAGGTCCCCCAGCGCTGCTCGAGGGCATCGATGTGCGCCAGCGAGGCGAACCACAGGCCTTCTCGCTGCATCTGCTCGACAAGCTTGAGGTAGGTCTCTTTCGTGTCGACTGAATTCCCCGCCTTGGTATCGGCAGCGGCTTCGGCGGCCATGCGTTGCTGGGCCTCGGCGCTGGCCGCGTACTGATCCTTCTGGGTGGCGCAGCCAACGAGCGCAAATGCCATCAAGCACGCTGCGGCTTGCACCGTGATACGACCCCGCACGCCTCGGAGCTTCTTTCCAAGGAGACGAATGTTCTTCATTTGGCGACTGCTCCAAGAGAACGGAAGACGGCAATGAATCCAGGACCGGCGGTCACTATCACCAGCGCAGGGAGCAATGTGCCCACCATGACGGCCGTCATCTTCACGGTGATCTTTCCGATCCGCTCCTTCATTTCCGAGCGGCGCCGTTCGCGCAGCCGCTCGCCAAAGACGCGCAGGGGCTCTTGCACCGCTCCCCCATGGCGATCGACCTGAACGAGCAGCGAGACCAGACCGCGGAGATCTTCATTGCCATGAAGCGTGGCGAGTCGATGCAGCGAGTGCTCGCGTGTTCGCCCCTGGCTGTATTGGCGATTCGCGAGAGTCAACTCATGGCCGAGCACGCGGAGCACGTGGGAAAAGTCATCGGCCATGATCTGCAGGCTTTGATCGAGACTGAGGCCCACGCCCTGCAGGAGTTTCAGCAGATCCACAAAGAGCGGAAGCTCACGATGGATGCGTTCACGTCGGCCGGCGGCAATGCGGCCGAGCACCCACTTTGGGATCATGAAGCCGACCACGAGGGCGCCGGCCAGCGCAATGATCATGGCGCGTTCGGCGAGTGCGCCTTTCCAGGCGACATAGGCGAATGCCGGCAGGAAAAATGCAAGCAGAAGGCGAGTAACCAGGAAGATCAGTTGCGTCCGCTTGGAGGGGTATCCACACTGATCGATGAGCCGTCGGTCCTCGTCGGCCACGAGGGCCCGCCCGACGCGAGAGTCGAGCCAATGAAAAGGGAGTTCGATGTCGGTGCGTAGTGGATCGCCGGGACCTGGGGTTGCATCAAGGGGGGTCCTGAGGTCGATCTGCGCCGTGGTGTCGCGTCGAAGCGCGCGGCCAATCACCTGGCCGCTACGGCTGCGGCGAAGCTCTGTCGCGATCAGGGCGCCGGCCGCAATCACCAGCCCCAGTGCCAAGAGCGCAAGGCTGAGAATGGCGAAGTGATTGGAAGTGAAGCTCATGCCAGCTTTGCCAATCGATACAGGAAGAAGGTACCGAGCACCTGCAACCCGGCAGAAGAGAAGATCAGCGTGCGGCCGATCTCATCGTTCCACATTCCCAGGAAGTAAGCCGGGCTGCTCAGGATCATGAAGGTACCCACGCCAATAGGAAGGAGGCCAAGAATCCAGGCGGAAAGCCGGGTTTCCGCAGACATCGCAACCAATTCGTGCTCCGCCTGCTCGCGGTCGCGCATGAAGTTGGCCACCCGTTCGAGAAGAAGATCGGCGCGCCCGCCATAGCGCACGCCAAGGCCGAGGATGGACGCCAGAAGGAACATTTCTTCCACCCGCACATTGGTCGCCGTCTGGTGCAACGCGCGGTCGAGATCCACCCCCGCACGAACCAAGGCGGCCGAGCGCTCCATGTGACCGCGCAGAGGCTCCTGCGTCGTCGCAATCGCGAGTTGAAACGCAGCCTGCGTGGAATTTCCGATGGTGATCAAACGCACCATCGCGTCGATGTACGCCGGCAACTGGCTGATCAACTGGCGACGGACTTTTTGGAGCCGCAGCCAGACCGCAAAAGCCGAAACCAGGACAAGCAGGAACAGAACGCCAGCCGCTGCGATTGCCCCGGCGAAGAGTCCCGCCAAAAGGCACAGCACGACGATGCCGACCACGGCAAGCGTGGCGGCTTTCGGCGAGATAACCCCGAGCAGCCACTCGGGCAAGACCGTTTCCATCAGGCCCTTGCGGGCCGGCGTGCCGGTCGTCGCCTCCGTGTTGAGCCAAGGATCCGAAGTGATGCCGGAGACATAGCTGTCCGATGACGGATCGCGCAATGGCATCGGCACGTTCGCAACGGATGGCACCGCGTCGGCACTGCTCGCCAGAATCTGCTGCTCAAGGTGACGCCCGGTCGCCTGGCGGGTCTGCCGGCTTCTTGCCCATTGCCAGAGCAACAGGCCGCCGGCTGCCAGCAGCAGCGCGATGCAGGTCACGATGAGCAGGGCTTCACGCACGGCCTTCTCCGTTTTGCGCGCGCGCCATCGATTGGCGGAAACGGGTGATCTTCGGAGAGTGCGGCGCGATGCCGAGGGAGACCCAGCGATCGCGCTCTTCGCCGTCCGGCGAAACGATCGGCTCGTAGCGGTAGAGCTCCTGCATCGCCACCACGTTGTCGTTCACGCCGGTGACTTCGCTGAGCGAAATGATGCGGCGCTGCCCGTTGGAGAGCCGACCGATCTGCACGATGAAGTCGATGGCGTTGGCAATCTGGCGGCGCAGGCTGACCTCGCTGCCTTGATAGCCAGCAAAGCCGGAGAGCATTTCCAGGCGGTACAGGCATTCGCGCGGCGAGCTCGCGTGGATGGTGCCCATGGAGCCTTCATGCCCGGTGTTCATGGCCTGCAGCATCTCGATGACTTCGGCGCCTCGCACTTCGCCCACGATGATTCGGTCCGGGCGCATGCGCAGGCTGTTGCGCAGCAGGTCGCGGATCGACACCACGCCGGTGCCGTCGAAGCCGCCGGGGCGGCTTTCGAGGCGCACCACGTGGCTGGTGCCCAGCGAAAGCTCGGCCGTGTCTTCGATGGTGATCACGCGCTCGCGCGAGGGGATAAAGCTGGCCAGTGCGTTGAGCAACGAGGTCTTGCCCGAACTGGTGCCGCCGCTCACGAGAATGTTGCAGCGCGCACGCACTGCGATCTCGAGCAGTTGCGCCATACCGGCATCGAAGGTGCCGAGCTTCACCAGGTCTGCGGGTGTCAGGGGCTCCTTGCGGAACTTGCGAATCGAGACCGACAAGCCATCGATGGCCAACGGCTCGATGATGACGTTGATGCGGCCGCCGTCGGGCAGGCGCGCGTCGACCATCGGATTCGACTCGTCGAGGCGGCGTCCCAGCGGAGCCAAGATGCGACGCACGATCCGCATCACGTGCTCGGAATCCGCGAAGCGCAGCGTCTCGCGCTCCAGCATGCCGTGCCGCGACACATAGACGTTCTGGTAGCCGTTGATCAGGATGTCTTCGACCGCAGGATCGTTGAGCAAATCCTCCAGCGGCCCGAATCCCGCGAGCTCCTTCGTCAGCGCATCGGCGATGAGCTGCATCTCGCGGTCGTTGATCGGCACGCGGCGCAGGCGCACGAAGCTGTCGACCTCCAGCTCGACGAACTGCTGGATCGAGGCGCGCGACCAGCGGCCGAACTCCGCGCCCAGTTCTTCGATGCGACTCAACAGATGGTCATGCGTCCAGCTCTTGATGTCCTGGAACTGCTGGGAGTTGATGAACGCCTGGTCGTCGTCGGCAAATTCGATATCAGTGGACATGGATCAGCCTTCGTTATCTCTCTTCCAGAGCCCCGTGATCTGCGCCATCAGTGCCACCCAGCGAGGGTCCTTGGCAGGCGGTTGACCGGAGACGGACATGTATTCCTGGTGCAGGGTGCGAGCCAGGCCGCCGACGGCCTGTGCATACGGATCGTTGCGGGCGGTGCGCACGAGCATTTCGCCGCGGCAACCGGCGGCAAGCAATTGGGTGCTGCGGTCGGGCAGCACATGCTGCAGCGGCAGTTCAAGGCGCTCGGCGATGTCCTTGGCCGACAGGCCGACGCGAGCGTCGAACTTGTTCACGACCAGGGTCATCCGCTCGGTCTCGACGTTGCGAGCGCGCAGTTCCTTGAGCATGTTGGCCGTCGAGACGATGGCGCCGATGCTCTGGTCGCACACCACCCAGGCGTTCTGTGCTTCGCGCACGGTCTGGGCGATGAAGTCGATGGTCGAGAAGCCGCCGAGGTCGGCGATCTGGAAGTCGAAGAAATCGGCCAGACGCCGGATCAGCGAGACGGAATCGGCATGCGAGATCTCGCGCACCTGCGCCAGATTGGTCGGTAGCGGCAGCACGGCGACGCCGCTGGTGTGATGTGCCAGTGCGGTGTGCAACAGGGTCTGGTCGAGGCGCCGCAGATTGCGCACTCCATCGACGAAGCTGAAGCCGCTTTGCGTGTTCAGGTACAGGAGGCCATCGCGTGCGGGCAGGCCCAGGTCGAGCAGCGCCACGCCATGGCGGCCGTTGCGGCCCGGCGGACGTGCAGGCGCTTGCCCCAGTTGGTCGTACAGCGTGAGCGCCAGGCTCGTGGCCAGCGTGGTGACGCCCAGGCCGGCACGCGCGCCCAGCAGGGCCAGCGTGCTGCCGCGCAGGCCCCCGGGGAGCGAGCGCCGCTTTTCGAGAAGCGCGCGCAGGGTGCCCACGGCTTCATCGGGCGCGGCCGAGAGGTCGATGAAGTCGTCCACGCCGGCGCGAAGGGCAGCCAGCATCGCGGCGGGTTGCGAAGACACGCCGGCGGCCAGCACGGGCAGGGTGGGCCAGTCGCGCTTCAGGCGTTGATGGAGTTCGCTGGCTGCGGCGGCTTGCTCGGGAGAGAAATCGATGAACACGGCCACAGGGCCGAGCAGGGAAATGCGCTCGTCGATGGTCTTCGTGTCCTGGCTCAGGACGACGACCGAGCCTTCGTGGCTCAGGGCGTCGGTCAGCCAGGTGATGTGGCCGCCGTTGGCTGACGCGAACAGGTAGGTTTCGCTGCCAGTTTCCGGAAGGTTGTCGCGTGGGGCGTTCATGGTGCCGTTCTGCGATGTGCGATTCGTAAGACCGTCATCCATCAGCGGGAGAAGCCCGGCACCGCCGTGTTGGCTGCGCCGCCGAGGAAATGCGAACGCCACACGGGGCCGTCGCGCTGCTCGGCGCCGCCTGGGAGGTAGGGCGTCAGATCGGTGTTGCGGGCAATGGGCTTGACCAGATGCGGGGTGACGAGGATCACCAGTTCCTTCTCGCTCATGTGGTACTTGTTCTGGCGGAAGAAGGTACCCAGGATCGGCAGGTCGCCAAGGAGCGGGACCTTGTCGACATTCGAGGTGGTAGTGCGGCTGACGAGGCCGCCGATGATGAAGCTTTCTCCGTCGCCCAGTTCTACCGTGGTGTCGGCGCGCCGGGTGCTGATCGCGGGTACGGCGACGCCGCCGATGCTGAGCGAGTTGGTGTAGTCGAGGTCGCTGGCTTCAGGAGCCACCTTGAGCACGATGCGGTCGTTCGACAGCACAGTGGGCGTCAAGGTCAGGCCGATACCGAAGGGCTTGTACTCGATGCTCGTGGTACCCAGACCCTGAGGAGCTGGAACGGGCAGTTCTCCGCCGGCCAGGAAGCTGGCGCTCTGGCCCGACATTGCGACCAGTGTGGGCTCGGCGAGCACGCGCGCCATGCCATTGCCCTCAAGAAAGCCGACGTTCAGCCCGATACCGGCCTTGCCGAAGTTGAACAGAAGGCTGAAAGCTTGTGCGAGAGGGTTGCTGTATTCACCACTGATGCTTCCATCCGACGCGAAAGTTGCAGACTTCAGCGACGACGGCGTGAAAGAACCAAAGCTGAATCCATTGGAGTTGGCGCGCGTGCTGAAGATGTTCAGGCCAGCTTGCTTGAGCACACTGCGGTTGAACTCGACGACCTTCACTTCAACCTGGACGGTATTGCTTCGCACGTTGACGACAGAGCGGTCGATGAGTTCCGTCTTATCGCTCGCGCCGGCCAGGGCCGTGTCGCGTGCTTGCTGGTGCGCCGCGACGCTGTCCATGGTGCCCGAAACAGTGGCGCTACGACGCCGCACTTCCACGGCATAGGTCGTCGCTGCTGCATTGCCCTTCTCCCAGACCATCAGCGTGGTGCGTCCTGCCGCCTTGCCGGTGATGATCAGTCGTGCTGCGGGAGAACTCGGTGTCTTGCGGGTGACGGTGACGGCCGCGACGGCCTCGTCGGCGATGGCCATCCGCTCAATGCCCTTGTCGATCAGAAGCTCCTGCTGCGTGCCCGCATTGAGAATCAGCGGCCGCTGGGGCAGGGTGCGCACAGCCTGGGTGTCTGCGGCGTTGGTGGCGAGCGGCCAGGCGGCCTGGGCCAGCGCACACAAGGCGATCAGCGACGAACGCAACAGCGGCGGGGCGCCCGCAGGGCTGCTCGACGGTTCGCGTGGCGTGTAGGGCATGTGGCTTCTTTCCTGGATGACAGACTTGACGGCTGAAGTGCGCTGCACTCAATAGCTCATGGTTTCGCTGCGGTCGCCGCGAATGACTTCGACTTGAAGGCCGCCGCGAGCGGTACCTGATTGGGGTGTCCGTGTCGCAGTTGAGATGGCGCGGGCTTCAGTCAAGGCGGGACGACTGGCGACGTTCTTGCCGCCAGTCACAAGATCGAGTGCCGTCAAGCCTGCTTGTGCACGGTCAAGTCCTTCCAGAGGCGGGCGGCGAGGCTCACCGGGTCGGACCGAGGCAGGCTGCAGTGCGGTCGGGAGATCGGCAAAGAGCTTGGGGTCGGGCTCACCCGTGTCGTTGGGGTTGCGCAGCGCGAGCATCAGTCGACCGGTTGCATCGCCGATCGTGAGGCGGTTCACGTCATCGACGGGCACCGCCAGCACGGCGGTGCGGGCAGGCTCGGTGCGCTGGGCTTGTTGTTGTTGCTGCTTGTCCGCCGTCTTCGAAGGAAGACCATCGACGGATGCCGAACCGAAGGCGAGCACGCGCTTGCGCGAAAGAAGCAGGCGTGCCTGACTGCGATCGACGTCCTTGCCGTCCGACTTCAGCGTGATGAACACGTCGACGAAGTCGCCGGGCTGGATCTTGTTGCCGACACCCATGATCTCGTCGGCCTTGATGGCGACGGCGCGTTCGCCTGCTCCCACGCGAAGGGCAAGGCCCGAAACCAGCTGGTTCTCCATCACGGGCGAGCCTTCCGAGAGATCGAGTACCGGAACGCGATCGGCCGCCGCTGCCACCTCTTGAAAAGCGCCCGCGGGATTGACGGTGAGATGCTCGACGCGCAGGGCATCTGCTGGAATGACTTGACCCGCAGGCAGCGGCTTGGCGGCAACGACGACGGGGTAGGTGAGTGCGGGCTGGCTCTTTGTCTGCTCGCTCCCTCGTTCAGAGGCCGCAGGGGCCTTTGGCGTGGGCTGCCGACCGAGCATCCAGGCGTAGACCCCCAGCAGGATGGCCAACAGAACCAGGATGGCAGCGATGATTTTGGTGATATTGATCATGGGCGGCGGAGGGAAGGGAGCAAGCGATCATGAGGAGGGAGATGAAGGGCCTGCGAAACGCAGCAGAGCGGCTAACTCTCTCGTCCCCAAACCATCCACACCACGGCGGCCAAGGCCAGGTAGGCCGCGTAGGGAATGATGCGAAGCCGGCGTGCCGGCGTATTGGATTCAGTGGTGCGCGACGGGCCCGCGAGCATCGAGGTCAATCGAGGGAAAAGAGGCCAGCGCTCCAGATAGCGCCAAAGCATCGCGTGAGCGCAAGCCAGCAAACTGGCGATGACCCAGATCGGGATGAAGGCGGAAAACCCGACCCACAGCCCCAAGGCACCTGCGAACTTCACGTCACCCGCCCCCATGAGGCCGGTGGCGTAGAACAACAGGAGAAAGCCGAAGCCTGCTGCTCCACCAAGGAGCGCCGCTTGCCAATCGAACCCGAGAGGCCCTGTCCCCAGCGCGAGTGCCGCAACTGAAAGGGACGCGCCTGCGACCACAAGCCAGTTGGGGACGCGGCGCTGCTGAAAGTCATAGGCGGCGACAAGTAGCAGCCATAGCAAAAAAGTCGCCGTCAAGATCATCGCAATCGACCTTCAAGTCGTCACGATCTTGGCGAGTTCGGTCGAAATCTTGGTGAAGATGGCACCCAATTTGGAGCCAATCGTGGGAAGAGATACGAGGATTGCAATGGAAATAAGCCCTGCGATCATTCCGTATTCAAGTGCAGTCGCACCTTCTTCATCACGCAGAAAACGAGTAATAGAACTGAGCATGGTGATCTCCTGAAAGGAAGTGTTAACAAAGGCTGGCACGGTGGATGTTATACAGCGTAACTCCGTGTATCAAGGGAAGAAACACATGGGATCGAGTCGCGGATGTGCTACTCGGAGGGGTAAAGCAGGAAGGCGGCCAGCCTCGTTCGGCCCCCACAACGGGGCAGAAAAGGTCACTTATTCACAGTCTGGAGATGTTCGTTTCCCTCTGTAAACCGCATGCACACTGGCATGGACGAGGGGAACGCGTTACGGGCGTGGGAACGTCCGGAAGTTGAGCGTTACGGGAACATGCCCGTTACGTGTTACGTAGCGCGGTACCTAGGGGTGCAATTTGTAACACCCGACAAGGCGGCTTCGTTTGGGCAATAAGTCACACTTTTGGGGTGGAGACCCCTTCGGTGACGTGGGCTCAGCCCAGGATTTCTTCGTGGAAGAGCTTCCACTCGCCCGCCTGGCGCAGCCAGTACTGGCGACGGGTGCGGCCGTTTTTCTCGCCCTCGAACACCTCGCCGAAGGTGGCGACCATGGTGTCCTCGGTGTCGCGCCAGTGGAGGTACGACACGTCCTTGATTTGCACTCGTTTACCTTGTGCGTAGGTCAATTCGTCGCGGAGCACCGAATTGGCGTCGACGGGCTTCCGGCTGGCGCGCTGGAAATCCGGCAAATAGAATTTTTTCAATTGCGCTTCATTGCCGCTGGCTCGTGCGTCTTTCCAGGCGGTAATTGAATCGGCGAATTTCTTTTCTTCTTTTTCGGCCTGCGGCTGCGAAATCCATTGCAGGCTGCGCGCGGTGACGACGGGCGTGGCACCGATCTGTACCTTGCGCAGCAGCTGCTTGAGGTCGGGGTTGGCCATGACGACGCAGCCGTCGCTGGCCAGCGGCGCCCGCGCAAACTGCTGGGGCGGGGTGCCGTGCAGCCAGATGCCGCTGCCGGTCTTGCCGCGCCGCACGTCGTACGGGTTGGGGTAGTTGATGGGCAGGGCGCCGGCGCCGTAGAAGTCTTTCAGCGAGCGCGGGTCGAGGCTGCTGGTGATGTAGTACACGCCCAGCGGGGTGCGCGCGTCGCCTTCGACGGCCTTGTCGGTGCCCGACTTGCCGACCGAGATGTAGTAGTCGGCGACGAGCTTCAGGCCCTTGTCGGCGTTCTCGAACAGGTACAGCCGCGAGCGCGAGGCATCGACGGCAATGGCGAAGCGGCTGCGGGTCGAGAGGGTGAGGAACTGCGAGGGCACGGTGCCGGCGGGCGGGCGTTCGCGCAGGGCCTGCAGGCGGCGGCGCGATTCCTCGTGCAGCTCGACCATGGCCGGGTTGCCGCGCAGGCGCGCGATGCCGGCGGTGTCGGGCATGGCGTTCGACGGCGGCACCTGCGCCGCGAGCAGGTCGCCGTACACGAGCTGCGCGAGCTGGAAGTTCGGGTGGTCGCGCACGAGGGTCTGGGCCTTGGCCAGCGCCTCGCGGGTCTTGCCGCGACCGAACAGTTCGTAGACGCCGATCAGGCGGGCCTCGGCGCCGCTGGCTTCCTGGATCGGCGCGGCGGTTCTTGCGGTCTTGCGGGCCGGGCGCGTGGCGCCCGCGTTGTCCGCGACGGCGGCGCGCTTGCTCTTGGCTTGCAGCTGCGTCTTGCTGGCGCCGCTGCCGGCTTTGCTGCTGCTGCCCTTGGCTTCCTTGGCCGCGGCACGGCTGCCACTCGCCTTGGCGGCCTTCGTGCCGCCGTTCTTGGCGTTGGCCGTCTTGCTGGCGCTGCTGTGGTTGTTACTGGCTGCGAACGCGGCGCCGGGCGTGGCCAGCGCGAGCGCGGAGGCGGCCATCAAGGCCGCGAGCAGTTTCCCGCTCCTCAGCGGGAACGGGAGGGTCTGAAGCCGGCCGCGCCGGACGATGTCTGCCACTAGCCGCCGACGCTTTCCTTGCGAATGTGCCACTGGTTGCCAGAGCGTTGCAGTTCGAGCGTCTTGCGGCTCGCGATGTTGAGGTTGTCGGCGCGGTAGACCTGACGGAACTTGGCGGTGGCGGTCTGTCCGTCGACCTTGATCGCGAGGTTCTCGAGGTTCACGCTGATGCTGGACTTGCCGACGATGCGGGCGCGGCGGTCTTCTTCCCAGGCCTTGCGGTTCTGTCCGCCGGCGGGCACGAAGTCGCTGCCGTAGGCGGCGAGGTAGCGGTCCATGTCCTGGCTGGCCCAGGCCGAGGCCCAGCCGCGCACGACGGATTCGATCTCGGCGGTGGACGCCGACGCAGCGGCGGGTGCCGGTGCCGGGGCCGGTTCAGGCGCCTTGGCAACCGGTGCGGGCGCTGCGGCCACCTTGACGGGCGGCGCGACAGGCGCGGCGGCCGGTGCCGGCGCGGGCGCAGGAGGTGCCTTGGCGACGGGCGCAGGTGCGGGCACGGGGGCCGGAACAGGTGCCTTGGCGACCGGTGCAGGCGCAGGCGCCGGGGCGGGCTTTGCAGCCGGCGCCGGTGCGGGCGTCGTCGTGGCCGAGGCCACGAGGGTCGAGCCGCCCTTCGAGCCGGCCGCTGGCGGGGCGGTGAAGAGTGTGCGGATCACGGCCAGCTTGGGCTGCACGGCGGTGTTGTTCTGGTCGAGCTGCAGCGCCTTGCTGTAGGCCTGGCTGGCCAGCCGCGCGTACACGTCGCCGAGGTTTTCCTGGGCGGTGGCGTAGCTGGGGTTGGTGCGAATGGCGCTTTCGAGGGCGTTGCGGGCCTTGTCGAACTGGTTCTGGCTCGCGTAGATGACGGCGAGGTTGTTGAACGGCTCGGGCAGCTCGGGTGCGTCCTGCGTGAGCTGGGTGAAGGCGGCGATGGCCTCGGCGCGCTTGCCGGTGTCGAGCTGGATCACGCCCTTCAGGAAACGCATCTGCGGATCGCGCGGCTTGTCCTTGAGGAAGGCCTCGGCCTTGGTCATGGCCTCGTCGAGCTTGCCGGCCTGCATCAGGCGGTCGACGTCCTCGTGCTCGGTTGCGGCCAGCGCGGGAAGCGCAGTGCCGCAGGCCGCGGCGGCCAGGAGCAGGGCGCGCACGGTGGGGGAGAAGCTGAAGCGGGCGCGAGGCCGGGGGCTCTTGGGCATTGCGGACAAGACCTCGTTGGTGGGGAAGGGGAATGCGGCAGGCATTGTAAATGCGCCCGTCACCTCTGGATACCAAGCTGACGGAGCCGTCGAACGGCCCTATTCACAGTTGTGCCGAACTTGTGCAATGCAGCATCATCATGTAACTTCACGTAAGCAAAATTTGCGTCCAGCCCCTGATTTTTCCAACCCTCCGGAGTCCGTTTTGAAGATCACCAAACGCCGCCTGCTCGAAGGCGGCGCTGCAGCCATTGCCACTTCGCTGTTCACGCCGGCCTCGTGGGCCCAGCGCGCAGCAGGCGGCGATGCCGCCTGGCCAACCAAGCCCGTGCGCATCCTCGTGGGCTTTCCGGCCGGTGCCTCGCCCGACCTGGCGGCGCGCGCCATCGCCGAGCCGCTCTCGAAGCTCCTGCGCCAGCCGGTGACGGTGGAGAACAAGCCCGGCGCCAGCGGCAACCTCGTGGCCGGCGAAGTGGCCAAGGCCACGGACGACCACACGATCGGCGCGCTGATCAACGGCAACCTCACGATCGCCAAGCTGCTGAACCCGTCGCTGGGTTTCGACCCCGAGAAAGACTTCGCGCCCATCGGTCTGATCGGCACCGCGCCGCTGGTGCTGGTGGTGTCGGGCAGCGCCACGGGCAAGACCGCGGCCGACCTGCTGCTGTGGGTGCGCAACCTGGGCAGCGGCGGCAAGTACGGCACGCCGGGCGTGGGCACCGTGGGCCACCTGGGCATGGAGCTGCTCAAGAGCCGCGCCGCCATCACCGCGCAGCACAAGCCCTACACGGGCAACCCGCAGGTGATCGCCGGCATCCTCGCGGGCGAGATCCAGCTGGCGCTGCTGCCGCCGGGCCTGGCGATGCCGCACGTGAAGTCGGGCAAGCTCAAGGCCATCGGCGTGACCTCGCCCGAGCGCAGCCCGCTGGTCAACGAGCTGCCGACGATCCGCGACGCCGACGTGCGCGGCGCCGACCTCGAGATCTGGACCGCGCTCGCCGCGCCCGCCAGCATGAAGCCGGCGGCCGTGGCCAAGCTGAACGCCGCGCTGGTGGAGGTGATCAGTTCGCCCGAGGTGAGCGAGGCCCTGCTGAAGACCGGCTGGCAGGCGCAGCCCGGTTCGCCCGACGCGCTGGCCAAGCGCATGCGCGCAGACACGACCCGGTTGGGCGGCGTGATCATCATGAAGGGCATCCATTCCGAAACCTGAGCTCGCCCCCAGGCTTCGCGCACTTCGTGTCGCTTCTCCAACCCCCTGCCGGGGGCAACACCAGCGGCCCGGCGAAGCCGGTTCCGCGGTGTTCCTGAAGGGATCGGCGACCGTGCGTGGATGGCCTACAGCAGCGCCGACACCTGCCGTGCCGCATCGATCAGCGCCGGCAGCATCGTCTCCTGCATCACCTTCGCACTCGTGCGATTCGCCTGTCCGCTGATGTTCAGCGCGGCCACCATGCGGCCCTGGCGGTTCACGATGGGCGCGGCCACGGAGATCAGGCCTTCTTCCAGTTCCTGGTTCACCAGGCACCACTGCTGCTTGCGTGCCTGGGCCACCTTGGTCATGAGCGCGTCGATGTCGGTCACGGTGTGCTTGGTCAGCGCCTCGAGGTTCGAGGCCTCGAGTCGCGCGCGCACTTCGTCGTCACTGAGGTCTGCGAGCAGCAGGCGGCCCAGCGACGTGCAGTACGCCGGCAGTCGCGAGCCCACGCCCAGGCTGATGCGCATGATCTTCTGCGTCGGCACGCGCAGCACATAGACGATGTCGGTCGCGTCGAGCACGGCGGCCGAGCACGACTCCTGCACCTGCTGCACCAGCGCCTCCATCACGGGCTCGGCGCGGTTCCAGATCGGCATCGACGACAGGTAGGCAAAGCCCAGGTCGAGGATGCGCGGCGTGAGCGTGAAGAGCTTGCCGTCGGTCACCACATAGCCCAGCGTCTGCAGCGTGAGAAGAATGCGCCGCGCCCCCGCACGCGTGAGGCCGCTGCCGGCGGCCACCTCGCTCAGGGTCTGGTGCGGTGCGCTCGCGCTGAACGAGCGGATCACCTGCAGGCCGCGCGCAAAGGACTGCACGTAGCTGTCGCCGGGGGCGGGCGTGTCGGTGGTGGACGTAGCGGAAACGGGGTGGGTTGCCATGGCGAGCGATCCTCTCTAAAATTCATTATACGAACAAAAGTTCTTTAGACGAACAAATTGCGGTTCGCGAGGATTCGTGAATTCGGCAGGGTGTTCGGACCGTTCGGTTTCTTTCTTCACTCCCGGAGACAAGCTTCATGATCAACAAGATCGCGCGCTCGGTCGCCGATGCCCTGGCAGGCATCCAAGACGGCGCCACGGTGCTCATCGGCGGTTTCGGCACCGCCGGCATTCCAGGCGAACTCATCGACGGCCTCGTCGAGCAGGGCGCCAAGGACCTCACGGTCGTCAACAACAACGCAGGCAATGGAGAGACGGGCCTGGCGGCGCTGCTCAAGGCCGGGCGCGTGCGCAAGATCATCTGCAGCTTTCCGCGCCAGGCCGACAGCCAGGTGTTCGACGGCCTGTACCGCAGCGGCAAGCTCGAGCTCGAACTCGTGCCCCAGGGCAACCTGGCCGAGCGCATCCGCGCCGCGGGGGCCGGCATCGGCGCCTTCTTCTGTCCCACCGGCTACGGCACGCAGCTCGCAGGCAACCGCGAGACGCGCGAGATCGACGGCGTGCAGTACGTGCTCGAGTACCCCATCCACGGCGACGTGGCGCTCATCAAGGCCGAGCGCGGCGACCGCTGGGGCAACCTGGTCTACCGCAAGGCCGCGCGCAACTTCGGCCCGGTGATGGCCATGGCCGCGAAGAAGACCATCGCCACTGTGCACGACATCGCCGAGCTCGGCACCCTCGACCCCGAGACCATCGTGACCCCGGGCATCTTCGTGCACCAGGTGGTGCGCATCGAACGTGTCGCCACGCAAGCGGGCGGCTTCAAGAAGGCAGCATGACCATGGCATACACCCGTCGCACCAAAGACCAGCTGGCAGCCCGCGTCGCACAAGACATCTTCGACGGCGCCGTCGTCAACCTCGGCATCGGCCAGCCCACGCTGGTGGCCAACCACCTGCCGCAGGGCCGCGAGGTCATCCTGCAGAGCGAGAACGGCATCCTCGGCATGGGCCCCGCGCCCGAGGCCGGCGAAGAAGACTACGACCTCATCAACGCCGGCAAGCAGCCCGTCACGCTGCTGCCGGGCGGCTCGTTCTTCCACCACTCGGACAGCTTCGCGATGATGCGCGGCGGTCACCTCGACATCTGCGTGCTCGGCGCGTTCCAGGTGTCGGCCACCGGCGATCTCGCCAACTGGCACACGGGCGAGAAAGACGCCATTCCCGCGGTCGGCGGCGCGATGGACCTGGCCATCGGCGCCAAGCAGACGTGGGTCATGATGGACCTGCTCACCAAGCAGGGCGCGAGCAAGCTGGTGCAGCAGTGCACCTATCCGCTCACCGGCATCGGCTGCGTCAAGCGCGTGTACTCCGACCTCGCCACGCTCGAATGCACGCCACAGGGCCTGAAGCTCGTCGACACCGTCGAGGGCCTGAGCCGCGAAGAGCTCGAGAAGCTGGTCGGCCTGCCGATCGCTGCCTGATCCGTTCCACCCATTCAAGAGACAACTCACATGACCAATCAAGCCTTCATCTGCGACGCCGTCCGCACCCCCTTCGGCCGCTACGGCGGTTCGCTCAGCAGCGTGCGCACCGACGACCTCGGTGCCGTGCCCCTGCGCGCGCTGATCGAGCGCAACAAGAACGTCGACTGGCAAGCGGTGAGCGACGTGCTCTACGGCTGCGCCAACCAGGCCGGCGAAGACAACCGCAACGTCGCGCGCATGTCGGCGCTGCTCGCGGGCCTGCCGATCGAAGTGGGCGGCGGCACCATCAACCGCCTGTGCGGTTCGGGCCTCGATGCACTGGGCACCGCCGCGCGCGCCATCCGCGCCGGTGAAGCTGGCCTGATGATCGCCGGCGGCGTCGAAAGCATGAGCCGCGCGCCCTTCGTCATGCCCAAGGCCGAGAGCGCCTTCAGCCGCAACAACGCGGTGTACGACACCACCATCGGCTGGCGCTTCGTCAACAAGCTCATGAAGGCGCAGTACGGCGTCGACTCGATGCCCGAGACGGCCGAGAACGTGGCCACCGACTACAAGATCGAGCGCGAGGCGCAAGACCTGATGGCGCTGAACTCGCAGCTGCGCGCCGTGGCCTCGCAGAAGTCCGGCTTCTTCGACGCCGAGATCGTGCCCGTGAGCGTGCCGCAGAAGAAGGGCGACGCCCTCATCGTCAACAAGGACGAGCATCCGCGTGACACCACGCTGGAGGCGCTGGCCAAGCTCAAGCCCATCGTGCGTCCCGACGGCACCGTCACCGCCGGCAATGCCAGCGGCGTGAACGACGGCGCCTGCGCGCTGCTGCTGGCCGACGAAGCCAGCGCTGCCAAGCACGGCCTCACGCCGCGCGCCCGCGTGGTCGGCATGGCCACGGCCGGCGTCGCGCCGCGCATCATGGGCATCGGCCCGGCGCCCGCCACGCAGAAGGTGCTGGCGCTCACCGGCCTCACGCTCGACCAGATCGACGTCATCGAACTCAACGAAGCCTTCGCCGCACAAGGCCTCGCCGTGCTGCGCCTCCTGGGCCTGAAGGACGACGACGCGCGCGTGAACATCAACGGCGGCGCCATCGCCCTGGGCCACCCGCTCGGCGCCAGCGGCGCACGCCTGGCCACCACCGCGGTGAACCAGCTGCACAAAGGCGGCGGCCGCTACGCGCTGTGCACGATGTGCATCGGCGTGGGGCAGGGCATCGCCGTGATCCTGGAACGCGTCTGATGGCGCTCGCCCGACGCGAGCTGCTGCTGGGCCTGCTGGCAGCAGCGGGCCTGCCGGCGCACGCGCAGCAGGCCGACGGCAAACCTATCCGCATCGTCGTGCCCTTCGCGGCCGGCGGCGGCAACGACGTGTTCGCACGCCAGATGGCCAAGGGCCTGGGCGAGGTGCGCAAGTCGGGCGTCATCGTCGACAACAAGCCCGGCGCGGGCGGCAACCTCGGCACCGAGCAGGTGGTGCGCAGCACGCCCGACGGCAGCACGCTGCTGCTGGGCCATACGGGCACCGTGTCGATCAACCCGGCGCTGTACAAGGGCCTGAAGTTCGACGCCCGCAAGGACCTCGTGCCCGTGGCCATGTTCGCCTCGTCCGCGCTCGTGCTCGTGGTGCCCGCCGCCTCGAAGGTGCGCAGCGTGGCCGACCTCGTCAAGGAGGCCAAGGTGCGTCCCGGCCTGCTCGACTACGCCTCGAGCGGCAGCGGCACCGGCGGCCACCTCACGGGCGAGCTCTTCGCGCAGCGCACCGGCACGAAGATCAATCACATTCCCTACAAGGGCACCAACCCCGCGCTCACTGACCTTTCGGGCGGCCAGGTGCAGATGATGTTCAGCGTCATCCCGCCCGCGCTTGCGCTGGTCAAGGGCGGGCGCCTGCGCGCCATTGCCGTCACGGGTGCGAAGCGCCTGCCGTCGCTGCCCGATGTGCCCACCGTGGCCGAGTCGGGCCTGCGCGAACTCGCGGGCTTCGAGAGCACGCTCACCTACGGCATCCTCGCGCCGCGCGGCACGCCCGATGCGTTCGTGAAGACGCTGTCGGCGCAGATGCTGCAGGTGGCGGGCGGCGCCGAGTTCCAGTCGCGCCTGGACGTGGAAGGCGCCGTGCCGCTGCTCGGCGGGCCGGCCGACTACGCCGCGCTCATCGCGAAGGAAAGCGCGCTGTGGGCCGACATCGTCAAGGCCTCGGGCGCGTCGGTCGACTGAGCGGCGGCCCACCGCTTCCCACCCATCAACGATTCATCAAACCGGAGACTTCCCTCATGTCCTTCTTCCGTTCGTCGCTTTCGCGCCGCGCCATCGCCGCGACCGTGCTGGCCCTGACTGCGGGCGGCCTGCTGCCGCTGACTGCTTCGGCACAGCAGCAGCCCGCAGCCTTCCCGACCAAGCCCGTGCGCATCATCACGCCGTTCCCGGTCGGCGGTGGCCCGGACGGCGTGGCCCGCCTCGTGGCCGACAAGCTCTCGCGCGCCTGGGGCCAGCCGGTGGTGGTGGAGAACCGCCCGGGCGGCAACGGCTTCATCGCCATCGACGCCTTCAAGCGCGGTGCGAAAGACGGCCACGACATCATCGTGCTCGACAACGTGCACCTGGCCGCGTACCCGGCGCTGTTCAAGAAGCTGCCGTACGACGCCTCGAAGGATTTCGACGCGCTGCTGCCGCTGTTCAAGACCTACTTCTTCTTCACCGTCGCCACCAACAGCAAGTACAAGACCGTGGGCGACCTCATCGCCGACGCCAAGGCCAACCCCGGCAAGCTGGACTACGGCTCGTGGTCGGTCGGCAACCCGGTGCACCTGGGCTCGGAGCTGTTCGAGTCGGCCACCGGCACGCAGATGGAGCACGTGATCTACAAGGAGACCACGCAGCTGTACACCTCGGTCGCCACCGGCGAGCTGGCCTTTGCGCTGGGCAGCAGTGCCACCGCCGGCCCGCTGCAGCGCGCCAACAAGCTGCGCTTCCTGGCTGTGGCCGCGCCCCAGCGCAACGCCGCCTTCCCCGACGTGCCGACCGTGGGCGAATCGGGCGGCCCGAAGGGCTTCGAGGTCATCGGCTGGAACGCCATCGCCGTGCCCAAGGGCCTGCCCGCTTCGGTGACGGAGAAGATCAAGCGCGACATCGAGAAGGGCCTGGCCGAACCCGACGTGCTGGAGAAGTTCAAGAGCTTCGGCTACGAGCCGTTCCCGACCACGCGCCCGCAGTTCGACCAGTTCGTGGCGACGGAAACGAAGCGCTTCACCGACGTGATCCGCAAGGCGAACGTGTCGCTGGACTGATCGCTCGCGCTCGGCGCGGCATCTGCAACGAACAAGGCACCCGCGAGGGTGCCTTTTCTTTTTTTGGGGCGCGTCGGCCGAATGATTTGTGCTGTCCCAAAGTCACATGTTACGTACGGATACGCGCCTGGGTAGACCGTCTACCGCACGCCCTGACAGAGGCGACGCGGCCCCGCCTTCGGCGGATCGCTCCCGCTTCACGGTACCCCCTTGCAGGGATACACGTAACTGGCACCCGTTCTTACATTTTTGACTTGCAAATCCGAAATCGTCGCCCCGTGGCGAAAAGGGAGTTGAAGTCATGAACAAGATCTTCCGAACCCTGTGGAGTCCCACCGTCGGCACCTGGGTGGCCGCGCCGGAAATCGCGCGCGGCCGCGCGCGATCGTGCAGCGGGGGCGGCGTGCGCGCGGTGGCGGCAGCGGCGGCAACGGCTGCGCTGTGGGTCTGCGTCGTGCCGGTGCTCGCGGCCGGCGGCGCGGGCGGC
Source organism: Variovorax sp. FW301-JW7 (assembly GCF_058788795.1). Classification (NCBI taxonomy): domain Bacteria; kingdom Pseudomonadati; phylum Pseudomonadota; class Betaproteobacteria; order Burkholderiales; family Comamonadaceae; genus Variovorax; species Variovorax sp. FW301-JW7. Next base: position 328,875 of record NZ_JBYTBC010000005.1, read on the forward strand.
CAGCCGGTCGGGGACACGTCGCTGAACGGGGGCGCCGGCGGCAGCAACGGCACGGGCGGCAGCGGCGCGCTCAACGACACCACGGTCAATGCCTTCGGCGGCGCGGGCGGATCGTCGACGCCGGGTGGCGTCACTGCCGGGGCCAACGCCAACATCGGCAGCTTCGGCGGTGCCACGCCGGGCACCGGCGGCGCGGCCGGCACCACCAGCACGCCCACCGGCCCCGGTGCGTTCCAGGGCGACGCCGGCGGCGCGGGCCAGGCGCAGACCGGCGACCCGGGCAATGGCAACGGCTATGGCGGCGGGGGCGGCGGCGGCTTCCAGGGGATGTCGATCGGCAACAACGTGGCCAACTCGCCCGACAGCTACACCGGCGGCATCGGCGGCGCGGGTGGCAACGGGTACTGGGCCGCGGGCGGCGGCGGCGCGGGCGGCTACGGCTCGATCCTGAGCGGCCCGCTCGGCAGCTACACGGCCACGGGGTCTTCCACGGGCGGCGCCGGTGGCAAGGGCGGCGACGCCTTCTCGCAGGGCGGCGGCGGCGGCAGCGGGGGCGGCGGCTTCTACCTGAACGCGACCAACCCGGGGCTCGGCTTCACCAACACCGGGCCCCTCACGGGCGGGGCGGGTGGCGCCGGTGGTTCCGAATTGCCGGGCTCCCGTGCCAACGCCTCGGGCGGCGGCGGCGGTGCAGGGGGCATCGGCGCGACGTTGACGGGTGTTGCCGTCACCGTCAGCAACTCCGGCGCGATCACGGGCGGCGCCGGGGGCGCGGGCGGTGCGGCCGGCGGCGGAGCGGGCGGTACCGGCTCACCGGGCAGCGGCGGAGATGGCGGGGCGGGCCTCGCATCGACCGGCGCGGGCGCAACCGTCACCAACACCGGCACCATCGCCGGTGGGGCAGGCGGCGTCGGCGGGGCCAACAGCAACGGCGGCCCGAGCGGTGCCAACGGCGTGGGCGGCGTCGGGGTGACGGGCGCGAACCTCGCGCTGACCAACGGCGGAACCATCACGGGCGGCCTGGGCGGCGACGGCATCACGCGCGCCGCGGCGGTCGCGTTCACGGGCGGCACCAACAGCCTCCGGCTGAACACGGGCTCGTCGATGACGGGCGCGATCTCGATCGGCGCGGGCGCGACCGCCAGCGTCATCGCGGGCGCCAGCGGCCTCAGCGTCAGCAACGCCCTGCTGCTGGGCGGCACGGGCACCATCGACACCAACGGGAACAACCTGGCGTGGACGGGTGCGATCTCCGGCGCCAGCGACCTCGTGAAGATCGGCGCGGGCGTGCTGACGCTGAGCGGTGCCGACACCCACTCGGGCGCCACCAACGTCGCAGCGGGCACCCTGCGCGCCGGCGCCGCCAACGTGCTCAGCAGCGTGAGCCCCTTCACCGTGGCCACCGGTGCGACGCTCGACCTGGCCGGCAACAGCCAGACCCTCGCGTCGATGGCCCACAGCGGCACGGTGTCGCTGGTGGGCGCGGTACCCGGCACCACGCTCACCGTCACCGGCCCGTGGGGCGGCAACGGCGGCACGCTGCGGCTGGGCACCGCGCTGGGCGGCAGCGCGAGCGCGAGCGACCGGCTCATCCTGAGCGGCGCCACCGCCGTCGCCAGCGGCACGACGAATGTGCAGATCACCAATCTGGGTGGCCTGGGCGCGCTCACCACCGGCAACGGCATCGAGGTGATCAGCGCCCTCAACGGCGCGACCACCACCGCGCAGACGACCAAGAACGCCTTCGTGCTGGCCGGCACGCACGTCGATGCGGGCGCCTACGAGTACCGGCTGCATGCGGCCGACGCCGTCGGCGCGGGTGAGAACTGGTACCTGCGCTCGACCGCGGCACCCGTGACACCAGTGACGCCCGTGACGCCTGTCCCACCCGTCACGCCGTCTGCCGGCGGTGGCGGCTCGGGCACCGGCGGCACAGGCGGCGTGCCCGTGCTCGTCGTGCCCACCTACCGCGCCGAAGTGCCGCTGTACGCCGCGCTGCCCGAGCAGCTGCGCCAGGCCAGCTTCGCGATGCTCGGCAACAGGCGCCTGCGCATGGGCGAGGACCTCGTCGCGGGCGCGAACCCGGCCAAGCCCGCGCAGGGCTACCGCGAGGCGTGGGGCCGCATCATCAGCACCGACCGCACCATCGGGCAGGGCGGCACCGTGAGCCCCACGAGCAAGGGGCGCCTCACGGGCTTCCAGGCCGGCACCGACCTGTGGGCCACCCCCGACTGGCGCGCGGGCGTGTACGTCGGCCAGCTCGACGGCGACATGCGCGTGAACGGCTTTGCCAGCGGCCTGGCGAACCTCGGGGTGGGCAGCAACAACCAGAAGAGCGAGTTCCTGGGCGCCTATGCCACCTGGACGCACAGCCCCAGCGGCGTGTACGTCGATGGCGTGCTGCAGGCCGGGCGTCACCGCTACAGCGCCTTGCCTGCACTGGGCCTCTCCAGGGGCGGCAAGGGCAACAGCCTGCTGGCGTCCATCGAGGTGGGGAAGTCGATTCCCATTGCACAGAACTGGACCCTCGAGCCGCAGGTGCAGCTGGTGCACCAGCGCGTGAGCCTGAGCGACACAGGCATCTCCGGCGCGCTCGTGCAGCAGAAGAGCCACAACGGCTGGCAGGCACGCGCCGGTCTGCGCGTGAAGGGCGAGTTCGTCACCAGCGCCGGGCTGCTGCAGCCCTATGTGCGGGTCAACTTCTACCGCAGCAGCAGCGGCACCGACGTCACCCGCTTTGTCGGCCCGGCCGGGGTCACGGACATCGCGACGCGCACCGGCGGCCGCAGCACCGAGCTGGCGGCGGGGGCCACGCTGCAGGTGGCCGAGAACACCAGCGTGTATGTGGAGCTGGGCAAGCTGTGGGCGGGCTCCGGCGGCGACTCGCGCATCAAGAGCGGGGTCAATGCGAGCGTCGGCGTGAAGATGCGCTGGTGATCTCGTGCGCCGGGCGGCGTCTACGCATGCCGCCGCACGGCGGCGTGGAGCGTGTGCACGCGCGTCTCGCCCGGCGGCTGCGCAGGCGACGGCCGTCCCCACCCCTGCGGCAGTTCATGCAACACGGCGTTCGCATCGAGCGAGCGGATCGCGACCGAGGTGTCGGCCGGAATCCGCCCCTGCGCCACCATCGCCTCGTAGCGCAACGCGCACACCCGCAGGAACGACGCGAAGTTGCCGACCTCGGCGCGCGCCGCCACCAGCTCGTCGTACAGCCGCTCGATGAGCTGCACCACGGCCATGCCGTCGCGCTGGGCGATCTCTTCGAGCACCTGCCAGAACAGGTTCTCAAGCCGGATGCTGGTGACCACGCCGTGCAGCCGCACCGAGCGCGTGCGCGCGTCGTAGCTTTGCGGATCGGCGCTGATGAAGACTTCGCACATGGGCCATCTCCTCGAGAGGCAGGGTGAATCGGGGCGACGCGGCACTGTAGCGCCGCCCGCGTCCATCCGTTCAGGTCAGTGATCGATGCGGGTGCCGAGCACCACCAGGAATTGCGACAGCCACGCCGGATGCGCCGGCCAGGCCGGTGCGGTGACGAGGTTGCGGTCGGTCACGGCCTGGTCGACCGGGATGCCCATGTACTCGGCGCCGGCCAGCTCCACCTCGACCTGGCAGGCCGGATACGCCGACACCTTGCGGCCCTTGATGAGGCCCGTGGCCGCGAGCAGCTGCGCGCCGTGGCAGACGGCGGCCACCGGCTTGTCGGTGGCCAGGAAGTGGCGCGCGATCTCGACCACGCGGGGGTGCATGCGCAGGTACTCGGGCGCACGGCCGCCGGGGATCACGAGCGCGTCGTAGGCCTCGGGGCGCACGTCGTCGAAGGTCGCGTTCAGCGTGAAGCGGTGGCCCGGCTTCTCGCTGTAGGTCTGCGCGCCTTCGAAGTCGTGGATGGCGGTGTGCACCCAGTCGCCGGCCTTCTTGTCGGGCGCCACCGCATGCACGGTGTGGCCGACGGCCAGCAGGGTCTGGAACGGCACCATGGTTTCGTAGTCTTCGGCGTAGTCGCCGCAGAGCATCAGGATCTTGCGAGCCATCGGGTTTGTCTCCTTCGGATGAGGTGTAGCGAAACCGGCCGGCGCAGGGGGCGCGCCGGCCGTCGCCGCATTATTCGAAGGGGGAGGCTGCAGTGGGTAGCAGCGGGCTGTGATGCCGCTGCGGTCGCTGTGTCAGATCAGCGTGGCGCTCACGCCGCGTTGCACCACGGGCGCGATGCCGGCGTAGAAGAACGCCAGGCTGTCTTCCGGCCCGTTGACGGCGCGCCCGCGCACCTTGGCCATCGCGCAGACGCCGACCTGTGCGCTGTCGGGGCCGATCACGAGAACGAAGGGGTTGTCGTCGTCGCCGCGCAGGTAGCGTCCGCCGAACTCGCGGCGTGCGGTTTCGAACACGTAGGCCGACGCCAGGAAGTGCAGGTCGTCGGGCAAGGGCGCCTGCTGCTGGAAGAAGTCTTCGAGCACCTGGTCGACCAGCACCAGCGAGGCTTCGGAGTAGTCGAGCGCCGCGCCGTCGATGGGCGTGCCGGGTTGCGAAAAAGCTCCGATGAAGTCTTCCGCCTGCGAGGCCATGCCGGCTTCGAGCGTCGACGGCATTTCTACTTCCGGTTCCTTTTTCTTCTTCAGGAAATCGAACAGTCCCATGGTGCGTCTGCGCCTTTCTCTTGTGGATGAAGGAGGTCGCAGGCTAGCGCAGAACGCGCATGCGGCGATGACGCCCCACGGTGGATGAAGACCCGAGCTTGCTTTTGATTGTTGCCGAATGTATGTTCTTCGATGGCGAGGCTTGAGCCCGCCTGAAAGAAAAAAAAGCAACAAGGGGAAGAAGCGCATGGGAGGAGATGCACCGGCTGTCTGCACGATGGCATGCCGATGGGGTCGGCTGCTGGTGGCCACAATTTGTCTGGGTATCGGTGCTGCCGCGTGCATAACGCCTGCGGCCATCCCTTCCGGCGACGCCTCGGTGGTGTCGCCGATCAGGCTCGGCATCGGGTCTTTCTATGGCGATGCCGAGACGGCGAACCTGTTCGTCGAGGTGCTGCGGGCAGACCTTCGGCGAGGCGGAACATCCATCGGAACATTCGACGCCAGCGGAGCGAAGCTGGGCGCTTTCGACATGCCCGATTGGGCTGCTTGGCGGGCGCGTGGTGCGAGCGCCGCGATAGGTGGGCGCGTCGAGATTCGCCCGGACGGCCGGGTGATCGCGCAGGTTCGGATATGGGATGTCGTCGCGCGCCAGGAGCTCGGCGGGTTGCAGTTCGATCAACCCGTCGAAGATCGACGCCTCGTTGCGCATGCGATTGCGAACTTCGTCCAGGAGAAGCTGACTGGCGTCAAAGGCGGTTTCCTCGACAGGCGCGTCAAGATCAGCCTCAAAGGCACGCGCTATGTCATGTCGATCAGCGACAGCGACGGTGCCAATGAACAGGCTGCGCTGAGTTCTCCGAAGCCTCTGTTGATGCCACTGTGGCTGCCCGACCGGAAGTTCCTGACCTACGTGTCGCTGGAAACCTCGACGCCGGCCGTCTGGTTGCAGGAGGCCGCTTCAGGCATGCGGGAGCCCGCAGCGGCGGCCATGCAATTGGTCAAGGCGTGTCCATCCGAGGCTGCTCTTTTCGCTTCTCTTCCCATCCAGACACCGCCCGAGCAACTGCTTGAAGAAGGCTGGGAAAAGCACGCAGGCGCGGCCTGCAAGGCCAGGTTGTTGGCGCTCGCCAACGAGGCCGAGTCAGCACTTGCACGCCGGCGGCTGGGGTTGCCTGCAAGACCCGCCGTCAGGGCGGACAGTGAGTTGAGTTGGGCGGAGCGCGTCGCCAAGGTCATTCGACCGAACATCGTCTTCGACGTTTCGCCGCTGACCGGAAACCCCGCGGTCGATATCAACGCACAGCTGGCGCCCGATGGTCGGGTACTCGGTGCCATCGTGGAGAAACCCAGCGGCTTTCCGGACTGGGATGCGGCGGCCCTTCGTGGGGTGTTGAAGACAGAGCGCCTCCCACTCGACGTGAGCGGGCGGGTGCCACCGGTCTTCGTGCTTCGCATGCGGCCATTGCAGTGAGTGATGGGCCGACTGTCTTCCCCTGAACATGACAACAAGGAAAAACCTGTGAGATCGAGTCCTTCGCTGCTTCAACGCGTGTTCCACCACTTTGTCCTCGCTGCCGCGTTGGCGGTGCTTGCTGCCTGTAACACGGCACCTATTGCGCCCCAGCAGACATTGACGGGGCAAGAGGGCGCCGTGGTCGTGAAGCTCATCACGAACAGCCCAGGCGAAAACGATCCTGCCGAGACCCTCTCGATACTGCACCTGGAGCGCGTGCTGGCGGCGGGTGAGAAGCAGACCGGGCGTGACCTAGTCACCCTGGTTCGCACCCGGCATGCCACCTACACCACGGCGGTTTTCAGCGGCATGGTGATTCCGGGCCGGTACGTGATCAAGACGGCCGGGGGCAATCGCGGCAACGTGACCTACACCTTTCCCATCGACGCGAAATTCGGCAGCTTCGATGTGGTGAAAGGCGAAGTCACCTTGCTGGGCACGCTTCTGATACAGCCCCGAATGGGTACCCGCTTCGTGGTGGCCTATGTGCCGCCGGAAGCAGAGCTGCGACAAACGTTCGAGACGCTCTATCCCGCACTGGCTGCGCAGACCCAGGGCCACCCCACGCACAGCTTCCTTCCCACCATCGACCTCGAGCGGCGCGCGGCATTGGCCTCCGAGGTCAAGCGAAGCGCGTCGCTTTGGAACGGGCTGGCGCAAACGGCCGATGGTGAATTCATGGCCGGTAGCAAGGTGGGCAAGGTGCTGTGGCGCAAGGCCGGCGAGATGCGGTGGAAAGAGCTGGATGTCGGGAGCTGGCGCGAAGTGCTGTCGGTGCGGCCGTTTCGCGGTGGCCTCCTGGCGGCCGGCGAAGAGGGGCTGTTGCGTCATTCGGTTGACGAAGGACGCACCTGGAAGAGCTTGACCCCTCCCGATACCGGCCTCATACAACTGGCGCATCCCTTGCGCGACGGCAGTCTTGTTGTCTTCTCGCGCCGCGAGGGGCTCTGGTCGACCTATGTCGCAGAAGACGTCGACAGCGGCAAATGGCGCAAGCTGGGTGAGTTTCCCGACACCCGTTCGATCAATGTGCCGTGGATGCGAACGATGACCGTCAGCCTTCCGGATGCAGCCGGCGTCATGATGCCCAACGGGGATCTTCACATCACGGACGGTAAGTCCATCACGCGAACGAGCAATGGTCAGTCGACGATCGACGTGAACGCGCTGCCCGACGGCACCTTGATTTCACAGACCATGCTCGTGACCAAGACCACGCTGCTTTCGAAGGACACGGGCAAGACATGGGCCGATCTGGATACCAGCCGGTTCGTGGTCGCGATTGCATTCAAGGATGCGCAAACCGCTTACGCCGTTGCACCCATCGCGCCCGGTTTGCTCCCTGGACCGCTCGGGTTGATGACGACGCGCGATGGCGGAAAGAGCTGGGCGCATACCGGCAGTTCACCTGGGCTGACAGGCGCTTATGCCGTCCGCCAGATGATGGTGGACCGGGCCGATGGTTCGCTTCTGGCCTTCCTGCCCGACAACGCCATCGTCCGATCCGTGGATGAGGGCAAGAGTTGGAAGATCGTGAAGGACAACTAGGGCAGGTTGCGCGTCTGCTTGCGCGCTTGACGCCAAGCTAGAACTCCAAGGCAATGGGGACGACCGGTGCTTAGGCCTGCACCGCAGCTGACAGCTTTCGCAGCATCACCGACTGCCGCGCCTCTTCGGCATCGCGCAGGCTCTTCGCGGCGCGCGCCGCGACGTAGCTGACGTACAGGGTCTCGACGGCCCGTGCCCACTCGTGCGCCTTCTGCGACACGCCTTCCGCCTTGACCGGCGAGCCGGTGGCCATCGGCGTCGACAGGTCGTCCACCGGGCGGGCCGGTACCTCGACGCCGGCCTTCCCGAGGATCACGGCTTTCTGAAGGATGGTGAGCATGGCGGACCTCTCTTTTTTCTTGTTCCAGATTAGCGGCGCCCTTCGCGGGTCGCTATTCGCCAGATGACGTATCCGCCCCCCTAATTCAAGGTGAACTTTCGGCTACATGGGGTTTGCCCGGGGCGGCCGGAAGCAGTGCCTACACGAAGCGCCATCGGCCTCTCGCAATGTCCCTTTGGTGGTTCTGGATGCAAATAATATTTGTTTGCATTCTCAATACAATTGATGCTGATCAGTTGGTACGCAACAACAACAACGCATCCGAGAGCGGCCCTGTTTTTCCTGCCGTTTTCCGTGGAGTTTTTGCATGTTGTTCTCGCGTTGCGGCCGTCGGCCGCGTCCGTCGGTGCTGGCGCTGGCCGCCGCATCCCTTTTTTCTCCCGCCCTGTTCGCCCAGACGCCCGCTGAACAACAACTGCGCGAGGTCGTCGTCAGCGCGACTGGCTTCGAGCAGGAACTCAAGGACGCGCCCGCTTCCATTTCGGTGATCACGCGCCAGGAGCTGGAAACGCGCCAGTTCCGCGACCTGGCCGAGGCGCTGCAGAACGTCGAAGGCATCGACGTGGGCGGTGCCACCGGCAAGACCGGGGGCCTGGACATCTCGATCCGCGGCATGCCCAGCGACTACACGCTGATCCTCATCGACGGCCGGCGCCAGAACGTGGCCGGCGACGTGACGCCCAACGGCTTCGGCGCCGCGCACACCAGCTTCATGCCGCCGCTGGCGGCCATCGAGCGCATCGAGGTCATCCGCGGCCCGATGTCGACGCTGTACGGCTCCGACGCCATGGGCGGCGTGGTCAACATCATCACGCGCAAGGTGGCGCGCGAATGGGGCGGCCAGGTCACGATGGAAACCGGCATTCCGCAGGACAGCGAGTGGGGTTCGCAGACGCGCTCCAGCGTCTACCTGAGCGGCCCCGTCGCCACCGACCTGCTGGGCCTGACCCTGCGCGGCAACATCTACCGCCGCGAAGCCGCCGACTGGGTGCTGGCCCCCGGCCAGGCGCAGCCCGCGACGGCCCGCAACCCCGCGCCCGCCGAGAGCCGCCAGCACAGCGTGGGCGGCCGTTTGATGCTCACGCCCAACCGCCAGCACGACATCTGGCTCGACGTGGAATCGGGCCGCAGCTGGTACGACAACGAAGACGGCCGCCTGGGCACGCGCGACGCCGCCGCGCCCAACCGCACCGGCAACAACCCGCCGGGCTACCTGGACGCGCTGCGCTTCAACCGCGACCAGGTCGCCATCGGTCACACCGGGCGCCTGGGCTTCGGCACGGTGGAAAGCAGCCTGATGCACACCACCACCGAGACCGTCGGCCGCACGATTCCCGGCGGTGCCATTCCGCGCAATGCCGCGGCCCGCCGCACCGTGTACTGGCTGAGCGAAGCCGACCGCGGCCGCGAACGCGAACTCAAGACCACCAACCTCGTGCTCGACAGCAAGCTCGTCGCGCCGGTGGGCGACGCCCACGTGCTGACCGTCGGCGGCCAGTGGTGGGACGCCAAGCTGGTCGACGGCCTGCTGCCGCGCTCGCAGAGCCAGACCATGTGGGCGCTGTTCGCCGAAGACGAATGGCGCCTCGCGCCCGGCCTCACCGCCACGCTGGGTGGGCGCTACGACCACCACAGCGCCTTCGGCGGCCACGTGAGCCCGCGCGGTTACCTGGTCTGGGATGCCACGCCGCAGTGGACCTTCAAGGGCGGCGTCAGCAAGGGCTTTCGCGCGCCGCGCCTGAACCAGCTGATCGACGGCATCAGCGGCGTGAGCGGCCAGGGCGCCACGCTCAACATCGGCAACCCGAACCTCAAGCCCGAGACCAGCACCAGCACCGAGTTGTCGGCGCTGTTCAACAACCAGAAGGGCCTGACCGCGTCGGCGACCCTGTTCCACAACAAGGTGAAGGACAAGATCGCCAGCGGCGGCGACTGCAGCGTGGCGCGCATCTCCAGCTGCGTGGTCGACCCGACCGCCAACTACTCGGTCAACGTCGACCAGGCCAAGACCTGGGGCATGGAACTGAGCAGCCGCGTGCAGCTCACCAAGGCCTGGGGCCTGAAGGCGGGCTACACCTGGACCGACAGCGAAGTGATCGAGGGCGGCGTGAAGAATGGCAAGCTGGCCGACACCGCGCGCCACCTGCTGCATGCGCAGCTCGACTGGAACCCCGACGCCAAGTGGCGCTTCTGGCTGCGCGGCGAGTACCGCGGCAAGAGCCCGCGCTTCACCGGCGACCCGGCGCGGCTCACGGGCAACAACCTGGCGATCTACCGCGCGGTGGGCGACATCAAGGCCTACCACCTGTTCCACCTCGGCGGCTCCTACCAGGTGTCGAAGAACGTGCGCCTGAACGCCAACATCAACAACCTGTTCAACAAGGACTTCCGCAAGTTCCAGCAGGTGAACCTGGCCGGCACCTCGGCCTGGGTCAACGAGTACTTCCAGGGCGGCGCGTCGGTGGCGGGCACCACGCCGGCCGGACGCACGATCTGGCTGTCGGCGAACGTGACGTTCTGACGCTGGCGGCGACCGTGGCGGGCCGTGCGGACCTCAGGGGTTCGCGCGCGCCTGCCACACCAGCGTGGCCGCGCTCAGGTCTTCGAGCGCACTGCCCACGGCCTTGAACACCGTGCGCTCGGCATCGCCCGTGCGCCCGGGCCGCGTGCCACGGCACAGCTCGGCGAGCGTGCCCTGCACCGCGTCGGCACGCAAGGTGCCGGCCGCGATCGCGTCGAGCAGGTCGCCGGCCTTCTGCAAGGCTTCGGGCGTGTCGATGAAGGTGCGCGTGCCGTCGAAACACTGCACATCGGCTTCGCGCATCGCGGGCGTGAAGCTGCCGATCAGGTCCAGGTGCGCGCCCGGTGCGAGCCATTCGCCGCGCACCAGCGGCGTGGTCGCCAGCGTGGCGCAGCTCACGATGTCGGCATTGCGCACGGCCGCTTCGAGGTCGGTGCCGGCCGCCTGCGCGTTCCATCCTTCACTGCGCCATTGCTCGGCCAGCGCCTCGGCGCCTTCCGGCCGGTGGTTCCACACCCACACCTCGTCGATGGGTCGCACGCTCGCGTGCGCGGCGGGCAGCATGCGCGCGATGCGGCCGGTGCCCAGCACCAGCAGCTTGCGCGCATCGGCGCGAGCCAGGAACGAGGCGCCCAGCGCCGATGCGGCCGCCGTGCGCCGCGCCGTGATCTCGTTGCCGTCCATCATCGCCAGCGGCACGCCGGTGCGTGCGTCGTACAGCACGTAGGTCGCGTGCAGCCCCGGCAGGCCGCGCGCGCCGTTGCCCGGAAAGATGTTGATCGTCTTGATGCCCAGGAAGCCCGCGTCGCTCCACGCCGGCATGATCAGCACCGTGCCGCGCGTGGCCGCGTCGCCGCCCGTCTCGATGCTGTGCACGTGGCGCGGCGGCACCTGCGCCTCGGCCGCGAAGGCGGCGCGCAGCGCGGGTACCAGCCGCTCGAAACCCAGGGGTGCGGCGGTGGCGGCTTCATCGAAGTGTTTCATGGGCGGGAAGGCAGCGCCGGGGCGCTGTCGAAGAAGGTGGTGAGGGCTTGCCGGTAGGTGGTGCCGAAGCGCGGCGCCGCCATCGGTTCGAGGTGGCCGGCGCCCGGCACTTCGATCAGCTGCTTGGGTTCTTTCGCGTCGGCCAGCAGGCGTTGCGAGTGGCCGTGCGGAATCACCGCGTCGGCCGTGCCGTGAATCAGCAGCAGCGGAATCGGCGCGATGGCCGCGACGAACTTCGAGGCCGCGTAGTCGTCGCGCACCAGCAGGCCGGCGCCCGGCAGCTTGTCGTTGGCGATCGAGCGGTACGAATAGAAGGTCGACTCGATCGCCACCGCCTTCACGCCGGCCCGGTTGCCCGACCCCACGGCCGCGATCGCGTTCGTGCCGCCCAGGCTCTGCCCGAAGACGAACAGCCGCGACGCATCGACGTCCGCGCGGGCGCGCACATGGTCGAGCGCGGCGTTCGAATCCTCGAACACGCCGCGGGGTTCGGGCTCGCCGTCCGATTCGCCATAGCCGCGGTAGTCGAACACGAAGACGTTGTAGTCCTGCGCGGGCAGCCACGCCACGAAACGCCAGTGGCTGCTCATGTTCTGCGCGTTGCCGTGGAAGTGCACCACCGTGCCCTTGGCCGCTTTCGGGTCGGCCCGGCCTGCGGCGGGAATGAACCAGCCGCTCAGGCGCGTGCCGTCGGCGCTGGTGAAGCGCACGTTCTCGTAGCGCAGGCCCAGCGCGTCGGGCGTTTCGTAGCGCACGCGGTCGGGGTAATAGAACATCGACTGTACGCAGCCGCCGAGCAGGAAGAGGGGCAGGGCGGCGAGCGACATCCACCAGCGGCGAGCGGGTGCGGTGGTGGTGGTCGTCATGCCTGCGGTCCGCCGGCCCGCCGGCTTTCGGCGAGCATGTTGCAGAAGAGGGCGCCTTGCTCAATGGCGTCGTCCAGCGCCACGTGCGTGTGCGGCAACCCGGCGTCGAACCAGCGGCGCGGCATCGCGCGCTTGGTGCTGTCGCGGTAGCCGATCTTCAGCAGGGCCATCGCGAAGCTCTTCATGTCGAGCGCCGAATGGCTGAACGGGCTCTCGCCCGCGAAGCGCATCAGGTACCAGTAGACGAACAGGAAGTCGAAGCCCGCCGGGTACGCCACGAACACCGGCCGCGCCTTCAATCCCTTGAGCCACGCGACGTAGTTCTTCATGGCGTGCGTCGGGTCTTGCAGGTCGGTGCGACACGCGGCCCAGGCCTCGGGCTGCGTCTGCCACCAGGCGGCCGTCTTCGGGTCGGCCTCGGCACCGGGCAGCGTGTGCAGGTTGGCGCTGAAGGTGGACACCAGTTGCTTGTCGGCCGTGTAGGCGGCCGAGCCGAAGCTGAGCATCGAGTGCGGGCCGGGGATGGGGCCGTCGGTTTCGACGTCGGTGCTGATGTAGATCTCGGTCATGGGCGAAGGATCGTCGCGGGGCCGGTGAGTGGGAAGACGTGCATGTCCATCCAGCGCCCCGACGCGTTCTCGAAGAGCGCGATCTCCGTGCAGCGCGCCTGCACCGGCCCCGACGCAAGCAGCCGCGCCTGCAGCTCGATGGCCGCTTCTTCCGCATGCAGCGCGTTGCCGTGCGCCACCGACAGATGCGGAATGATGTCGTCATGCAAGCCGTCGTACGGCGGGAATTCGGGAAACTCTTTCACCAGCGCACGCGTCATCTCGATGAACGGCGCAGCGGGCTCCGGTGCGAGGTAGGCCGTCTCGGGAAAGCGCCCGACCTTGCCGAGCACGAACGAGAACGGCGCCGTGCGTTGCAGCACGCGCCGCGCGCGATCGAGCACCTCGTCGGTGATCAACGCGGGGTCCATGAAAGGAACGAGCAGCGTGATGTGCGCGGGCACGCCGAGTGCCACGGTGGGGTCGAAGCGGCGGCGAAGGTCTGCGGCGATGGTTTCAGCCGCGGGAACCTTCACGGCGAATGCGGAGATGGGCATCGGGCGGAGGATAGCCCATCGATGTCCGGATTCGCTCCCGGAAAACGCGGCGACGAAGGCGCCTTCTGCCTCAAAAGAAATCGGCCTCCCGCAGTGCTTTCGCGGCGACCACCAGCCGTCGGACGGTGATGCCGATCTGTTCGTGTTCCACCCCATTCGACAAGACGGCGCCCGCGTGGAAGTCCGGCTCCAGGGGACCCGGTAGCGCATCTGGAAGCGGATGGCGCTGTTGATGGTTTCGATGACCATGTACAGCGCGTTCTCGTTGAACTGCCTGCCGGTCTTTGCACCAGAGGCCTTGAGCACCTGCCAGTCGTCCTGCTTGTGAGCTCGAAGGTCTCCCAGATCGTGCTGCCAGGCATCCAGTAGCTTGTCGCAGATGGCCAGCCCGATCTGGTCGTCGGGCGCCGATGCGTCGAGCACGATGGGCGTGCCGGTCTCGGCGATGCTCGTGGTCGAGGAGACGATGTACGTGCTGTCCCCGTACAGGTACAAGACCGCGCGCAGTTCCTTGCCGGTACGCAACCTGGCGTCGTTGATCTCGACGGCGGAATGGTCGGGCGACGCCCTCCTGGCGGGCTCTTCCTTGGGGGCTTTCTTCAAGAAGTCGAACATGGACAGGTTCTCCTCAGTGCTTCGCAAGCGTTGAAATCCGGCCCCAGTCCAGCCCCATCTTGGCTAGGTACTTGCGCAGCCGGTCTGCATCGTTGACCACGCTGCGCTGCGTCCGTGAGGCCTGGAACAGCTGGCGCCCCGCCTCCGACAAGCTGCGCGCCGGCCGACACACGCGCACCACCGCTTCGAGCTGCAGGCGATCGAACAGATCGAGCGCGGCGAATTTCTCTTCGCCGAGCAAGGCTTCCAGGTCGACGTCGTCGCCCGCCGCAGCCACCGATGTGCCCATGCCCTCATGCTTCCACAGCCAGCGCAGCCGCGCGATCTCCGCCTCAACCAGCGCGACGGCGATGCGCCCGCCGTCGGCCAGCGTGGCAAGCCGCGTCACGCTCGCCGACAGATCGCGGAAGTTGCCGCGCCAGAGCGCCTCGCTGCTCTGCGCAAAGCGCAGGTAGGCCGTGCGCGCCTCGGCGTTGAAGCGCACCACGCGGTGGTTCTCGGCCGCGTGCAGGGCCAGCAGGTGGTCGAGGTTGGGCTCGATGTCCTCGGGCCGCTGTGCGAGGCCGGGCAGGTCGTAGGTCCAGAGGTTGATGCGCGCGAACAGGTCTTCGCGAAAGCGCCCTTGTGCCACGTCGCGGCGCAGGTCGCGGTGGGTGCCGGCGATGAGCTGGAAGTCGCTCTCCACTTCCTTGTCGGCGCCCACGGGGAAGAAGCGTTTTTCCTCGATGGCCTTGAGCAGCATCGCCTGTTCGTCCAGGCCCAGCTCGCCGATCTCGTCGAGGAACAGTGCGCCCTGGTGCGCGGTGCGCAGCAGCCCCGCGCGGTCGCTCGCCGCACCGGTGAACGAACCCTTCTTGTGCCCGAACAGCGTGGAGGCCGCGCCGTCGCCGCGCAGCGTGGCGCAGTTCACCTCGACGAACGGCCCCGTCACCTGGTGGCGCGCCTGCTTCAGCTCGAACATGCGGCGCGCCAGGAACGACTTGCCCGCGCCCGTCGGCCCCACCAGCAGGATGGGTGCGCGCGAGCGCACGGCCACGCGCTCGATCTCGTCGATGAGCGCGTTGAAGCGCGCATTGCGCGTGGCGATGCCGCTCTTCAAGAAGGCGACCGCGTCGCGCTGGTCGGCGTCGAAGCGGCGCGCGATCGGGTCGTAGCGCGACAGGTCGAGGTCGATCAGCGCGACCTTGCCGGCGTCGCCCTGGCGCTGCTTGCGCGGCGGCGAGGTCTGGGCCAGCACGCCCGGCACCACGCGCGATTCCGACAGCAGGAACATGCAGATCTGCGCCACGTGCGTGCCCGTGGTGATGTGCGTCCAGTACTGCTCGCGCTCGGGCTGGAAGGGGTAGGCGCGCGCCCAGTCGTACAGGCGCGTGTAGACCTCGCCGAAGTCCCACGGGTCTTCGAGGTCGAAGGGCACGAGGTGGACGGTGGTCTCGGGCGACACGGCGGCGATGTCGGCCTTCACCAGCTCGGCCAGCGCCGTGTGCTTGCGCGTGTGCAGCAGCTCGATGCGCGCCACCACCATGTCGTCGTGCTGCGCGAGCGAGACCGTGGGGCGCCACTTGTGCCAGCGACCCGCGCCCTGGCCGGCATCGAGCTGGGTGCCGAGGAAACCGATGACGACGATGGGCTTCATGGATAAAAGACTAGCTGAAATTCTACAAATTATCCGAATGCTAGCAAGGGATGGGCGCCGTGTCACATCGGGCGAAGAAGAAATTTCCCTTGCAGGTCAATGACTTGCATCGCCATCGCCCTGTTTTCAGGCGCCGTGCGCGCAAGTTGGCACGCTCGCTGCAATAGAGAACCTGTCCGGATGCAGTTCATCCGCTCCCAGGTGCCGCATGAAAGCGGCCCGGTGCCGCAGGCCAGACCTGTTCTTGGGTCCGCGGTATGCCGCTGTTGAACTGTGCTGGTCACTGGACTTGATCCAGTCTGCTCATGGTGGAGCACCGTGCTAATCACGCGTCGTGGCGGGTTCGATTCCCGCAAACAACCTTCGGCGGTGTTCGCACCGCCGCTTTGATGGGGGCGAAAGCCCCACCGCCCCGGCACACCGGAGCGAGGCGCAGGGCAGGGCCCGGCCGAGCGACACCGTGCCAGTGCAGGCGGCTTGCGCATCGCGCGTTCTGCAAGGAACCGCATGCAGCCATCGACGCAGAAGGAGGCGATGGCGTAGCCCGAGTGGCCGCGCCACCGCACCGACCCGTCGACCGCTGCGTTGCTGACCTCGCAAGCCACGGTGCCCGCCGCCTGCCCTTCGTGGGCCCCGACACGAAACGTAGACGAACGACAACCGCAACGAAGAAGAAGAGAGAGGAAGAAAAAATGCTGGGATTCACCCAATTCACCGTGAAGAAGAACGAACGCGTGCTGCTGCTGCGCAACGGCGATTTCGAGGGCCTGTATGCCGCCGGCAAGCACCGTGTGTTCACGGGCTTCGACACCGTGCAGCTCGAGCGCTTCTCGCTGGCCGAGCCGGCCTTCGAGCACGAGCTGGCCGACTACTTCCTGGCGCGCGAGCCGCAGCTGGTGCAGCGCGAGTTCGTGCAGGTGTCGCTGGGCGAGACCGAGGTCGGCCTGCGCCATGAAGACGGCGTGCTGGTGCAGGTGCTGCCGCCCGCCACCCGCAAGCTCTACTGGCGCGGCCTGCGCGAGCAGCGCGTCGACGTGATCGACGTGGCCGCCGATGCACGCCTGCCGGCCGAGCTGCTGGCCAAGCTGCAGAGCGTGGCGCTGCGTCCGCGTGCGGTGCAGGGGCTCGAAGGCGTGCTGCTGGTGCAGGTGCCCGAGTTCCACGCCGGCGTGCTGACCCTCGAAGGCCAGATGCAGGCGCTGCTGCCGCCGGGCAACCACGGCTTCTGGCGCTTCAACCGGCAGGTGGCCGTGACCAGCGTGGACCTGCGCTCGCAGATCGCGGAAGTGAGCGGCCAGGAAATCCTGACCCGCGACAAGGTGGGGCTGCGGCTGAACCTGTCGGCGGTGTGGCGTTTCGCCGATGTGCGCCAGGCCCTGGCGCAGATGCCCAAGCCGGCCGAGCATGTGTACCGCGAGCTGCAGTTCGGCCTGCGCGCGGCGGTGGGCGAGCAGACGCTCGACGCGCTGCTGGAGAACAAGTCCGCCATCGACCAGACGGTGCTGGCGCAGGTGCGTGAGCGGCTGGAGGGTTCGGGCCTGGTGCTGGAGAGCGTGGGCGTGAAGGACATCATCCTGCCGGGCGAGATGAAGACCATCCTCGCGCAGGTGGTGGAGGCCGAGAAGTCGGCCCAGGCCAACGTGATCCGCCGCCGCGAGGAAACCGCGGCCACGCGCTCGCTGCTGAACACGGCCAAGGTGATGGAGGGCAACCCCGTCGCCTTGCGCATGAAGGAACTCGAGACGCTGGAACGCGTGGCCGAGCGCATCGACAAGATCTCGGTGGTCGGCGGGCTGGACCAGGTGCTCAACGGACTCGTGACGCTGCGGCCGAACGGGTCCTGAGCGGTGGAGAAAAGAGAAAGAGACACGGGCACGCAGGCACAGAAGGGAGCGCCACTGCCAAGAATGCTTGAAGTTGCCGGCAGCCTGGCTAAGACCAGGTACGGCGGGCAAGTCGGTCGACGAGCAAGGTTGAGGATGCAGGTGCTGGCTCCGATGACGGGTCTGTCACTGGCGCGCGTTTCCAATCGTCGACTGGGCCGCTGGATTCAAACACCACGGTCGCCGTATTGATGCGGGTTCGAATCCCGCCGTGTCCACCAAACGAGTGTGAAGAATAGATAGAGATAGCGAGGAAAGAAAAATGACGAACTACAAACTGCATGAAGTTGCCAACGGCGTCCCCGTGAAGATGTGGACGAACGGTGTGCCCGTGGAAGACGAGGCGCAGAAGCAGCTCGAGAACGCCGCGCGCCTGCCCATCGTGTTCAAGCACATCGCGGCCATGCCCGACGTGCACTACGGCATCGGTGCGACCGTGGGTTCGGTGATCCCGACCTTCAAGGCCATCATCCCCGCCGCCGTAGGCGTGGACATCGGCTGCGGAATGATGGCCTGCAAGACCACGCTCAACGCACGCGACCTGCCCGACAACCTGGGCCCGCTGCGTTCGGCGATCGAGAAGGCCGTGCCGCACGGAAGCAACCCCAAGCGCATGGGCCGCGACAAGGGTTCGTGGGAAACGCCGCCCGATGAAACCGATGCGGCGTGGGCGAAGCTGGTGGACGAGTTCGAGCTGATCTGCGAGGACCATCCGCGCATCAAGAACACGAACAACCACAAGCACCTGGGAACGCTGGGTACCGGCAACCACTTCATCGAGGTCTGCCTCGACGAAGCGGGCGCCGTGTGGTTCATGCTGCACTCGGGTTCGCGTGGCGTGGGCAATGCCATCGGCACGCACTTCATCGAACTCGCGAAGAAGGACGCGCAGCTGCACCAGCGCAACCTGCCCGATCAGGACCTGGCGTACTTCGAGGAAGGCGCCCAGTACTTCGGCGACTACGTGCGTGCGGTGGGCTGGGCCCAGAAGTTCGCACGGGCGAACCGCGAAGTGATGATGCAGCGCGTGGTCGCGGCCGCGCGCAAGGTCATCACGAAGCCGTTCGAGGCGCATGTGGAAGCGGTGAACTGCCACCACAACTACGTGAGCCGCGAGACGCACTTCGGGCAGGACGTGCTCGTGACCCGCAAGGGCGCGGTGAGCGCCAAGCTCGGCGAGCTGGGGATCATCCCCGGCAGCATGGGCGCCAAGAGCTACATCGTGCGCGGCAAGGGCAACCCCGAGAGCTTCATGAGCTGCAGCCACGGCGCGGGCCGGAAGATGAGCCGGACGAAAGCCAAGAAGCTCTTCACCGTCGCCGACCAGATCGCCGCGACCGAAGGCGTCGAATGCCGCAAGGACGCCGACGTGATCGACGAGATCCCGATGGCCTACAAGGACATCGACGCGGTGATGGAGGCACAGAAGGACCTGGTGGAGGTGGTTTACACGCTCAAGCAGGTGGTTTGCGTGAAGGGTTAGACAAAGGCCGTTGGCGTGCGCCCCGGCCGATCGTTGGAGAAACAGGCCATGAAGAGCAACAAGCAACGCCGCGCCGAGATCAAGGCGCACCGCCTTGAACGCGCCGCGCGCGCCGTGGCACTGCAGCAGCGCCAGGTCGATGCGCGCCTGCTGCGCGCCGAAGGCATGGTCGCGGCCGACACGGCCTTGCTGGCCGCGCACAACAACACCTACGGCCCGCTGCCCACCTTCTACGTCGACAAGGCGTTCACCTGCCGCGACCGCGGCGCGCAAGAGGTGTGGACGGCCAAGCAGCAGAAGTGGTGGTACGAGGTGGCGCTCGGCAGCATCCACAGTACGGCGGTGCGCTGCCGCGCTTGCCGGCTCGGAACCGCGCGAACAAGAACAACGACAAACGACTGAACAAGAAAGAAAGACTTTCCCGATGACGGAAGCACAAGAAGAACAACGAGCACGCGATGCCGTCGAACTCGACGGCTCCCAAGGCGAAGGCGGCGGCCAGATCCTGCGCACCGGCCTCGCGCTGTCGATGGTCACGGGCCGGACGCTGGCCATCGCGAAGATCCGCGCGGGCCGGGCCAAGCCGGGCCTGATGCGACAGCACCTGGCGTGCGTGCATGCCGCGGCGCAGATCAGCGGCGCGCAGGTCGAAGGTGCCGAGCTGGGCTCGCAGTCGCTGCGCTTCGTGCCGGGGCCGGTGCGCGCGGGCGACTACCGTTTTGCGATCGCCGGCGCGGGCAGCTGCATGCTGGTGCTGCAGACGGTGCTGCCGCCGCTGCTGCTGCAACCCGCGGGCCAGGTGAGCCGGCTGCGGCTGAGCGGTGGCACGCACAACCCGATGGCGCCGCCGTTCCACTTTCTGGAGCGTGCGTTCGCGCCGCTGGTGCGTCGCCTCGGCGGCGACCTGCAGCTGGTGCTGCGCCGTTGCGGCTTCTATCCGGCCGGTGGTGGCGAGGTGGACGCGACGATCGTGCCGGCGGCGGAAGGCGCGCGACTGCAGGCCTTCGACCTGCTGTCGCGCGGCCAACTGCTGGCGGGCCATGCCGAGTGCCTGGCGCCCGGCCTGCCGCGCCATGTGGCGGCGCGCGAACTCGAGACGGTGGGGGCGGCGATGGGCTGGTCGGTGGAAGCCGAGCAGCTGCGCACGGTGCCGACGCGCCAGAACGAAGGTCCGGGCAATGCGCTGCTGGTGACGCTGGCCTACGCACACCTCACCGAGGTGTTCACGGCCTTCGGCGAGAAGACGCTGAGCGCGGAGCAGGTGGCGCACGGTCTCTTGAAGGAGGTGCGCGCGTTCCAGAAGCATGAAGATGCGGCCGTGGGGCCGCACCTGGCCGATCAGCTGGCGCTGCTGCTGGCGCTGGCGGTGTTCCGGCAACCGGGGCAGTCGGGCGCGTTCACCTGCAGCGAAGTGACGCCGCACACGCGCACGAACTGCGCGGTGATCGAGCGCTTCCTGCCGGTGCGCTTCACGATCACCGAAGAAGGCGCAGGCCGGCGCGCGGCGCGGGTGCAGGTGGCGTCGTGATTACAGGCCGGCCTGACGCGTGAAGCTCACGGCCGGCTTCTTGTAGGCAGAGGGCACTTCGTCGCGGTAGAAGGCGCGGCGGTCCAGGCTTTGCAGCGGGTTGTGGGCAGCAGCCACGGCCTGGTCGCGCACGGCCTGGCGGTCGAGCGTGGAGGTCACGGCGACGGTGCCTTCGGCGGCAGCGTCGGAGTATTCGTTGCCGTTGCGCGCGGCGGCGACGGCTTGGGTGCGCACGTCGGCACGGCTGGCGGCCGAGGTGATGGCGTGCACGCCTTCATAGGTTTCGGCGTGGGCCGCGCCCACGGTGCCCAGCAGGGCGAAGGCGGCGGTGGAAATGGCGAGGAGTTGCTTGCTGTTCATGATGAGATTTCCCTTGAGTCTGTGGGCGGCGGACAGTCGTCGTTGCCACAAGCTGCAGTGTGAAACCGCATCACGGAAGGCGCTGTGCGTTTGCGCACCGAATCCGGCAGGTGGTGCTCAGGGCGCTTTTGCTGCGCGTGAATACATCACGGCCAGCGGCTCGGAGCGCCCGCGCACGTTCAGCGTGTCGACCGGCCCCAGCGTTGCTTCGGCGCCGGCCTGCTGCGCCGTGAACTGCGAGACCACGAGCCGCGCCGAGGCGGTCTTGGAATGGTCCTGCAGGCGGCTCGCGGTGTTGACCACTTCGCCGATGGCGGTGAAGGTGGTGGTCTCGAGGTAGCCGACCTCGCCGACGGCCGCGCGTCCGGCGTGCAGGCCCATGCCGAAGTCCAGGTGCTGGCCGAACTGGGCCTGGAAGTCGACGTTCCATGCGTCCATGCGCTCGCCGATGAGTTGGGTGGCGTGCAGGGCCTGCCGGCAGGCGGTGGGCAGGTCGCTCTCGAGGCCGAAGATGGCCATCACGCTGTCGCCGATGAACTGGTTGGGCACGCCGTCGCTCTCGCGCACGGCGGCGCCCACGATGGCGAAGTAGCGGTCGAGCACGTAGGCCAGGTCGAAGGGCCACTGCCGCTCCGACAGGCCCGACCAGCGCCGCAGGTCGACGAACAAAATCGCCACGTCGCGCTCGTGCCCGAAGCGGCCGACCGGTGCGGGCCGGCCTTCGCGTGGCAGTGGCGCGAACAGCGGCGTCACCTCGATGCTGCCGCGCGGGCGCAGCTGGCAGGCCAGCCGCACGTCGTGCGGGGCGCGCACGCGTTCGAGCGTGCGCTGCTCGTCGCGGCCCGGCGTGCCGATGTGTTCGGGCGCGCCGCTCACGCGCACACGGCAGGTGGAGCAGCGCGCGCGTCCGCCGCAGATCGACACGTGCGCGATGCCGTGCGAGCGGCTGGCTTCGAGCACGCTCCAGCCGGGCGGCACGTGTACGGTGCGGTCGGGGTAGCGCAGCGCGACGGTGGCACCGCTTGCGCGCCGGGCCAGGCGGCTGCGCGCCGCGTAGGCCGCGAGCAGGGCCAGCAGCGCCAGCGCGTAGTAGAGCTTGAGGTTGGTCTCGGCGGCGTTGAGCGCGCGGCCCTGGTCGGGCGTCGGCAGCACGACAGGCGGCACGCCGGTCCACTGGAACTCGCGCCCCATCGACACGAAGCCCATCGCGGCGGTCACCGGCAGCAGCACGGCCACCGCGAGCAGCGGCGCGAACAGGCGCCGGTAGAGCGGGCGCACGCGCAGCGCGAAGTGCAGGCCGAGGCAACCGTGGGCCCAGGCGGCCAGCATCATGCCCAGCTGCGCGCCCGCGCCAGCCAGGTCCCACAGGCCCCAGACCACGCGCACGTACGAACCCTCGATGCCGTAGGCCAGCCAGGCGCCGCGCATGGCGGTGAGGTGGGTGGCCAGCAGCAGCGGCAGCGCAAAGCCCAGCAGCACGCGCAGGCCTTCGAGCGGCGGCATGCGCAGGGTGCGGCGTTCCCACAGGGCGGCCACGGCGAGCACGAGGTGGGTGAGGGCGGCGCCGTACAGCAGCAGCGTGCCGGGCAGGCTGTGCCAGAACTTCTGCACGCCGCGCAGCACGGTTTCGGCCGCGGCGAAGGAGACGATGCCCAGCGAATGGTTCAGCAGGTGCGCCGTGATGTAGGCCATCAGCACCAGCCCGCTCGCCCAGCGGAGGTTGCGCCGTGTCGGCGTTCTCAGCAAAAAAGGCGAAGGAGGGGAACGTCTGTCCATGAACGGGTTCGAAGCGGCACCCGAGCATAATGCGCGCGCCTCGATGACCACCGGCATGGCCCTACCCGAACCCACCCCCCGCTCCAGCCTCGCGCTGCGCCGCATCGCGCTGCTCGAAGGCCTGTCCGACGACCGCTTCGACCATCTGGCGCGCCAGTGCCTGTGGCACAGCGTGGCGGCCGGCAAGCCGCTGATGCTGCGCGCCGACCTGCAGGGCGAGGTGTTCCTGCTGGTGTCGGGCCGCGTGCGCGTGACGACCTACGCGGCCAACGGCCGGCAGGTGACCTTCCGCGATTCGGAGGCCGGCGCGCATTTCGGCGACATCGCCGCATTGGACGGCGGGCCGCGTTCGGCCGACGTGGTCACGCTCGAACCCTGCGTGGTCGCCAGCCTGGACCGCGCGGCCTTCCTGGCGCTGCTGCGCGAGGAGCCGCTGGTGGCCGAGCGCGTGATGCAGCGGCTGGCCGCGCTGGTGCGGCAGCTGTCGGAGCGGGTGATCGACCTGAGCACGCTGGGCGTGCAGAACCGCCTGCATGCCGAGCTGCTGCGCCTGGCGCGCGAGGCCGGCATCGACGGCAACGAGGCCCGGCTGGAGCCCGCACCCAAGCACGCGGCGCTGGCCAGCCAGATCAGCACCAACCGCGAGCAGGTGACCCGCGAACTCAACACGCTGGTGCGCGGCGGCGTGCTGCGCAAGGACGGCAAGGCGCTGGTGGTGGCCGATGCCGATCGCCTCGCGCTGATGGTGTCGCAGGTGCGCGGCGACTAGATCAGTTCCAGCGGCCGTTCGGGCCCGCCACGCTGTAGCGGCCGGCGCCCATCAGCGCCACGCTCAGCGCGCCGAACAGGTACAGGCCCTGCAGCTCCAGCGCCCAGCCGCCCTGCTTGGTCAGCGCGAACAGGTCGGCCATGTGCACGAGGCCGAAGGCGAAGAGCATGTTGATCACCACCACGGCGGCGGCGGCGCGCGTCCACAGGCCCGCGATCATCAAGAGCGGCGCGACGATCTCGCCCACGAACACGAGGTAGGCCAGCCCGCCCGGCAGGCCGGCCTTGGCCAGCATGCCGCTGATGAAGCCGACGCCGGCCGAGAGCTTGAAGATGCCGTGCAGCAGCATCAGCACGCCGACCGACACGCGCAGCACCAGCTTGCCGGCGTCGTCGCGGGCCGCGGGCGTGGCAAGGAACGACGAGGAGGAAGACGCCGAAGCGGCGGAGGCGATCGGGGCAGCCTGGGTGTTCATGGCGAATCCTTGAGTGGAAGAAAAAAGGAAGAAGGCCGCCGCGGACTGCGGCGGTTGCCATGCCAGTGTGAGAGCCCCGCCGCCGCCGGTCGGTGCGTTTACGCACACTTTTCGGCGGTTGGGTCGCTGCTGCCGGGCCTCAGTCGCCCTTGTAGCCCGAGGCCTTGATCACCGGCAGCCAGCGTGCGGCCAGCGCGTCGGTGTAGCGCACCACCTCTTCGGTTGAGGCGCCGGGCAGCAGGTCGTAGCCCACGCGGCCCAGCTTTTCGCGCACGTCGGGCAGGGCCAGCACCTTGCGCACGGCCCGGTTCCACTGCGCCAGCGTGGCGGGCGCCGTGTTGGCGTGGGCGTACAGCACGTAGCGCGACGAGGCCACGAGCGTCGGGTAGCCCGACTCGGCGAAGGTCGGCACGTCGGGCAGGCCGTCGGCGCGCTTGTCGCCGGCCACGGCCAGCACGCGCAGCTTGCCCGCGCGGTGGTACTCGGTGAGGGTGGTGGTGGCGTCCATGCCCGAGGCCACCTGGCCGCCGATCAGCTCGGTGACCATGGCCGCGCCGCCGCGGTAAGGCACCAGGGTGGCGCCGCTGCGCGACAGGGCCACGAAGTCCATGGCCAGGAAGTGCAGCAGCGAGCCCACGGTGGTGATGCCGATCGAGCCCTGGTCGGGGTTCGCCTTGGCGGCCTGGACGAACTGGGCCAGCGTCTTCACCGGCGAGGCGGCGCTCACGGCCAGGCCGAACTGGATGCCGCTCACGTCGGTCACGGGCTTGAAGTCGGTGGCCGGGTTGAAGCGCATGTTGGCGTAGATGGCGGGGCCGATGAACATCGGGTCGACCGGCGCCAGCAGCATGGTGGTGCCGTCGGCGGGGCTGTTCTTCAGCACCTCGGCGGCCAGCCGCGTGCCGGCGCCGGGGCGGTTGTCGACCATGACGGGGCGGCCGAGCTCGTCCTTGAGCTTTTCGGACAGCAGCCGGCCCATGAAGTCGGCCGGGCCGCCGGCCGGGAAGGGCACGATCAGGCGGTTGACCGCCGGCTGCGCGTTCGCGCCGTACGGCAGCAGGCCGCCCAGGCCCGTGGCCGCTGCCGCGCGGATGAGGCCGCGCCGCGAGAGCGCCGCGCCGGTGGGGAAAGTGAAGGGGGTCATCGAAAGTCTCCGGGTGGTTGGAATCGTTGGAAGAACGGGAAAAGAAAGGTCACTGCGCGACCAGCGGCTTGAAGCGCGCCGCGTCTTCGATCGCCTGGCCGGCCTCCAGCAGCAGGTCTTCGCGGAAGCGCCAGGCCAGCAGCTGCACGCCCATGGGCGCGCTGCCGGCCATGCCGGTGGGCACCGCGAGGCCGGGCATGCCCAGCGCGGCGGTTGCGAGCAGCGGGCTCTGGGCGTCGATGAGGGCGCGGGCGCGCTCCAGGCTGGCGACGTCTTCGTCCTGCGGGCAGGGGCGCTGCCACGACACGGGCATCAGCACCAGCGGATGGGTCTGCATGAACACCGACCAGCTGCGCAGCAGCGCCTGGCGCCGCGCGAGCGCATCCAGAAAACCGTCGCGGTCGGTCTCGGCCATGCCTTCGAGCAGGTAGCGCTGGCTGCGCCGCATGAGCTCGTCGCCGTGCTGCTCGACGCCCGCGATGATGTTGCGGCGGGTGTCGTCCACGATCAGCGTGCGCCACAGGGCCGCGGCCTCGCCGAAGCAGGGCAGCTCGGCTTCGTCGACCGCGTAGCCCGCCTGCTGCAGCCAGCGCGCGGCGTCGTCCAGCGCCTGCGTGACGGCCGGGTCGACCGGGATGCCCGGCGTGCGCTTGAACAGCGCCACGCGGATCGGGCCGGCGGGGCGCGGCAGCTCGTGCGGCATCGGCACCCAGTTCGGGTCGCGCGCGTCGGGGCGCGCCATGGCTTCGTAGCCCAGTCGCAGGTCGGCGATGCTGCGCGCCAGCGGCCCCTGCACCGACATGAGCTGCGGCGTGATGCCGCGCTCGCTGGTCGCGCTCGGGTTGAAGGCCGGCACGCGGCCGGCCGTGGGGCGCAGGCCGGCCACGCCGCAGGCGTACGCGGGGTAGCGGATCGAGCCGCCGATGTCGTTGCCATGCGCCAGCGCGCCCATGCCGGCGGCCACCGCGGAGGCCGCGCCGCCGCTGGAGCCGCCGGGGGTGATGGCCGCGTCCCACGGGTTCAGCGTGCGGCCGTGCACGCCGTTGTCGGTGAACCAGCGCGACGAGTAGGTCGCGGTGTTGCTGCGCCCCACGATGACGGCGCCTGCGCTGCGCCAGTGCGCCACCACCGGCGCGTCTTCGCGGGCGATGTGGTCCTTCAGCGGAATCACGCCGTTGGTGGTGGCGTGGCCGGCCTGGTCGACGTTGACCTTGATGCTCACCGGCACGCCGTGCAGCGGGCCCAGCGGCTCGCCGCGCAAGGTGCGTACGTCGGCGGCGTCGGCGCTGGCCAGGGCTTCGTCGGCCAGCACCTCGGCCAGGGCATTGAGGCGCGGGTTGAGTTCGGCGATGCGCGCGAGCACGCTGGTCGTCACTTCGCGGCAGGACAGCTCGCGGCGGCGCACGGCGTCGGCGAGGTCGGTGGCGCTGCGCTGCCAGAGGGCGGGGGATGCAGTCATGGGAGGTCTCGAGGAAAGTTCAGGCAAAGGAAACCCCGCACCCCGGCGCAACCGGGGTGAAGGCAAGAGAGAGCAGGGGGAAGAAGGCGGCGGCGGATCAGCCCGCGCCGCGCAGGCGTCAGCCGGTCGGTTTCTTCATGAGCAGGCTGCCGCGATCGACGCGGGATTCGGCCTCCAGGGCCAGGGCTTCGGCGTGTTCCATGTGCACGCGCATGACCTCGCGCGCACGCGCGGGGTCGCGGGCGCGCAGCGCGTCGAGCAGTTCGGTGTGGCTGTCGACGATCTCCTCGTCGAACTGGTCGAACTCCGTGAGCGCGTTGCGCACGATGATCACGCGGCGGATCACGTCGTTGAGCAGGCGGCACACCAGCGCCAGGAAGGGGCTGCTGCAGGCCTCGGCCAGGCGGTCATGGAACAGCAGGTCGGCCTCGCGGCGCTCGTTCCAGTCGGCGCTGCCGCCGTGCGCCGGGTGGCTGTGGCCGATCAGCGCTTCCAGCGCGGCCAGGTCGGCCTCGGTGAGGCGCGTGGCCACGTTGGCGGCCAGCTCGGGCTCGACCACGCGCCGCAGCGCGTACAGCATCGTGATGTCGACCGGCTGGAAGTACAGGAAGTTCGACACCGCCTGCAGGCACTGTTCGTACGAGGCCTGCGTGAGCGTGGCGCCGCCGTTGGGACCGGTGCTGATCGCGACCAGCCCCTGCACCTGCAGCGCGGCCAGCGCCTCGCGCACCGTGCCGCGCGACACGCCGAGCTGCTCGATCAGCTCTTTCTCCTGCGGCAGCTTGTTGCCGACCTGCTGCTGGGTCTGCACGACCCAGCGCTTGATGTTGTCGACCACCTGGTCGGAGCGCTTCACGCGCTTGTCGCGCGTGAGCGAAGGCTTGGGTTGGGAAGGGGGCATCTGCGTTTCGGGTATTTATGATCATAAATGTCATAAATCTCTAAAACGCTGTCAAGCGGGTTGTCCCGCGAGGCGTGGCCGGCCGTCGGCAGGCAACCGGGCTTCCTGCTACGCTCCCGGACGGCCCGCCTGCCCCTGGCGGGCTTTTTTCTGCGCTGCTGGTTTCCCCATGGTTTTTCCCCTCATCACCGACCCGTCGTTCTACGCGGTCGCCGTCCCCGCCGTGCTGCTGCTCGGCATCAGCAAGAGCGGCTTCGGCGCCGGATTCGGGTCGCTGGCCGTGCCGATGATGGCGCTGGCCGTCACCGTGCCGCAGGCGGCGGCGATCCTGATGCCGCTGCTGCTGCTCATGGACCTGCTCGGCCTGGCCGCGTTCCGGCGCGACTTCGACCGCTCGCTGCTCAAGTTCCTGATTCCGTTCGGGCTGGTCGGCACGGTGATCGGCACGCTGCTGTTTCGCGTGCTGTCGGCCCACACGGTGGCGGGCATCGTGGGTGTGTTCACGCTGGTGTTTTTGGCGCAGCGCCTGCTGTTTCCGCCCAAGCCCAACGACCCGCTGCCGTCGCGCGCGGTGGGCGCGGTGCTGACGACCGTGTCGGGCTTCACCAGCTTCATCGCGCATGCGGGCGGGCCGCCGATCAATGCCTACGTGATTCCGCTGCGGCTCAAGCCCGTGGTGTTCACGGCGACGATGGCCTACTTCTTCTTCGTGGTGAATCTCAGCAAGTGGATTCCCTATGCGTGGCTCGGCCTGCTCGACTTTCGCACGCTGGCCACCTCGCTCGTGCTGATGCCGATCGCACCGCTGGGCGTGTGGATCGGCATCCGCATCGCACGCCGCATCGATGCGACGTGGTTCTATCGCTTCGTCTATCTGGGCATGCTGCTGACAGGCCTCAAGCTCGTCTACGACGGCTTCCTGGCCTGAGGCCGGCCGCAGGCCAGGCCCCTTCGTGAAACACCGAGGAACCGGCTTTGCCGGGCCTCAGGTGTTGCCCCCGGTAGGGGGTTGGAGAAGCGACACGCAGTGCGCGAAGCCTGGGGGCGAGTCAAAGTTCCACGATCGATTTGAAGCCGCCGAAGATCATGCGTTTGCCGTCGAACGGCAGGTTCTTCATGTCCATCATGGCCTCCAGGCGCGGGTCTGCGAAGACCTTCTTGTTCACCGCGTCGCGGTGCTTGCGCGACTTGTAGGTGATCCACGAGAAGGCCACGGTCTCGTCGGCCTTGAGCTTCACGCTTTGCGGAAACGAGGTGAGCTTGCCGGGCTTCACGTCGTCGGCGATGCATTCCACGTACTCGAGCGCGCCGTGCTCCATCCAGATCTTTCCGGACTTGCGCGAGAGCTTGCGGTAGGCCTCGACGTTCTTGGTGGGAATGGCGACGATGAATCCGTCCACATAACGAGCCATGTCTGTTCTCCTGAAGAGTGTGTAGAACCGTTGAAGAAAGAAAAGCGGGGGCTGCATGGCGCCGTCGCGTTCACGACGACGCCGTGTTGCCCGCCGCGCCCGGGGCCGACGCTGCTTCGTTGCTGTTGTTGTTTTGGGTGTGCCCCGGCGCAGCCGGGCGAAGCAGCAGGACCCCGATCAGACCCGCCGCCGCCGCGAACACGGCGCCGACCAGGAATGCCAGGTTGTAGCCACCGGTGAGCGCCAGCGGCGTCTGCGCGCCGGCGGTGGCCATGGCGGTGGTGCGTGCCGCCGCGGCGCTGGCCAGCACGGCCAGGCCCAGGGCGCCGCCCATCATGAAGGCGGTGTTGACCACGCCCGAGGCCAGACCCGAGTCGGCCGGGTCGACCTCGCTCATGGCCGCCAGCAGCACCGGGTTGAAGGCCATGCCCGCGCCCAGGCCCAGCAGCACCATGCCGGGCAGCACGTCGAGCACGAAGCTGCCGTTGACCGGCGCGCGCGCGAACAGCGCCAGCCCGAGGGCCGCGAGCCACAGCCCCGCCGCCAGCGGCTTGCGGATGCCGAAGCGCATCACGATCTTGGCCGACAGGCCCAGCGAGAACACCGCCATGATCACGTTGGCCGGCAGGAAGGCCAGCCCGATCTGCATCGGCGTGTACTGCAGCACCAGCTGCATGTACAGCGCCGAGATGAAGAACCACGCGAACATGGCCGCGGCCCAGAGCACGCCCACCACGTTGGCCACCGACACGCTGCGCAGTTTGAACAAACCCAGCGGCATCAGCGGATGCTGCACGCGCGCCTCGATGGCGATGAAGACGGCCAGCAGCACCACGGCCGCGCCGAGCAGGCCCATCGTCTGCGTGGAGCCCCAGCCCGCCTCGTTGCCGTTGACCACGCCGTACACCGCCAGCATCAGCGACGAGGTGACGGTGATGGCGCCGGCCACGTCGAGCTTCTCGCCATGCGCATGGCCGCGTGCATTGGGCAGCAGCGCCACGCACAGCGCATACACCGCGACGCCGATCGGCAGGTTGACCAGGAAGATCCAGTGCCAGCTCAGCGTGCTCGTGAGCAGGCCGCCCAGCAGCACACCGATGCTGCCGCCGCCCGCGCACACGAAGCCGTACACGCCCATCGCCTTGGCGCGGTCGGCCGGCTCGGTGAACAGGTTCATGATCAGCGAGAGCGCCACGGCCGACACCACCGCGCCACCCAGGCCCTGCACCGCGCGCGCTGCCACCAGCAGGCCCTGCGAGGTCGAGACCCCGCAGGCCAGCGAGGCCAGCGTGAACAGCACCAGGCCCGCGAGGAACACGCGGCGGTGGCCGTACAGGTCGCCCAGCCGCCCGCCCAGCAGCAGGAAGCCGCCGAAGGTCAGCATGTAGGCGTTCACCACCCAGACCAATGACGTCTCGGAAAAACCGAGGTCGGTGCGGATCGAAGGCAACGCCACGTTCACGATCGTGGTGTCCAGCACGATCATCAGCACGCCCAGGCACAGCACCATCAGGGCGAGCCAGCGCTTTCGGTTGTCGAGGGTTTCGGTCATGGAAGGTGAGCTCCTGCAGACAGGACGATGAGGAAGAAGAAAAAGGTCAGACCAGCGGCTTGCCGCCGTTGATCAGCCATGGCGTGCCGAAGCGGTCGGTCACCATGCCGAAGGCTTCGACCCAGAAGGTCTTCTCGAACGGCATGCCGATCGAGCCGCCGTCGGCGAAGGCGTCGAAGATGCGCCGCGCTTCGGCCACGGTGTCGAGCGTGAGCGCCACGCCGAAGCCCTTCATGCCGTCGAAGGGCTGGCCCGGCATGGTGTCGGAGGCCATGAGGATGCCGTCGCCGTAGACCAGCGACGCATGCATGATCCGCTTCTTGGCGTCGGCCGGCATCTGCTCGGTGCCGGGCGCTTCGCCGACGGTCATCATCATCTGCATGGTGCCGCGCAGCGTCTTCTCGTAGAAGCGCATGGCCTCGGCAGCGTTGCCGTCGAACGTGAGGTAAGCGTTGATGGGGGACATGAGAGTTCCTTGAATGAGTGAGGTGAGTCGATGGAGGAAAGAGGCGTCTACTTCTCGGTGGCGCTCTTCAGATTGGCCAGGCCCGCCTCGAAGTCCTTGCCGATCATCTGGTCCATGTCGAAGAAGATGCCCATGAGCTTGGCCATGTAGGGGCTCGGGCCGTACATGGCCCAGGTGACCTGCGTGGCGCCGCCCTGTGGTTGCAGCGTGAACTCGGCCGTGTTGTGGCCTTCGAAGGGCTTGATGAAGTCGAGCTTGATCGCGACCTTCGACGCCGGTTGCGACTCGGTGATTTCCATCGTGCCCGCGCCCGCCTTGCTGTTGCCTTCCCAGGCGTAGGTCGCGCCCTTGCCGCTGGCGGCGCCGCCGTAGCTGCGCTTCATGGCCGGGTCGAGCTTTTCGTAGGGCGACCACGCGCCCCAGCGGTGGAAGTCGTCGATCAGCGGAAAGATTTTTTCGGCCGGTGCATCGATGCGCGTGGTGCGCTCGACGCGGAAGCTGTCGGGCCGCGTGGCGCCGTAGATGAGCAGCGCGGCAATCAGCGCGAGCACGGCGAGGACGATGGTCTTGAGCATGATGAAAAACGTGTGAGAAGAAGGAAGAGCAAGCCCTCGCGCATCACGCGGCGGGCGGGGCCACCACCAGCAGCCAGCCCACGCCGAAGCGGTCGCTGAGCATGCCGAAGCTGGAGGTGAAGAAGGTCGGCATCAGCGGCTGGATCACCTGGCCGCCGTCGGCCAGTGCGTCGAACCACTTGCGGGCGTCGGCGTCGCTGTTCGCGGTGAGCGACAGCATGATTCCCTTGAACTCCGCGTGGCCCGAGCAGCTGCCGTCGGACAGCATGAGTTCGGTGTCGCCGACGCGTACCACCGAATGCATCACTTTCTCGGGGCTGGGCATGCCGCCGGCGCAACCGGCTTCGGGGTTGCCTTCGGGGCCGCCGCTGGCCGGCGCCTCGCTGTAGCGCATCAGCTGCACGACTTCGGCGCCGAGCGCCTTCTTGTAGAAGGCAATCGCTTCGTCGCAACGACCTTCGAAGGACAGGTAAGACTGGACTTTCATGGCGTTTCCTTTCGGTTGGTTCACGGGCACAGCGGGTCTGCGCGAAAACAATGGAATTACTTTGTGTACACCGTCCACAAAGAATAGCAGAGATAATGGACAGTGTCCACATGGGAGAAGCAATGAAGCTCAACAACGTGCCCGAAAGCCTGCCGCCCGCGCGCAGCACCTACCGCCATGGCGATCTGCGCCGTGCGCTGCTGGATGCGGGCATCGAACTGGCACGGGACGGTGGCCCCGATGCGGTGGTGTTGCGCGAGGCCACGCGCCGCGTGGGCGTGGTGCCGAACGCGGCCTACCGCCACTTCGCCAGCCGGCACGACTTGCTGCTGGCGGTGCGCGCCGCGGCGCTGTCGGAGGCGGCCAAGGCGATGGAAAGCGAACTCGCCGTGCTGCCCTGCGACCAGCCGCCCGCCGACTTCGCGCGCGCCCAGGTGCGCGCCATCGGCACCGCCTACCTGCGTTTTGCGCAGGCGCAGCCGGGGCTGTTCCGCACGGCCTTCGTGGTGTCGGAAGAGGCGCAGGGCGATGTCGGTGCCGACGGCGCGGGCGCCAGCGGGCTCGACCCGTTCCAGCTGCTGGGCGCGGCCATCGACCGGCTCGTGGATGCGGGCGTGCTCGACCCGGCGCGGCGCCCCGATGCCGAATACCTCGCGTGGTCGGCGGTGCACGGGCTGGCGCTGCTCATCATCGACGGCCCGCTGCGCGGGGTCGACGCCACGGCCACGCATGCGCTCGGACAGCGCCTGATCGACATGGTGGAGCGAGGGCTGTAATTGCCGCGCTCAGTGCTCAGTGCTCAGTGCTCAGAGATAGATCTTCTGCAGCAGCTTGATGAGCGTCTCGCGCTCGCGCGTGCTCAGGCGGCTGCTGGCTTCGGTTTCCAGTTGCACCACGGCCTGCTCGGCCTCGCGGATCAGCGTCTCGCCGGTCGGCGTGAGGTGCAGGCCGACGGCGCGGCCGTCGTACGGGTGCGGGCGGCGCTCGATGAGGCCGCGGCCGTCGAGCGTGGCCACCAGGCTCACGAGGTTGGGCGGCAGGATGTCCAGCGTGTTGCACAGCTGCCGCGAGGTGGCGCCCGGGTTGTGCGCCAGCAGCGAGAGCACCGAGAAGTCGATCTGCTTGAGGCCGTAGGGCGCCATGCGGTCGGCGAACACGGTGCTCACGATCAGCCAGGCGCGCCGGGCGTTGTAGCCGACCAGCCCTTCGAGCACGCGGGCGTCGAGCCGGTCCGACCGGGGGGAGGGCGTGGCGGCGGCGGTGTCGATCCTGGCGGAGGGCTTTTTCGCGGGAGAAGGGGGCATGCGGCGAGCGTAACCGCGCGTTGCTTTCTCGAACAACTAGCGTGACGCCTCTTGTGCGGAATGCGCCAGTGCGACACCCTCACAAGCCCGCTTGACGATGCCCAGGCGCATCTCGAACTCCGGCAGCACCCAGCGCCGAAAGGCCGCCGCGGCGCGAACGCGATCCGCATCATCGGGCGCGGCCACCTCGATGCGGGCCCAGGCCCACGCCATCAGCGTGAGCGCCGTCACGCGCAGGAAGTCGTCCGCCACCTCGTAAGGCAGCACGGGGTTGGCGTGCGCCGCCATCGCCACCGTGGTGCCGAGGTAACGCAGCTGCGCCAGCCGGCGCTGCACGTCGGCATCGGCCTCGCGCGAGGCGTCGAGCGTGTCGCGCAACTCGAGCAGCACGGCCGACAGCGCCGCGCCGCCGTCGGGCAGTACCTTGCGCACCAGCAGGTCGATGGCCTGGATCTCGTTGGTGCCCTCGTAGATCATGGTCACGCGCGCGTCGCGCACCACCTGCTCGGCGCCCCATTCGCGCACGTAGCCGTGGCCGCCGAACACCTGCAGGCAGTCGCTCGCGCCGTGGAAGGCCTGGTGCGTGCAGGCGGCCTTGAGCACTGGCGTGACGAGCGAGCACCAGCGCTGCGCGCGCTCGCGGGCCTTGGGGTCGCTGTCGTGCGTGGCGATGTCGAGCATCAGCGCGCTGCGGTAGGCCAGTGCGCGCGAGCCCTCGATCCAGGCGCGCTGCGTGTCGAGGATGCGGCGCACGGCCGGGTGTTCGGCGATCAGGTCGGCCGCTTCGGTGCCGCGGCTGGCGGGCACAGGGCCGGGCGCGCGCATCTGGCGGCGCTCGGCGGCGTAGGCGTCGGCCTTCTGCCACGCGGCGTCGAGCAGGCCGATGCCCTGCAGCGCCACATGCAGGCGCGCCGCATTCATCATCACGAACATCGCGGCCAGCCCGCGACCGGGCTCGCCGACCAGCCAGCCGGTGGCGTCGTCGAAACGCATCGTGCAGGTCGGGCTGCCGTGCAGGCCCATCTTTTCTTCGATGCGCTCGCAGTGCACCGCGTTGCGCGCACCGTCGGGCAGCCGCTTCGGAACGAGCGCCAATGACAGGCCCTTGGGCCCGGCCGGTGCATCGGGCAGGCGGCACAGCACGAGGTGCACGATGTTCGCCGTGAGGTCGTGCTCGCCGCCTGAAATGAAGATCTTGCTGCCGTTCACGCGCACGCTGCCGTCGGCCTGCGCCGTGGCGCGCGTGCGCACCTGGCCGAGGTCGCTGCCGGCATGGGCTTCGGTCAGGCACATGGTCGCGAGCCATTCGCCGGTCGCGATCTTCTGCAAATAGCGCGCCTTCAACTCGTCGCTGCCATGGTGCTTGAGGCAGGTGTACGCGCCGTGCAGCAGCCCCGGCGCCATGGTGAAGCCGTGGTTCGCGGCGCTGAGCCATTCGTAGAGGATGGCTTCGAGCACCGCGGGCAGGCCCTGGCCACCGTCTTCGGTGGCGGCGGAGAGCGCCGGCCAGCCGCCGTCCACGAAGGCCTGGTAGGCCGCGCGAAAGCCCGGTGGCGTGACGACCTCGCCGCCGTCGAAGCGGCAACCCACCTCGTCGCCCTCGCGGTTCAGCGGCGCGATCACCTCGCCGACGAAGCGCGCGGCTTCTTCGAGCACCTGCGACTGCAGCGGCGCGTCGACCTCCGCGAAGGGCGCGAGGGCACGCAGGCGCGTGGGCGCATCGAGCACCGCGTTCAACAGGAAGCGAGCGTCTTCGGGGCGAGGCTGGTAATGCATGGGGCTCAGGACTCGGCGGTGAAGCCGATCTTCTTGACCAGCGGACCCCAGCGTTCGTACTCGGACTGCAGCGACTTCTTCATCTCCTCGGGCGAGGAGCCGTGCGCGATCAGGCCCACCGACAGCAGGCCGTCGGCCACGGCCTTGTCCTTCAGCGCGGCCTGGATCGCGGTGCTCGCCACGGCGATGGTCGCGGCCGGCGTCTTCGCCGGCGCGAAGAAACCGAACCACTCGTCAGCCACGATTTCCGGGAAGCCCTGCTCGGTGAAGGTGGGCACGTCGGGCAGGTAGGCCGGGCGCTGCGCGCCCGAGGTGGCGAGCACGCGCAGCTTGCCGGCCTTGGCGAAGGGCAGGCAGTCGCCGGCGGGTGTCAGGCACGAGGCGATCTGGCCGCCCACCACGTCGTTGATGCCGGGCAGCGAGCCGCGGTAGGGCACGTGGCGCAGGTCGGTGCCGGTGCTCAGGCCCAGCAGCGCGCCCAGGAAGTGCGGCGTGGAGCCCGCGCCCGGCGAGCCGTAGCTGGCCTGGCCGGGGTTGGCCTTGGCCCAGGCGATGTAGTCCTTCAGCGTCTTCACGCTGGCCGGCACCATCGGGCCCACGGCCAG
Source organism: Variovorax sp. FW301-JW7 (assembly GCF_058788795.1). NCBI lineage: Bacteria > Pseudomonadati > Pseudomonadota > Betaproteobacteria > Burkholderiales > Comamonadaceae > Variovorax > Variovorax sp. FW301-JW7. The sequence goes on from NZ_JBYTBC010000005.1 coordinate 364,538, forward strand.
GCCGTGCGTCATCACGGCACCGATGGAGATGGGCGCGAAGTCGGGGATGGCGTAGCTGAGCTTGGTGTAGATGTGCGGGTAGATCGACAGCGCCGAGGCCTGCGCGAGGCACAGCACCGCGCCGTCGGCCGGCGAGGTCTTGAGCGTGTCGAGCGCGATGCGCCCGCCCGCGCCGGGCTTGTTCTCGACCACCGGGTTGGTGGCGGTGAAGGGCGTGTTGCCCAGCTTGTCGGCCACGCGGCGGGCCACGCTGTCGCCCGCGCTGCCGGCCGGGAAGCCGTAATAGATCTTCACCTGCTGCTGCACCGCCTGGGCGAGTGCGGCAAGGGGATGCAATGCGGCGAGCGCGGCGGTGCCGCCGAGCGCCGCCGTGAATTGGCGTCGGGTGGTCATGGTCTTGTCTCCTGGTTGTCTGCGGGGGCGGGAATCAGCGCGGCGCCATGCGCAAGGCGCCGTCGAGGCGAATCACTTCGCCATTGAGGTGGCCGTTGGTGACGATGTGGCAGGCCAGCTCGGCGAACTCCGACGGCTTGCCCAGGCGCGGCGGGAACGGGATCGACGCGGCCAGCGAGTGCTGCACCGGCTCGGGCAGCTCCAGCAGCAGCGGCGTGGCGAAGAGGCCGGGCGCCACGGTGCACACGCGGATGGCGTGCTGCGCGAGGTCGCGCGCCATCGGCAGGGTCATGCCGACGAGGCCGCCCTTCGAGGCGCTGTAGGCCTGCTGGCCCACCTGGCCGTCGAAGGCCGCGACCGAGGCGGTGAAGAGCATCACGCCCTTCTCGCCGTTGTCGAGCGCGTCGAGCTTCGCGCAGCGCGCCGCAAAGAGGCGCGCCATGTTGTAGCCACCGATGAGGTTGATGTTGACCACGCGCACGAAGTCTTCGAGCGGCGCCGGGTTGCCGTCCTTGCCGACGATGCGCTTGGCGCTGCCGATGCCGGCGACGTTCATCAGGATGCGCGCGGGGCCGTGTGCGGCCTGCGCCTTGTCGAGCGCGGCGTTCACGCTGTCGGTGTCGGTGATGTCGCAGACGCAGGCGACGCCGCCGATCTCTGCGGCCACTTTCTCTGCGAGCGCGGCATTGCGGTCGAGCACCGCGACCTTGGCGCCCAGGCGAGCGAGTTCGCGCGCGGTGGCCTCGCCGAGGCCCGAGGCGCCGCCGGTGACGAGTGCGGCTTGTCCTTCGATCTTCATGGGTGTGTCTCCTGGATGGGGTTAGCGGGGCTTGAGCGTGAAAGGCAGCGTGTCGGCGTGCAGCGCGTCGGCCAGCGCGGCGCGGTGCTTGAGCACGGCGCGCTGGTTGATCGAGCCCTTGTCTGTCACTTCGCCCTTGTCGATCGACGGCGGCTCGGCCATCAGGTGCAGCCGCGCGATGCGGTTGGCGCTGCCGGTGGCGCCGGCCGCGAGCGTGTCCACCACCTGCTGGAAGTGCGCCTGCACGGGTGTGCTTTCGAGCACCTGCTGCAGCGGGGCGTCGGCGGGCAAATCGCAGAGCTGGCGCACCTTCTGCGTAGTGAAGATCAGCGCGCCGACTTCCTTCAGGTTGATGCCCGTGAGCACCGCGTCCTGCACATAGGGCGAGCCGGCCGCGATGATCTTCGCGCGCAGCGGGCCCACGCTCACGAAGGTGCCGGTGGCGAGCTTGAAGTCTTCGGCGATGCGGCCGTCGAAGCGCAGGCCGCGGTGGATGTCGCGGTCGTCGATCCACTTCACCGCGTCGCCGGTGGAGAAGAAGCCTTCCTCGTCGAAGGCCTCGGCGGTGGCTTCGGGCGCGCGCCAGTAGCCGGGCGTGATGTTGGGACCGCGGTAGCGCACCTCGGTCTTGCCGTCGACCTCGATCAGCTTGAGCTCGATGCCGGCGGCCGGCAGGCCCACGTCGCCCGACTTCACGTCGGGGCCGGTCACGTACAGCGCGAAGGGGCCCGACTCGGTCATGCCCAGGCCGGTGCCCATCACGATGCGCTCGCCGACTTCCGATTCCTGCGTGCGGTGCAGGCTGTCCCACACGGGCTGTGCAAGCGCCGCGCCCGAGTAGAAGAACATCTTCACGCGCGACAGCAGGTTGCGACGCAGCACGGCATCGCTTTCCATCGCGTTGGCGATCGCCTCGAAGCCGGTGGGCACGTTGAAGTAGATGGTGGGTGCGACTTCGCGCAGGTTGCGCAGCGTCTCGGCCATGCCGGCGGGCGTGGGCTTGCCGTCGTCGATGAACAGCGTGCCGCCGTTGTCCAGCACGATGCCCACGTTGTGGTTGCCGCCGAAGGTGTGGTTCCAGGGCAGCCAGTCGACCAGCACCGGCGGCTCGTCGCCCAGGGCGGGAATCGACTGGCGCAGCTGCTGCTGGTTGGCGCACCACATGCGGTGCGTGTTGATCACCGCCTTGGGCATCTTGGTCGAGCCCGAGGTGAAGAGGAACTTGGTGATGGTGTCGGGGCCGGTGGCCTGCATCGCCGCGTCGATGGCGGGCGTGGCCGGCGTGGCGGCGAGCACGTCGAAGCGCGTGGTGGCGCGGCCTTCGAGCGTGCCTTCGGCGAGCACGACCTCGGTGCCGGCGGGCACGGTGGCCGCGATGGCCTTGGCGAAGCGCGCGGCGTCGGCCGCGAACACCAGGCCGGGCGTGAGCGTGTCGATGACGTGGCGCAGCTTGTCGTAGTCCTGGCTCACGATCGCATAGGGCGGCGACACGGGGCAGTAGGGCACGCCAGCGTAGAGGCAGCCCAGCGCAAGCAGCGCATGCTCGATGCCGTTTTCGCTCAGGATCACGACCGGGCGCTCGGCGTTCAGGCCGCGATCGAGCAGGGCCTGTCCGATACCGCGCGCTTCTTCCAGCGCCTGCGCATAGCTCACGCGCAGCCAGTCCCCGGTGCGGCCGTCGGGCAGGCGCTCGCGGCGCGCGATGAAGGTGCGATCGGGCGCGACCTGCGCCCAGTGCGCGAGCCGGTCGGTCATGCGCTCTCGGTAGGCCTGCAGCGGCGTCTCGGCCGTGAGGTAGCGCGTGCCCGGTGCGCCGTCGCGCAGCACCGCGCGCGTCACGCCGAAGGCCAGCGGGCGGTAGCGGACGGCGGTCATCCCTTGCTCACCTTCGCGCCGCGGCCTTCGAGGAAGTCGCGCACGCGTGCTTTGGCTTCGGGCGCGGCCTGGACGATGCCCGACATCAGCGCCTCGGTGAAGAAACCGTGGTCGGCCGACTGCTCGGAGATGCGCGGCAGCGCGTGCATCAGCGCGTAGTTGGTGAGCGGCGCGTTGGTGGCGATTCGCTTGGCAAGCTCCAGGGCCTTGTCGAAGGCGGTGCCTTCGTCGACCAGGTACTGCGCGAAGTTGGCGCGTTCGCCGTCTTCGGCGTTGTAGACGCGGCCGGTCATCATCATGTCGGTCATGCGGGCCACGCCGATCAGCTTGGGAATGCGCACCGAGCCGCCGCCGCCCACGAAGATGCCGCGCGAGCCTTCGGGCAGCGCGTAGAAGGTGGAGCGGTCGGCCACGCGGATGTGGCAGGCGCTGGCCAGTTCGAGCCCGCCGCCGACCACCGCGCCGTGCAGCGCCGCCACCACCGGCACCGGGCCGTGCTGGATCAGGTCGAGCGCGCTGTGCCACAGGCGCGAGTGCTGCATGCCCTGGCCGGCGTCGCGCTCCTTGAGCTCGCTCAGGTCCAGGCCGGCGCAGAAATGCGGGCCCTCGCCGTCGAGCACGGCCGCGCGCACGGTGGCGGGCAGCGTCTCGAAGGCGTCGCGCAGCGCGAGGATCAGGCCGTCGGACAGCGCGTTGCGCTTGGCGCCGCGCGTGAGACGAACGATGGCGACGTCGTCGCGGATGTCGAGGTGGAGGTCTGGATTGGTCATGATGGTGTGCGGGGTTGCGTTGGATTATGGTTATGAGAAATAATCAATTCAAGGCATTGGAGCCTCCCGAAACCTAGGGACTTACCCGAACCGGAGACAACGACATGGACCCACGGAACCTGATCGCGATCGACATCCACACCCACGCCGAAGTGAGCTGCTGGAACCCTTTCGACAACTACGGCGAGGAATACGACCGCGCGGCCGACAAGTTCTTCGGCTCGAACCGCCGCCCCACCATCGCCGAGAGCGTGGCGTACTACCGTGAAAGGAAGATCGGGCTGGTGATGTTCATGGTCGACGCCGAGTCGAACATGGGCCGCCGGCGCATCCCGAACGAGGAGATCGCCGAGGCGGCGGCGCAGAACAGCGACATCATGATTGCCTTCGGCAGCGTCGATCCGCACAAGGGAAAGATGGGCGCGCGCGAGGCGCGGCGGCTCATCGAGGAGCACGGCGTGAAGGGCTTCAAGTTCCACCCGACCGTGCAGGGCTACCACCCCTACGACCGCATGGCCTGGCCGATCTACGAGGTGATCGCCGAGTACAAGCTGCCGGCCATCTTCCACACCGGGCACAGCGGCATCGGCTCGGGCATGCGCTGCGGCGGCGGCCTGCGGCTGGAGTACAGCAACCCGATGCACCTGGACGACGTGGCCATCGACTTCCCCGACATGCAGATCGTCATGGCCCACCCCAGCTTTCCCTGGCAGGACGAGGCGCTGAGCGTGGCCACGCACAAGCCCAACGTGTGGATCGACCTGTCGGGCTGGAGCCCGAAGTACTTTCCGAAGCAGCTGGTGCAGTACGCCAACACGCTGCTGAAAGACCGCGTGCTGTTCGGCAGCGACTACCCGCTGATCACGCCTGACCGCTGGATGAAGGACTTCGAGGCCGCCGGCTTCAAGCCCGAGGTGATGCCCGGCATCCTCAAGGACAACGCGGTGCGCCTGTTGGGGCTCGGCACCCCGGCGGCCTGAGGTTCAGGCGGCGCGCGGCGCCGCCTCGTTCCAGTGCGGTTCCCACAGCGCCGCGCCGCGTTCGAACACGGCGGCCAGCTCCTTCTTGCGCCGCTGCGCCACCGCGGTGATCAAGGCATTGCAGACCGACAGCGCCGCCGTGTACGAATCGAAGGGCGAGGCGCTGGAGGTGCGCACCAGCAGCAGGTGGTCGGCCGAGGCTGCCGCAGGCGCCGTGGGGCTGTCGGTGACCATGACGACCTTCGCGCCCTTCTCGCGGAAGTAGGCCGCCGTGCGCGCGATCGCGAGCGAGTGGCGGCGGAAGGTGAGCGTGAGCAAGAGGTCGTTGTCGTCGATGCGCAGCAGCTGGTCTTCGAGCGGCAGCGCGCCCGCGCCGCCCAGCAGCCGCACGTCGGGCAGGCACAGGTTCAGGTTCAGCGCGAGGTGGCTGGCCAGCGGCAGGCCGTTGCGCTGGCCGAGCACGTGCACGCGCACCTTGCGCTGCGTGAGCAGCTTCACCGCCGCCTCGAACGCGCCCACGTCGAGCGCCGCGAAGGTGGCGGCCAGGTTGTGCTGGTCGTGCAGCAGCGCGTTGTCCAGGCAGCTGCGCACGGAGGTGTCGTCGCCGATGACCGCGTCGGCGCGCGTGGCGGGCGAGGCCAGCAGGGCGGTGACTTCGGCGCGCGCCTCCATCTGCGCCTGGGCGTAGCTCTCGTAGCCGAGCTTGGCGAGCAGCCGCACCACGGTCGAGGCGCTGGTGCCCACCTTTCTTGCAAGGCTCGTTGCAGATTCGAGCAGCCCCTGCGGGTGGTGTGCCTGCAATTCCTCGATGAGGCGTCGCTCGCTTTTCGTGAGCTTCTTGCCGTAGCCCGAGATGCGCTGGTTCAGGCTGGGGGCGGCGGGGGTGTCTGCGTGTGGCATCGGAGAAACCTCATGTTTGCAACGAGTATTGCAAAAATAGGGCCTCCTTGCAAAAATGAATGCACGATTTCGGCCGGACCTGTCCGCCCGATTGCCCGCTTCTTCTGCAGAAAGACCTTGCCATGCGTTCCACCACCCCCGCCGTGCCCGCCCTGCGTCGGCGCGAGATCCTCGGCGCCGGCCTGACGGCGGCGCTGCTGCCCCTGTCCGCGCGCGCCCAGGCCTTTCCGGCCCGCCCGGTCACGCTGGTGGTGCCGTTCCCGGCCGGCGGCTCGGTCGACCTGATCGCGCGGCTGTACGCCGAGCCGCTGTCGAAGGCGTTGGGCACGCCGGTGGTCATCGACAACCGCGCCGGCGCCGGCGGCTCCATCGCCAGCGCCCAGGTGGCGCGCGCCAAGCCCGACGGCTACACGCTCGTGGTGTCCTCGCAGAGCTCGCACCTTGCCAACCCGCTCACGCAGGCCAACCCGGGCTACGACCCGATCAAGGATTTCCTGTCGATCAGCCAGCTCGCGCGCTCCATCAACGTGCTGCTGGTGAACCCGGCTGTGCCCGCCAAGACCTTCAAGGAGTTCGTGGCGCTGGTGAAGTCGCGCCCGGGCGAGCTCAACTTCTGCAGCGCCGGGCCGGGCAGCATGGGCCAGCTCAACGTGGAGCTGATGAAGTCGCAGCTGCAGCTCAACGCCACGCACGTGCCCTACCGCGGCGGCGGCCCGCTGGTGACCGCGCTGATCTCGAACGAAGTGCAGTTCGGCCTGGACAACCTCGCGCCTTTCCTGCCGCACATCCAGGCCGGCAAGCTGCGCGCGCTGGCCGTGGCCTCGCCCACGCGCGTCGGGGCGCTGCCCGACGTGCCGACCTTCACCGAACTGGGCTATCCGGTGCTGAACACCACTTCGTGGATCGGCCTGGCCGCGCCCGCGAAGACGCCGCCCGAGGTCATCGCCGCGCTGCACAAGGCGGTGCGGACGGTGGCCGAGCAGCCGACGATGGTCGAGGCGCTGCTGGCGCGCGGCTCGCTCGCGCCCGAGGCGCAGTCGCCCGCGCAGTTCACGGCCATGATGTCGGAGCGGCTCGCGCTGTACGGCGAGATGGTCAAGCGCGCCGGCATCCGCGGCGAGTGAGCGGGCGGCTGGTTCCATGACGCAGACACTGCCGACCTTCGCACCCGACACCGCCCCGCTGGAGGTGCTGCCGCGCGACCTCTCGGCCTACCGCCAGGGCAACACCGGCATCGACTACGTGCACCGCTTCGCGTCCGGCAAGCCGGGTCCGCACGTGCTCGTCAACGCGCTCACGCACGGCAACGAGATCTGCGGCATGGTCGCGGCCACGCACCTGCTCGACACCGGCGTGCGCCCGAAGATCGGCACGCTCACCGTGAGCTTCGCGAACGTCGAGGCCTACGAGGCTTTCGACATCGACCGGCCCTACGAGAACCGCCAGCTGGTGCACAACCTGAACCGCATCTGGTCGCCCGAGCTGCTCGACGGCACCGGAGACAGCCCCGAGCTGCGCCGCGCGCGCGAGCTGCGGCCGGTGCTCGACGTGGCCGACTACGTGCTGGACATCCACTCCACGCGCGCGCCCGTGCAGCCCTTCTGGGTCTACCCGGAGTTCGAACGCAATGCGGGGTTGGCGCAGGCCGTCGGCGGCCCGGCGGTGCACCTCGTGATGCCCGTGGGCGCCGCGCCCGGCACGGGCGTCACGGCCTACGGCCGGCACGGCGAGCCGGGCATCGACGGCGGTGCGGTGGTGGTCGAGTGCGGCCAGCATTTCGCGCAGTTGGCGGCCGACCTGGCCACCGACGTGTCGCTGCGCTTTTTGGCCCACCTCGGGCTCGTCGACCCGGTGCCGCGCGTGCCGGTCGCCGCGCGCCGCTTCCGGCTGCTCGAGGTCCACATGGTCACGTCGGACGACTTCGCCTTCGTGCGGCCCGTGCTCGGTTTCGAGACCTTCGACCAGGGCGCGCTGATCGCGGTGCAGGCCGGGCGGGAGATTCGCTCGCCCTGCGACGGCTGCACGATCTTCATGCCGACGCGCGCGCCGGTGATCGGCCGCGAGGGCGTGTACCTGACCGTGCCGGTCTGACCTGGGGCCTCAGGGCGCCTTCGCGTCGCCTGCTGGTTCGTCTTCGCCGAGCCGGTCCCAGTCCTGGCCCGAACGCAGCTTGCGCTCCTCGCGCTCGCGTGCCATCTGTTCCTCGAACTGCTGGCGGCCCGCCTTGTTGGCGGCGATCAGCTTGGCGCGGTCCTTGTAGTGCGGGTAGATCTCGTCGCTGAGCTTGAGGTTTCGCTGGCGGAAACGCATCGACGCCTCGCGCGCCTCGGCCGCCGGCCAGCCCAGCGCCTCCAGCGCCGAGCGCGCGCTGCGCAGCGACGACTCGAACACCTCGCGCTCGATGTCCTGCACGCCGCGATCGCGCAACTGGAACAGGTGGGTCACGTTGCGTGCGCGCGCAATGATGCGCGCCTGCGGGAAGTTCTCGCGCACCAGGTCGACGATGTCCAGCGACTGCTCGATGTCGTCCACCGCCACCACGATGGCGCGCGCCGTGCCGGCGCCCGCGGTGCGCAGCAGGTCGAGTCGCGTGGCGTCGCCGTAGAACACCCGGAAGCCGAACTGGCGCAGGCCTTCGACGGTGTCGGCGTCGTGGTCGAGCACCGTCACGCGCAGGCCCTGCGACATCAGCAGGCGACCGACGATCTGGCCGTAGCGGCCGAAGCCGCAGATCAGCACCTTGGCGTCCTGCTGCTCCGAGATTTCCTCCAGCTGCGGCCCGCCCGCGTGGCTGTAGCGCGGCAGCACGAACTTGTCGAGCAGCACCAGCAAGAGCGGCGACAACAGCATCGACAGCGCCACCGCGCCGATCAGCAGCGAGGTGGTCTGCGGCGGCAGCACGTCGGGCCCGGCGGCCTGGAACACCACGAAGGCGAACTCGCCGCCCTGCGCCAGCAGCAGCGTGAACACCGGCCGCTCCTGGTAGGCCAGGCCCATGGCCTTGGCCAGCGCGTAGATCACCACCAGCTTGATGACCAGGAAGCTCACCACCAGCAAGGCCATGACCCCCGGGTTGGCCAGCAGCACGCCGAAGTTGATCGACATGCCCACCGCGATGAAGAACAGCCCGAGCAGCAGGCCCTTGAAGGGCTCGATGTCGGTCTCGAGCTCGCGCCGGTACTCGCTTTCGGCCAGCAGCACGCCGGCAAGGAAGGCGCCCAGCGCCATCGACAGCCCGACGAACTGCATCAGCGCCGCGATGGCCACCACCAGCAGCAGCGCGGCGGCGGTGAAGATCTCGGGCGTGTCGCTGCGCGCGATCCAGCGCAGGATCGGGCGCAGCAGCAGCCGGCCGCCGAGGATGATGCCGGCGATCACGCCGACGATCTTCAGCGCCTCAAGTGCGCGGTCCAGGCCGCTGATGGACTGTTCGGCCGCAGTCGCACCGGCCAGCAGCGGCAGCAGCGCGAGGATCGGGATCGCCGCCACGTCCTGGAACAGCAGGATCGAGAAGCCGGCCTGGCCGCTGGGCGTCTTCAGCAGGTTGCGTTCGCCGAACACCTGCAGCGCGATGGCGGTGGACGACAGCGCCAGCCCGAGCGCGGCCACCAGCGCCACGCGCCACGGTGCGCCCACGGCCCAGCCGACGGCGAACAGCACCGCCGCGCAGCTGAGCACCTGCGCCGACCCCCAGCCGAAGATCGGGCGGCGCAGGCTCCACAGGCGCTTGGGCTCGAGTTCGAGGCCCACGAGGAACAGCATCAGCACCACGCCGAACTCGGCGAAATGCAGCACGTCTTCGACGCTGGACACGAGGCCCAGGCCCCAGGGGCCGATGGCGATGCCGGCCACGAGGTAGCCGATGATTGAACCCAGGCCCAGGGCCTTGGACAGCGGCACCACCAGCACGGCGGCGCTCAGGTAGATCAGGCTGCTGGTCAGCCAGGCGGGTGCGTGTTCCATGCTCAGGCCGCCTTGTGGGTGCTGTTGCTGCCGTTGGCGACGGCCAGGCCGTGCGTCATCGCGCTGTGGAACGCGCCGGCCATCACCTGGCCCACGTCGTCGGATTCGGCGGGGCGGTCGGTCTCGGGCACCGGGCAGGCGATGCAGGCATCGAGCTCGTCCATCTCGGGCCACACCGGGTAGCTTTCCAGGCGCTGCACGAACACCTCGACATGCGCGGCCACCTCGGCCTCGCTGGCGCGGCGCGCACCGTGCAGCAGCAGCGGCGGCAAGAAGCGCATGCCGCACAGCGCGGCGGTCTGCTCGTAGGGCGGCAGGAAGGCGTCGAAGAAGTAGCGGTTGTAGCTTTGCGGGTGGTAGCTCGGCTCGGGGCCGCCGGTGGTGGCGACCAGCCAGCAGTCCTTGCCCTGCAGCGCGGTGCCGCCGGGGCCGTAGGCCCAGCCGTAGCCCAGCACGTCGTCGACCCAGAGCTTTTGCAGGGGCGGCATCGAGTACCACTGGATCGGGTGCAGCAGCACCACCAGGTCCGCGCGCGCCAGCCGCTCGCGTTCGACCTCGACGTCGATGGCGAAATCGGGGTAGCTGCCGTACAGGTCGTTCACCTCGGCGCCGGGCACGCGCTGTGCCGCGGCGAACAGCCGGCGGTTCACGCGCGAGTCGCGCCAGTGGGGGTGGGCCGCCAGCACATAGATGCTGGCGGGGTTCTCCGTGGATGTTGTTGTCGTCATGTGGCGAACATAACGCAGACGGCCCGCCGTCGCCGACGCGCAACCCGGGGCGACTACCATCCAGCCCTGTTCCCGTTCTGGAGGAGATCCTCATGCCGGTGGTTCTGGTCGCCAATCCCAAGGGAGGCGTGGGCAAGTCGACGATTGCAACGAACATCGCGGGCTACTTCGCGAGCCGCGGCCATGCCGTGATGCTCGGCGACGTGGACCGCCAGCAGTCCTCGCGGCTGTGGCTCGGCCTGCGCCCGCCGCAGGCCCGCCCCATCGCCACCTGGGAAGCCACCGGCGACAGCACCGTGGTGCGCCCGCCGCGCGGCACCACCCACGCGGTGCTCGACACGCCGGCCGGCCTGCACGGCTGGCGCTTCAAGGAGGTGCTGGCGCTGGCCGACCGCGTGATCGTGCCGCTGCAGCCGAGCATCTTCGACATCTACGCCACGCGCGATTTCCTCGACCGCCTGCTGGAAAGCCGCCGCGCCGAGAAGACCCGCATCGGCCTGGTCGGCATGCGCGTGAACGCCCGCACGCTGGCGGCCGACCGGCTGCACGAGTTCATCGCCGGCCTGGGCGTGCCCGTGTTGGGCGAGCTGCGCGACACGCAGAACTACGTGCAGCTGGCCGCGCGCGGGCTCACGCTGTTCGACATTGCCCCGGGGCGCGTGCAGCGCGACCTGGACCAGTGGGCGCCGATCTGCGAATGGCTCGACGCCTGAACTGACCCCGGATTTCCCTGATTCCCGGTTGTCGCAAGTCCGACAGCCAGCCTTGTGCCCTTGGCACCAGAATGCCCCGCATGACCAAAAAGACATTCCAGACCCTTCAGGATCTCGCCGCCTGCGTCGGCCAGGAAGTCGCCGTGAGCGACTGGATCAGCGTGACGCAGCAACAGGTCAACCAGTTCGCCGAGGCGACGGGCGACCACCAGTGGATCCACGTCGATGTGGAGCGGGCCAAGTCCGGCCCCTTCGGCGCGCCGATCGCGCACGGGTTTCTCACCTTGTCGCTGCTGCCGAAGTTCTTCGAGACGGCCATCGATGTGGTCGAGTCGCGCATGGGCGTGAACTACGGCCTGAACCGCGTGCGCTTCATGTCGCCGGTGCCCGTGGGCCAGCGCCTGCGCGCCCGCATGAAGCTGCTGAGCGCCGAGCCGATTCCCAACAACGGCCTGCAGATGACCTGGGAAACCACCATCGAACTCGAAGGCGCCGCCAAGCCGGCGTGCGTCGCCGAGTCGGTGGTGCGCCGTTTTCCCTGAGCGGACTTTTTCTTCTTCTCTTTACTTACATCCGGCGGTCGGTGACTTCGCCGTAGGCGGCGGCGCCCTGCCGGGTGATGCCGACGGCGCTCGCGCGCACCGCCGCGCGGTCGACATTGCCCGCGGTCGGGCGGGCCACGCCGGTGCCGCCATTGCTGATCTGCAGCGGCTGCATGGCTTGCTGCTGGACCTGGGCGCGCGTCAGCGACGACTGGAAGGGCGCGGGCGGCAGCGGGTTCTGCTCGCCCTGGAAGGCATGGGCGCCGCCGGCGAAGGCGAGGGCGGCGAGGGTGATCAGGCGCAGGGTGGTGGTGTGCATGGCGGGACTCCTTGGCAATCGGCGTTGAGGGGGCGGATGCCGGTGCGAATCACCGGCATGCCTTCCCATACGCCGCGCAGCACCGATCGGATGTTCCCCTGCCGCGCGAAGGGCCGTCAGGCGAAATCGTTTTGCCGCCAGGCCTCGAACACCGTGACCGCCACCGCGTTCGACAAATTCAGGCTGCGCTGGCCGGTGCGCATCGGCAGCCGCAGGCGCTGCGGCTCGGCAAAGCCGTCGCGGATCGCGGGCGGCAGGCCGGCGGTTTCCGAGCCGAACACCAGCCAGTCGCCGGGCTGGAAGCGCACGTCGTGCACGGCGCGGGTGCCGCGTGTGGTCAGCGCGAACATGCGTTCGGCCGGTGGTTGCTGCGTGGCCAGCAGCGCGGCCCAGTCGGCGTGGCGCTTGACCTCGGCGTACTCGTGGTAGTCGAGCCCGGCGCGGCGCAGCAGGCGGTCGTCCATCGAAAAGCCGAGCGGCTCCACCAGGTGCAGCGTGCAGCCGGTGTTGGCCGCGAGCCGGATCACGTTGCCGGTGTTCGGCGGAATTTCGGGGTGGACCAGGACGATATGGAACATGCGCCGATTGTCGCGGGCGCCGCCGGTGGCTTCAGCGCGGCGGGTCGGTCCGCGCCAGCACCACGCCGGTGATGTGCGCCGCGCCCGCCAGACGCAAGGTGGCGGCCGCGGCGAACAGCGAGGCGCCGCTGGTCATCACGTCGTCCACCAGCACCACGCGCCGCCCCCGCAGGCCGTCGGCGCGCAGCGGCTCCACGGCGAAGGCCCCGCGCAGGTTGCGCAAGCGGTCGGCGCGCGGCAGGCCGCTCTGCGCGGGCGTGTCGCGCGTGCGCAGCAGCAGGCTGGCGTCGGTCTTGGCAGGTGCCAGCCGGCGCGCGAGCTCGTGCGCCTGGTTGAAGCCGCGTTCGCCTAGGCGGCCGGGCGCCAGCGGCATCGGCAGCACGAGGTCGCACCGCTCCAGCGCCGGCTCCACCCACGGCGCGCTGCGCAGCAAGGTGGCCAGCGGGCCGGCCCAGCCCGCCTCGCCGCGAAACTTGAACTGGGCGATGCAATCGGGCCACGGCCAGGCATAGGTGCAGGCCGCGAGGCAGGCGTCGAGCGGCGGCGGGTGCTTGATGCACTCGCCGCAACGCGTCACGCCCTCGGGCATCGGCAGCGCGCAGCCGCCGCAGCGCGGGGTCGGCGGCGCGAAGCGGGCCACGCAGGCGTCGCACACGCGCTGCGCCGGCCAGGCGCGGCAGACCTCGCACTGGCTGGGCAGCCGCGCGAGCAGCGAGGTGAAAGGCCTCAGGGCCCGGCGGTTGTGCATGCCTCAATATACTCACGGCCCCATGGCCACCGACCCCGCAAGAAGACCGCCGACCATCGATCCCACGGCGGCCGACCGCTGGCGCCGGCTCGCGCCCGCCGAGGGCTCGCCCTGGCTGCACGAGGAAATCGGCCGCCGGATGGAAGACCGGCTGCAATGGATCAAGGCCCAGCCCCGCACGTGGGCCGACTGGTCGCCGCTGCGCGGCGGCCTCGAAGCGCACGCGCTGCTGGCCCGCCGCTACCGCGACGCCGAAGCCTTCGTCATCGAATCCGAACCCGCCTTGGCCGACCGGACCGGCGAGGCGCTGACCGCGCCCTGGTGGAGCGCGCGCCGCTGGCAGGGCGGCAAGGCCCGCTTCGACGCAACGCCCGAAGACGGCGTCGACCTGCTGTGGGCCAACATGTCGCTGCACATGGCGGCCGACCCCGAGGCGCTCATCGCGCAGTGGCACCGGCTGGTCGCGACCAACGGCTTCCTGATGTTCTCCTGCCTCGGCCCGGACACCGTGCGTGAGCTGCGGGCCCTGCATGCCCGCCTCGGCTGGCCCGCCGCCGGCCATGAATACACCGACATGCACGACTGGGGCGACATGCTCGTGCACGCCGGCTTCGCCGAGCCCGTGATGGACATGGAGCGCATCGTGCTGACCTGGGCCACCCCCGAGGCTGCCCTGGCCGAGCTGCGCACGCTGGGGCGCAACCTGCATCCGGCGCGCTTTCCCGCACTGCGCGGCAAGGCCTGGCACCGCGCGCTCAAGCAGGCCCTGCCCGAGCTGGCGCCGGCCGCGGAAGGCGAGGGCCGCATCGCACTGACCTTCGAGGTCATCTACGGCCACGCCTTCAAGCCGACGCCGCGCGTCGCGCTGTCGCCCGAGAGCGCGGTCTCGCTGCGCGAGATGCGATCGATGCTCCAGCGCGGCCGCCCTGGCGCCTGAGCGACCCGGCAGCCCTCATTCGGTGCGCGGGGCCCGCGCTCTACCCGCTACAATCCGCCGTTGCGTGAAACTCGCGGGTATTGTCCCGTGATCGAGGGGTGTCGGATCCTGTTTGTACGAGGGGTTTGGCCACCATCGACGCACCGATTTGCTGAACTCGCCCGTGTCGAATTCCGTGTTTCGTTTTGCCACCGTCTCAGGCCAGAACATCCACTGGTTCCTGAAACGCAATTGCTCGGTGACGCCGAGCCAGCTGGGCTGGCTCTACGCCTCGCTGTGCGTGGTATCTCTGGGAACGGGCATGGTGTTCTGGCTGCACGGTGCGCCGCTGGTATTGCCATTCGCCTGGCTCGAACTGGCCGCGGTGGGCTTTGCGTTCATGATGTACGCGCGGCATGCCACCGATGGCGAACGGATCGCGTTGCAAGGCGGACGCCTCGTCGTGGAGCTCGAGAACGGTGGGCACTACGAACGCACGGAATTTCTTCCGCACCAGGTGCGGATCGAACCGCAGACCGGCGATCGTTCGCTGATCGAGGTCTCGGGGCAGGGTCGATCGGTCAGGGTGGGGCGCTATGTACGCCCGGAGTTGCGAGCCGCATTGGCGCGCGAGATTCGCATGGCGTTGCGTGGCGCCTGAGGGGGCTCGCGCGGTGCTGCACGGTTGGGTTTTCGAAAAATTGAAGAAACGTGAACACGATGAAGAGCATTTGGCGCAATAAGTACAGGCCGGCGAATCTGTTGCTGGCGGCCGGCGCGGCGTTCAGCAACGCGGCGCACGCAGTCAACGATCTGCCCGGCGGCCCTTCGGTGCGCCAGCTGAATCTTCCGGTCGGCGTGACCAAGATCGCGCAGGAGCAGCATCTGCTCCACACGATCATGATGATCATCTGCACGGTCATCTTCGTCGCCGTGTTCGCGGTGATGTTCTATTCCATCTGGAAGCACCGCAAGTCGGTGGGCCACAAGGCCGCCAACTTCCATGAATCGGTGGTGGTCGAGGTCATCTGGACCATCGTGCCCTTCCTCATCGTGATCGTGATGGCGTTGCCTGCCACCAAGGTGCTCGTGGCCCAGAAGGACACCACGAACGCCGACCTCACGATCAAGACCACGGGCTACCAGTGGAAGTGGGGCTACGACTACCTGAACGGCGAAGGCGAGGGCCTGGCCTTCATCTCGACGCTCGACAGCTCGCAGCGCGCCATGTCCGACGCCGGTGCCAAGGGCGCCATGCCCGACGACTACCTGCTCAAGGTCGACAACCCGATGGTCGTGCCCGTGCAGAAGAAGGTCCGCATCATCACCACCGCGAACGACGTGATCCACGCCTTCGCCGTGCCGCAGCTGGGCCTCAAGCAGGACGCCATTCCCGGCTTCGTGCGCGACACCTGGTTCCGCGCCGAGACCGTGGGCGACTACTACGGCCAGTGCCAGGAACTGTGCGGCAAGGAACACGCCTACATGCCGATCCACGTGAAGGTGGTCTCGGCCGCCGACTACACGACCTGGGTCGCCACCAAGCGCAAGGAAGCCGCCGCCAAGCTCGACGACCCGACCAAGGTCTGGACGCTGCCCGACATGCTGGCACGCGGCGAGAAGGTCTACGCCTCCAACTGCGCGGCCTGCCACCAGGCCAACGGCAAGGGCGCAGGCCCGATCAAGCCGCTCGACGGCGCAGCCAAGGTGACCGATTCCGACCACAAGGTGCAGCTGATGGTGCTGCTCAACGGCCAGAACAACGGTGCCATGCCTGCCTGGAAACAGCTGAGCGACACCGACCTCGCGGCCGTGGCCACGTACACCAAGAACAGCTGGTCGAACAAGACGGGCCAGCTGGTGCAACCGGCTGAAGTGCTGGCCCTGCGCGGCAAGTGATCCGACGGCGCCCCGCGAAGAAGAAATTGCAAGGAACAACGACATGAGCGCAGTCCTCGACCCCCACGGTCACGCCCCCGGCGGCCACGCACACGACGAGCATCACGACCACCACGCGCCGACCGGCTGGCGCCGCTGGGTGTTCGCGACCAACCACAAGGACATCGGCACGCTCTACCTGCTGTTCAGCTTCACGATGCTGATGATCGGCGGCGTGCTCGCCTTGCTGATCCGTGCCGAGCTGTTCCAGCCCGGCCTGCAGCTGGTGAACCCCGAGCTGTTCAACCAGTTCACCACCATGCACGGCCTGATCATGGTGTTCGGCGCGATCATGCCGGCCTTCGTGGGCTTCGCGAACTGGATGATCCCGCTGCAGATCGGCGCATCCGACATGGCGTTCGCGCGCATGAACAACTTCAGCTTCTGGCTGCTGATCCCGGCGGCCATCATGCTGGCCGGTTCGTTCTTCATGCCCGGCGGCGCCCCCGCGGCCGGCTGGACGCTGTACGCCCCGCTCACGCTGCAGATGGGCCCCTCGATGGACGCCGGCATCTTCGCGATGCACATCATGGGCGCCTCGTCGATCATGGGTTCGATCAACATCATCGTCACCATCCTGAACATGCGCGCTCCCGGCATGACGCTGATGAAGATGCCGATGTTCTGCTGGACCTGGCTCATCACCGCCTACCTGCTGATCGCCGTGATGCCCGTGCTCGCAGGCGCCATCACGATGACGCTGACCGACCGTCACTTCGGCACCAGCTTCTTCAACCCCGCCGGTGGCGGCGACCCGGTGATGTACCAGCACATCTTCTGGTTCTTCGGCCACCCCGAGGTCTACATCATGATCTTGCCGGCCTTCGGCATCATCAGCCAGGTGGTTCCGGCCTTCGCCCGCAAGAAGCTCTTCGGCTACGCCTCGATGGTGTACGCCACCTCGTCGATCGCCATCCTGTCGTTCATCGTGTGGGCCCACCACATGTTCACGACCGGCATGCCGCTCACGGGCCAGCTGTTCTTCATGTACGCGACCATGCTGATCGCCGTGCCCACGGCCGTGAAGATCTTCAACTGGATCGCCACGATGTGGCAGGGCTCGATGACCTTCGAGACGCCCATGCTGTTCGCGGTCGGCTTCATCTTCGTGTTCACGATGGGCGGCTTCACCGGCCTGATCCTCGCGGTCGCGCCGATCGACACGCAGCTGCAGGACACCTACTACGTGGTGGCCCACTTCCACTACGTGCTGGTGGCCGGCTCGCTGTTCGCCATGTTCTCGGGCTTCTACTACTGGGCGCCCAAGTGGACCGGCGTGATGTACAACGAAACGCGCGGCAAGGTCCACTTCTGGTGGTCGCTGATCTCGTTCAACGTCACCTTCTTCCCGATGCACTTCCTGGGTCTGGCCGGCATGCCGCGTCGCTATGCCGACTACCCCATGCAGTTCGCCGACTTCAACGCCATCGCTTCGGTGGGTGCGTTCTTCTTCGGTTTCGCCCAGGTCTACTTCTTCCTGTTCATCGTGCTGCCTTCGATGCGCGGCAAGGGTGAAGCAGCAGCCCAGAAGCCGTGGGAAGCGGCCGAAGGCCTCGAGTGGGAAGTGCCGTCGCCGGCCCCGTTCCACACCTTCGAGAACCCGCCCAAGCTCGACGTGACCGCCACCAAGGTGATCGGCTGATCACCCGCACACGCCGGACACGCACAACGACTGAACGACGATGACGACGCCTGAACAAAGAAAGAACAACCGACGCATGGGGCTCACGCTGGCCTCCATCGCGGTGATCTTCTTCATCGGTTTCATCGCCCGCATGGTCTGGTTCAGCGGTCGCTGACCGCACCGCACCGCATCGCACCCCGAACGGAAGCAACAGCATGAGCCTCGGTCAACGCGTCCGCCGCGCCAACGTCCGCATGGTCGGCAAGCTGGCCGTGGTGACCTGCGGCATGTTCGCCTTCGGCTACGCGCTGGTGCCGATGTACCGCGCCATCTGCGAGATGACCGGCATCAACATCCTCGCGCTCTCCGAGCTCCAGGTGCCGGGCGGCGCCAGCGGCGCCAAGAACGTGCGCATCCCGGACAACACGCAGGTCGACATGACCCGCACGATCAAGGTCGAGTTCGACTCCAACGTGCGCGGCGGCCTGTGGGACTTCAAGCCGGCCGAGCGCTTCATCGAAGTGCACCCGGGCCAGCTGAACACGGTGATGTACGAGTTCCAGAACACGCAGAACCGCCGCATGGCCGCGCAGGCCATCCCGAGCTACGCGCCGCAACAGGCCGCGGCGCATTTCAACAAGCTCGAGTGCTTCTGCTTCAACCAGTACACGCTCGATGCGGGCGAGAAGAAGCAGTGGCCGGTCGCCTTCGTGATCGATCCGAAGATCTCGAAGGACGTCAAGACCATCACGCTGTCGTACACCTTCTTCGAGGTCGGCGGCAAGACGCCTCCGGCCCCGGTGGCCGCCGTTTCGCATGCTGTCGCCGATGAGCCGCGCTCGTGACCTCGCCGTTGCCGCCCGATGGCCCGCGCCGCAAGCCCACGCTGTGGGACACCATGAAGGCGGTGGGCTGGTCGTTCTTCGGGGTGCGTCGCAACAGCGCCTACAAGGAAGACCTGGGCAAGCTCAATCCGCTGCACGTCATCGTGGTGGCGTTTGCCGCAGTGATCGTCTTCGTGGTCGGGCTGGTGCTGCTGGTGCGGCATGTGGTCGCGGCCGCCTGAGCGCTGCCTGCTGAGCCGAAGACAAAAAACCACGATCTCCAGAATCATTGAATCGAGAGAAGAAAGAAAGCCAGGAGCTGATATGAGTTCAACCACCCACGGCACCACGCCCTACTACTTCGTGCCCGGACCCTCGGCCTACCCGGTCGTGTCCGCGATCGGCTTGTTCTTCGTGATCCTCGGCGCAGGGCAATGGATCAACAGCCACCAGTGGGGCGCCTGGTCGCTGCTGCTGGGCATGGTGATCTGGCTCGGCACGCTCTTCGTGTGGTTCCGCGCCGCCGTCGGCGAGAGCGAGAGTGGCCAGTACGGCCACAAGATCGACCTCTCGTACCGCTGGAGCATGAGCTGGTTCATCTTCTCGGAAGTGATGTTCTTCGGCGCCTTCTTCACGGCGCTGTGGTGGGCCCGCACCCACGCGCTGCCGACGCTCGGCAGCCTGGACAACGCGATCCTCTGGCCCGACTTCAAGGCCGTGTGGCCCAGCGTCGCGGCCGGTGTCACCGGTTCGCCGGCCGGCATCATCGAGCCCTTCCAGACCGTCGGCCCGTTCTGGCTGCCGACCATCAACACCGCGCTGCTGCTGAGCTCGGGCGTGACGCTGACCATCGCCCACCATGCGCTGCGCGCCGACCACCGCGCACAGTGCATCCGCTTCATGTGGCTCACCGTGCTGCTGGGCGTGATCTTCCTGGGTGTGCAGGGCTACGAGTACTTCCACCTGTACACCGAGCTGAACCTCAAGCTCACGTCGGGCACCTACGGTTCGACCTTCTTCATGCTGACCGGCTTCCACGGCCTGCACGTGTTCATCGGCATGCTGATGCTGCTGTTCATCACGCTGCGCCTGCAGAAGGGCCACTTCACCGCCGAGCGTCACTTCGGCTTCGAAGGCGCCGCCTGGTACTGGCACTTCGTGGACGTGGTCTGGCTGGGCCTGTACGTGCTGGTCTATTGGCTTTGAGCGAAAAACCTCACGGCATTCCAGAAAAAAGGCGCCGTAAGGCGCCTTTTTCATGGTTCTCGTGGAACGAGCACCATCTGTTACTTCCCGAGCGGGAGCCCGGTGGGCTGGATGTAGCCGAGTTTCCAGGCCAGCAGCATGCACAGGAACAAAAAGACCGACAGGCCGATCCGAAAGGTGAGCGCGCGGGCCATGCCCCCGCGCTTGTTTTGCCCGTCGCGACCGTCCTTCAGCATGAAGTAGAGCGCGAAGGCGAGGCTCGCGAAGATGCCCAGAAAGATCAGGGCGACGAAGTATTTCATGACCCGCATTATCGGCCGCGCGCCCCGTCCGCTCCAGTGACCTCCGAGCCTCCCGAGCCCCTTGTCTCCTCTGCCACGCCGCGCCGCCGCGCAGGCCGGGGCCGTTTCCTGATCGTCACGCTGGCGGCCGTGCTGGCGCTGGCGGCCACCGTGTCGCTGGGCCGTTGGCAGCTCTCGCGCGCCGCGCAGAAAGAAGCGCTGCAGGCCCGCATCGACGCGCAGAAGCAAAAGCCCCCGCTGTCGCAGGCGGAGTTCCTGGCGCTGGGCGAAGCGGTCGGCGAGCTGCACCGGCCGGTGCACCTGCGCGGCCTGTGGCTCACGGCGCAGACGGTCTACCTGGACAACCGCCAGATGCACGGCACACCGGGCTTCTATGTGCTGACGCCGTTCGCGCTCGAAGGCAGCGAGCGGACCGTGATGGTCCAGCGCGGCTGGGTGCAGCGCAATTTCGTCGACCGCACGCAGCTCGGTGTGGTCGAGACGCCGCCCGGCATCGTCGAGCTCACGGCGCTGATCGAGCCGCCGCCGAGCCACCTGTTCGAGCTCGGCGCCAAGGCCGTACCGGCGCCCGCCGCATCGGCCGCCGCGCCGGCTCCGGCGGCGCAGGCCGCCTCGGGCCCCACCGCTCCGGCACCGGGCATTCAGGGGTCTTCCCCCATCCGGCAAAATCTCGACTTGGAGGCATTCCGTGCCGAGACCCAGTTGCCGCTGCGCACCGACGTGTCGCTGCAGCAGAGCGGGCCGGCGTCCGAGGGCCTGCAGCGCGACTGGCCGGCCCCGGCGTTGGGCCTCGAGAGGCACTACGGTTACGCATTCCAGTGGTTCGGCCTGTCGGCCCTCGTTGTCATCCTCTATGTCTGGTTCCAATTCATCTCCCCCTTCCGGCGCGCGCGGCGCCGCGCACGCGATGGCCGCGGCCTCTGACGAGCCGCTGGGCCTGACCGTGCACTCGATGCCGTCGCCGGGCCAGGCGCTCGACGAGGCCGAGAACCGCCGCACCGTCCACGGGCGCTGGAAGATGATCGCCGTGCTGCTGATGTGCGCGGCACCCGTCATCGCCTCGTACTTCACCTACTACGTGATCCGGCCCGAGGGCCGCAGCGTGTACGGCGAGCTGATCGATCCGCAGCACGAGATGCCCCGCCTCACGGCAACCGACCGCAGCGGCGCGCCGGTCGAGCTGACCACGCTCAAGGGCCAGTGGCTGCTGGTGGCAGTGGCCGACGCGGCCTGCGACGCGCTGTGCGAGCAGCAGCTGTACCTGCAGCGCCAGCTGCGCGAGAGCCTGGGCCGCGAAAAAGACCGCCTGGACCGCGTCTGGCTCGTGAGCGACGCGGCACCCGTGCCCGAGCGCCTGACCAACGGCCTGCACGGCGCGACCGTGCTGCGCGTGCCGGCCGACCAGCTCGCCCGCTGGCTCGCGCCCGTGAAGGGCCACACGCTGTCCGAGCACCTCTACGTGGTCGATCCGATGGGCAACTGGATGATGCGTTTCCCGGCCCGCATGGACGCCGCCGGCGCAAGCCGCGCCAAGCGCGACATCGACCGCCTGCTGCGTGCCTCGTCCTCGTGGGACGAAGCGGGCCGCTGAGCCCGCGCGAACAACCATCGCCCCATGGACACGAGCTCCCTCTACGACCTCACGCCGATCGCCTGGATGATGGGCGCCGGCGTGCTGCTCGCGCTCGGACCGCTGGTCTGGGTGTGGCGCCGCAACGCCGGCTCCGGCCCCGCGCGGCGGCTGCACGCGCTGACCGTGCTCACGCTGTTCCTCACCTTCGACCTCACGCTGTTCGGCGCCTTCACGCGGCTCACCGATTCGGGCCTGGGCTGCCCCGACTGGCCCGGCTGCTACGGCAACGCCAGCCCGGCCGGCGCGCGCCACGAGATCGCGATGGCGCAGGCGGCCCAGCCGACCGGCCCGGTGACGCACAGCAAGGCCTGGATCGAGATGGTCCACCGCTACCTCGCGACCGGCGTCGGTGTGCTGATCCTCACGCTGGCCGGCGCGACCTGGATCGTGCGCCGCCGCCAGCGGCGCCAGCCCGCGCCGCCGGTCGACAGCGCGCACCATCACGTCGTGCTCAGCGCCTGGTGGCCCGCGGCCACGCTGGTCTGGGTCTGTCTGCAGGGTGCCTTCGGCGCCATGACCGTCACCTGGAAGCTGTTCCCCGCCATCGTCACGATGCACCTGATGGGCGCCATCGTGCTGCTCGCGCTGCTGTGCATCCAGGCCGTGCGCTACCGCCAGGTGGCGGCGCAGCGCCTGCCCACGGCCGTGTCGCCGGCCCTGCGCAACGGGCTGATCGCCACGGCGGTGCTGCTGGTGCTGCAGATTGCGCTCGGCGGCTGGGTCAGCACCAACTACGCGGTGCTGGCCTGCACGCAGTTCCCGACCTGCCAGGACAGCTGGTGGCCGCCGATGAATTTCGCGCAGGGCTTCGAGATCTGGCGCCACCTCGGCGTGACCGGCGACGGCCAGCCGCTCGACTTTTCCGCGCTCACCGCCATCCATTACGCGCACCGCCTCATGGCGTATGCCGTGTTCGTCGCGCTCGGCCTGCTGGCTTGGCGCCTGCGCCGCCTCGAGGCGCTGCGTTCGCAGGCGCACTGGCTGGCTGGCCTGGCGCTGTTGCAGCTGGCCACGGGCCTGGGCAACGTGCTGCTCGGCTGGCCGCTGGCCGCCGCCGTGCTCCACACCGGCGGCGCCGCGGCGCTGGCGGTGGTCCTGACCTGGGCGCTGTGCGAGAGCCGCCGCGAAAGCGCCGCCGCTGCACCGATTCCGCGCGCCGTCGACAATGCGCGCGGCACCCCCAACCCGAAGAAAGCCACCGCGTGAGCACCCCGATTCCTGTTCAGCACGCCAGCACCGCCAACGTGCTGCGCCAGTTCTACGCGCTCACCAAGCCGCGCGTGGTGCAGCTGATCGTGTTCTGCGCGCTCATCGGCATGGTGCTGGCCGTGCCCGGCCTGCCGTCGTGGGCCGATGTGCAGCGCGGCGTGCTGGCTTGCATCGGCATCTGGCTCGTGGCCGGTGCGGCCGCCGCATTCAACTGCCTGGTCGAGAAGGGCATCGACGCCAAGATGAAGCGCACCGCCTGGCGCCCCACGGCGCGCGGGCAACTCAGCGACATGCAGGCGCTGGTGTTCTCGGCGCTGCTGTGCGCGGCCGGCTCGGCGCTGCTGTGGTTCACGGTCAACCCGCTGACCATGTGGCTCACGTTTGCCACCTTCGTCGGCTATGCGGTGATCTACACCGTCATCCTGAAGCCGCTGACGCCCCAGAACATCGTGATCGGCGGCGCCTCGGGTGCCATGCCGCCGGTGCTGGGCTGGTCCGCCATGACGGGCGACGTCGGCCCCGAGGCGCTGATCCTGTTCCTCATCATCTTCCTGTGGACCCCGCCGCACTTCTGGGCGCTGGCGCTGTACCGCGTCGAGGACTACCGCAAGGCCGGCCTGCCGATGCTGCCCGTGACGCACGGCAACGAGTTCACGCGGCTGCAGGTGCTGCTGTACACCTTCATTTTGTTCGCCGCCTGCCTGATGCCCTTCATCTACGGCATGAGCGGCTGGCTCTACCTCGTGGTCGCCATCGGCGTGAGCATCGGCTTCACCGGCTATGCCTTCGCGCTGTGGCGCAACTACTCCGACACGCTGGCGCGCAAGACCTTCCGGTTTTCGCTCATCCACCTGAGCGTGCTGTTCGCGGCGCTGCTCGTCGACCATTACCTCCGCTGACCGGACCTGACCTGCCCATGAACAAGCGCAATGCCCTGAAATCGATCGCCGCCACGGCCGGCTGGGTGGCCGTCTCGGCCACGCTGGGACTGGGCCTCGCGGCCTGCAGCGAGCAGCAGCCGAAGCAGAGCTTCCAGGCGGTCGACATCACGGGCGCCGACTACGCGAAAGACTTCTCGCTCACCGACGCCGACGGCAAGGTGCGCACGCTGGCCGATTTCAAGGGCAAGGCGGTGGTGCTGTTCTTCGGCTACGTGCAGTGTCCCGACGTCTGCCCGACCACCATGACCGAGATGGCGCAGGTCAAGCAGCAGCTCGGCGCCGACGGCAGCAAGCTGCAGGTGCTGTTCGTCACCGTCGATCCGGCGCGCGACACGCCCGAGGTGCTCAAGGCCTACATGGGCGCGTTCGACCCGAGCTTCGTGGCGCTCATTCCCACGCCCGAGCAGCTGGCCGCCATCGCGAAGGACTTCAAGGTCTACTACAAGAAGGTCGAGGGCAAGACGCCGACCAGCTACGCCATGGACCACTCGGCCGCCAGCTACATCTACGACCCGCAAGGCCGCCTGCGGCTCTACGCGCGCTACGGCGCGGGCGTGCCGGCGATGGTGTCGGACCTGAAGACGCTGCTCGCTTCCTGAGCCGGGCGCCCACGCCATGGCATCGGTCGACCATCTGAAGTCGCGCAAGGGCGCGTTCCGCATCGCGCTCATTCCGCCGGAAGTGCTGGGCGCGCTGAACGGCGGGCTGCTCGAGACCGTCAACCTCAACGAATTTCTCGCGCTCGAACTGCCGCTGCTCGCGCGCAGCGTGGCGGGCCATGTCGGCCTCGACGCGGCGCACGAACGGCTGGACGACACGCTCGCCATGCTGGCCGCCTTCAAGCCCATGCAGCGCCACAGCCACATTGCGCGCGCGCTGTACGACATGACGGCCGAACACGCCGAACGCGATGCCGTGGCGCACCGGCTGGCCACGCACGCGAGCGACGTGGCGCGCTGCTGGGCGGTGCAGTGGATCACGCTGTCGGGCCTGCCGCTGGCGGCCCAGCTCGACGCCGTGCGCCGCTTTGCCGCCGACCCGCACTTCGGCGTGCGCGAGTTCGCCTGGATGGCGGTGCGCGACAGCGTCATCGATTCGCTCGACGAGGCGCTGGCGCTGCTGCAGCCCTGGGTGACCGATGCCGATCCGAACGTGCGCCGCTTCGCCAGCGAACTCACGCGCCCGCGCGGCGTGTGGTGCGCGCAGATCGAAGCGCTGAAGGCCGAGCCCTGGCTGGCGCTGCCGCTGCTGGAGCCGCTGCGCGCCGACGCGCATCGCTACGTGCAGAACTCGGTCGCCAACTGGCTCAACGACGCCAGCAAGACGCAGCCCGAGTGGGTCGAGACGCTGTGCACGCGCTGGGTGGCCGAATCGCCGGTTGCCGAGACCCGCTACATCGCGAAGCGGGCGCTGCGCACGCTGACCAAGTCGACGCCCTGAAGCGTCCCCGAACGAAAAAAAGCCCGGCACTGCCGGGCTTTTTCGTGGAGGAGGGCGGTCGTGACGCTTACGCGTACTCGGCCAGGGCCTTCTTCATCTTCTTCATCGCCGCCACTTCGATCTGGCGGATGCGCTCGGCGCTCACGCCGTACACCGCGGCCAGGTCGTGCAGCGTCATGCCGCCCGAGCCGTCGTCGTTCACCTTGAGCCAGCGCTCTTCGACGATGCGGCGGCTGCGGTCGTCCAGCGCCTCGAGGGCGGTGGCGATGCCGTCGCTCGACAGGCGGTCGCGCTGCTGCGATTCGAGCAAGGCGGTCGGTTCCTGCGTGGCGTCGGCCAGATAGGCGATGGGGCCGAAGCCTTCGTCGCCGTCATCGGACGGACCCGGATCGAGCAGCACGTCGCCGCCCGACAGGCGGGTTTCCATTTCGAGCACTTCCTCGGGCTTCACGTTCAGGCGCGTGGCCATCTGCGAGACCTCGTCGGGGCTCAGCGTCTCCCGGTGCGTGCCGTTGTCGGCCGCGGCCGAGTCGGCCTTGAAACTCTGCTTCATCGAACGCAGATTGAAGAACAGCTTGCGCTGCGCCTTGGTCGTTGCGACCTTGACCATGCGCCAGTTCTTCAGGATGTACTCGTGGATCTCGGCCTTGATCCAGTGCATGGCGTAGCTCACCAGCCGCACGCCCTGGTCGGGGTCGAAACGCTTCACGGCCTTCATGAGACCGACGTTGCCTTCCTGGATCAGGTCGCCGTGCGGCAGCCCGTAGCCCAGGTACTGGCGGGAAATGGAGACGACCAGGCGCAGGTGCGACAGGATCAGCGCACCGGCAGCTTCGAGGTCGTTCTGGTCGCGCAACTTGCGTGCGAAGCCCTGCTCTTCTTCGAGCGTGAGCAGCGGCAGGCGGTTGGCGGCCGAAATGTAGGCATCCAGGTTGCCCAGCGGGGGGACCATCGACCATGGGTTGGCGACGGCCAGCTGGTTGGCAGAGACTCCAGACAGCGTTGTCATCAGGGGAAACTCCTTTGTGTTGGCCATATTAGCACTCGGTTAGAGGGAGTGCTAAGCCAAGGGTTCCCTTGGGTTTCTATCGTTGCGATAGCTTTTGTCGCGATTTGTTGGATATTTGTATGCCGTTTGGCGTTTTTCAAGTCCTGGAGGCTTGCCCCAGCAGCCAGTCCTGAAACGCCAGGATGCGCGGGTCCTGGGCGCTGCCTTCCGGGTAGACCAGGTGGTAGGCGTAGCCCGCCGCCATGGGCACGCCGATGTCGAACAGCCGCACCAGCCGGCCCTGGGCGAGGTCGGCGCCGATCATGTCCAGGTCGGCCAGGCCGACCATGCCGCTCTCGGTGACGGCGCGCACCACGTCGCTCGAGTCGGCGAAGCCGATGCAGCGGCTGTCGTCGAAGCCCTCGACGCCCGCGGCGGCCATCCACATCGGCCAGTTCGGCCAGACCATGCCGTCGGTCTTCCAGTCGACGAAGCACAGCGTGTGCTGGAGCAGGTCGCGCGGCGTTGCCAACGGGGGCCCGCTGGCGAGCAGCCTGGGGCTGCAGACCGGCACGATCACGGTGTCGAACAGGCGCTGCGCGCGCGTGCCCGGGTCTTTGCCGGTGCCGAAGCGGATCGCCACGTCGATGTCGTCGGCGTCGAAATCCCGCAGCGCGTCGGAAATGTCGAAACCCAGTTCCAACCCAGGGTTCGCGGCCCGGAACTGCGGCAGCCGGGGCAGCAGCCAGTTGGTCGCGAAGCGGGCGCTGGTCGACACGCGCAGCGTCGCCGCCCCGCGCGCCATGCGCCGGGCGCGGCCGGCGGCGCGACGCAGGGTGTCGAGGGCGTCGGCGGTGGCCTCGAACCACACCGCGCCGGCCGGTGTCAGGCGGATGCTGCGGCTGGTGCGCGTGAACAGCACGACGCCCAGCTGGTCTTCGATCTCCTTGATCTGGTGGCTCACGGCCGCCGGCGTCAGCCCCACCTCTTCGGCGGCCCGGGTGAAGTTCAGGTGCCGCCCGGCAGCCTCGAAGGTGCGCAGGGCGCGGGTGCCGGGGAGCAGTCTGGGATGCATTGATCTTCAAATGATTTTTGATAATTTTCCAAAAACTATTCGTTTCTCAAAGGGAAGTCAACGCGGGATAGTTCAAGAACTTGAAGATCCATCCACAACGATCCCCTTTCAGGAGCAATGAAACCATGTCCGCCAGCACCCCTTCTTCCACTTTCGTCGTGCAACGCAACGGCCAGCCCGCACCCGCCGAGGCCTTGGCGTCGCTGGCCTTCGCCGGCCACGCCCATTTCACCGCCATGCAGGTGCGCGGCGGCCGGGTGCGGGGCCTTGATCTCCATCTGGCTCGGCTGCGCTTCGCCTCGCAGACCCTGTTCGGCCAGGCGCTGCCCGACGACATGGTGCGCGCCCACCTGCGGGCCGCGCTCGCGGCTGGCCCGGCGGACCTGTCGCTGACCGCCACCGTCTACTCCCCGGCTGGCGAGTTCACCGTGGCCGACGCGGTGCCCGAGGTGCTGATCCGCACCGGCCCGCCTTCCAACGGCCCCGCCGGCCCGCTGACCCTGGCCGCGATCGAACACGAGCGTTTCCTGCCGTCCGTGAAGCATGTCGGCGAAGGCGCCAAGACCCAGCTGCTGCGCCAGGCCGCCGCGCAGGGCTTCGACGACACGGCCTTTCTCGACCGGCAGGGCCGGCTCGGCGAGGCGTCGATCTGGAACCTGGCCTTCTGGGACGGCAAGGCGGTGGTGTGGCCCGAGGCCGACGTCCTCACCGGCACCACGATGGGCATCGTGCGCCGGCAACTCGATCGCCTCGGCGTCCCGCAGCGCAGCCAGGTGCTGCGGATGGCCGACCTGCCTGCGCTGGCCGGCGCCGTGGTCATGAACTCGTGGACGCCGGGCGTGGCGGCGCACCGCATCGGCGACGTGGCGTTGCCGGCGGCGCCGGCCTTTTTGGAGCTGCTCCACCGGGCCTACGAGGCCGAGCCGCTCGTGTCGGTGTGATCAGCCCCAGACCGACTGCACCGCCGACGTCAGCGCCACCACCAGCGGGTCGCCGGCGCGCTCGGTCGCGCTGCTGAAGTACAGCTGGGCGTCCACCCGCGCGTGACCCCACACGACCCAGTCGCCGCGCTCCACGCCCGGCACGGCGACTTCCTCGCGCAGCAGTGCGCAGGCGCTGCCGGCGCGCACGAAGGTTTCGAGTGCGCTGGTGTCGTCGCTGCGCATCACGACGTTGGGCGCCAGGCCCTGCTGCTCGAACAGGCCGCGCAGCATCTGGTGCACGTGCGATTCCGCCGTGCCGTCGACCCACGGCAGCCCGGCCAGCACGCGCCAGCCGCCGCGCTGCATTTCGGTGGCCAGGCGCGGCGGAAAGGCAATGCGGTAGCACACCGAGCGCAGCGCGATCCACTGCAGGTCGCGCGGCGGGTGCACGCTGATGGTGAAGGCGCCCGCCAGCCCGCCGCCGCGCACCTGGTCGAGCAGGTGGCCCACGGCGTGGGTGCGCGTGTGCAGCTCCACCAGCGGCAGGCTGCGCTGCACCGCGACCGCCAGGTGGCCGGTGCGCAGGAACTCGGGCGTCTCGCCCGGCAGGCCCAGGTCGATGCGTCCGCCGAGTTCGCCCTGCATGCGCCGCGCCGCGCCCTTGAGCTCGCTGGCGGCGCTCAGCAGCGCCTCGGCCTGGGGCAGCAGCCGGTCGCCCGCGCGCGTGAGCGTCATGCGGCCGGCGCCGCGGTCGAACAGGGCCACGCCGAGGCTCGATTCCAGGCCCTTGATCTGCGCGGTGACCGCGGGCTGCGTGACGCACAGCACGTCGGCCGCGCGCGTCACGTTGCCCACGCGTGCCACCGCGACGAAGGCGCGGATCTGGTGCAGCTCCATCGGCGCGCGGCGCGTCAGGCGCCGAACAGGCGCACTTGCGAGGGCTCGATGCCCAGGCTCACCGCACCGCCGACCGGGAACTTCGACAGCCCCATGTGGTGCGGGTGATCGACGGCCAGGTTCTGGTGGCCCACACGCACGCGGTAGCGCGTGAACTCGCCGAGGAACTCGCTGGCCTCCACGGTGCCCGGCACCCACACGTAGCGCGCGTCGTGCGCCGCGTCGGCCACGTCCACGCGCAGCGTGTGCGGGCGAAAGCTGATCTGCAATGTGTCGGCCTCGGGCGCGTCGGTGGGCAGCGGAAAGTGCAGCTCGCCCACGCCGTCGACGTCCAGCGAGAGCGTGTCGCCGCGGCGAGAGCGCACCTTGCCCTCCAGCAGGTTCATGGTGCCGACGAAGTTGGCGACGAAGGTGTTCACCGGGTAATCGTAGAGCGTGGCCGGCGCGCCGACCTGCTGCACCACGCCCTTGTCGAGCACGGCCATGCGGTCGGCGGTGGTCATGGCCTCTTCCTGGTCGTGCGTGACGAAGATGGTGGTCAGCCCCAGGCGCCGCTGCATCGCCAGCAGCTCCTGGCGCATCTGCACGCGCAGCGTCTTGTCGAGGTTGGAGAGCGGCTCGTCCAGCAGCAGCACCTGGGGCTCGATGACGATGGTGCGCGCCAGCGCCACGCGCTGCTGCTGGCCGCCCGACAGCTGGCTGGGGCGGCGCTGCGCATACGGCAGCAGCCCCACCAGCTCGAGCGCGGCCGTCACCTTCTCCTTGATGACCGCCTTGGGCGCCTTGCGCTCCACCAACCCGAAGGCCACGTTGTCCCACACCGTCATGTGCGGCCACAGCGCGTAGCTCTGGAACACCATGCCGATGTTGCGTTCCCAGGGCGCCTTGTCGCTCACGTCCTTGCCGTCGATCAGCACTTCGCCGTGCTGGTGGCGGTTGAAGCCGGCAATCAGGCGCAGCAGCGTCGACTTGCCCGAGCCCGAAGGCCCGAGCAGGGCGAAGAACTCGCCGGGCTCGATGTCGATGTTGACGTCCTTGAGCACTTCGGTGGTGCCGTAGGCGAGCCGCACGTTGCGGCACTGGACAGGTACTTTTTTCATGGGAAGCCTTGGGTCAGATCTTGGCCGCCGGGGCGGTGGGAATGGCAGGTGCGTCCGCAGCAACAGGTGCCGCGATCGGCAGCGGCGGCAGCGCTTCATCGAGCGGCCGCGCCGTGAGCCGCTGGCCGGTGCGCTCGACCACCAGGTGCGACAGGTAGGTGCCCAGCGCCACCACGGCGATGGCCAGCACGCCCAGCGCCGCGCCGGGCCCGCGGCCGGCCACGCTCTGCATGTACAGGTAGATGCCGTAGCTCATCGGCGCCTGCGACTCGGCCGACGACAGCAGGATGGTGGCCGACAGCTCCACCGCCGCCGTGATGAAGCTGGTCACGAAGCCCGCCAGGATGCCGCCCGCCATCAGCGGCACCACCACGCGCTGGATGGTGCGCATCTTGGTCGCGCCCAGGCTCTCGGCCGCCTCCTCGAGCGACACGTGCACCTGCTGCAGCGCGGCCACGCAGGAGCGCAGCGCGTAGGGCAGGCGGCGCACCGCGTAGGCCAGCATGATCACGATCCAGGTGCTGGTCAGCAGCGTGTCGGTGCCCGGCACCGTGACGCCCTTGAACAGCCGCAGGTAGCCGATGGCCAGCACGATGCCCGGCACGGCCAGCGAGGCGGTGGCGATCCAGTCGAGCCACTTGCGCGCGGGCAGCGAGGTGCGCAGCATCAGGTAGGCGATGGTCACGCCCAGAATCACATCGAGGCCCGCGGCCAGGCCGCAGTACAGCAGCGTGTTCTTCATCATGCCGCCGGCGTCGTGGAACACGGTCTCGTAGTGGGCCAGCGTGTAGGCGTCGGGCAGCGGCGAGAAGCTCCACACCTGCGCCAGCGACAGCAGCAGCACGCCCAGGTGCGGGCTCAGCACCACCAGCAGCACCACGAAGATCCAGCCGTAGGCCGCGAACGAGCCCAGCGGCGACAGCTGGCGCTTGGCGATGCTCGCGCCGCCCTTCTGGATCGTGGAGTACTCCTTGCCCGCCAGCATGCGCGCCGACAGCGCCATGGCCGTGATCGAGAACACGATCATGATCACGCTGATCACGTAGCCCAGCGGGTCTTCCAGCCCCACCTGCGTGATGCGCAGGTAGGCCTGCGGCGCCAGCATGTTGGTCTGGCCCAGCACCAGCGGCGTGCCCAGGTCGTCGAACACCTTCACGAACACCAGCGAGGCGCCGGCCACGAAGCCCGGCATGGCCAGCGGGAAGATCACGCGCCAGAACAGGCGCCAGCCGGTGCAGCCCAGGTTGAGCGCCGCTTCTTCCATGGCGCCGTCGATGTTGCGCAGCGCCACCGTGAGGTTCATCAGGATGAACGGGAAGTAGTGGATGGCCTCCACGAAGATCACGCCGTTGAGCCCTTCCATGATCGGCAGCGTGACGCCGAAGTACTGGTTGAGCAGCAGGTTCAGCGAGCCCGAGCGGCCGAAGATCAGCTGCATCGCGGCCGCGCCCACGAAGGGCGGCATGATCAGCGGCAGCACGCCCAGCGTCTGGATCAGCATCGCGCCGCGGAACTGGAAGCGCACAGTGAAGTACGACAGCGGCACTGCGATGAGTGCCGCGAACAGGGCCGACGCGGTGGCCACGAACAGGCTGTTGAAGAACGACTCGCGCATCAGCCCCTGTTCGAAGAAGGCGCCGAAGTGGCCGAAGGTCAGGCCGCCGTCGGCATCGACGAAGGCGGTGTAGAAGACCCGGCCGACCGGCAGCACGAGAAACAGCAGCAGAAAGCCGAGCACGAGGGCGCCGGCCAGCCAGGCGCCGGGGCGAACCTGGCTGAAGCGGCGCGCGCGCGCAGTGGCCGGCGCGGTGCCGGCGGTGAGTGTGGTCATCGGTGAGGTGTCCGGTGGCGCTCAGTGCGTGTTCAGCGGGCGCTGGCCAAGGCCTGCTCGGCCAGCGTGCGGGCGCGTTCGTACTGCTCGCGGGCCTGCGTGCTCCAGCGGTCTTCCAGGCCGGTGACCTGCTTGTTCGAGGCAGCGTCCTTCTTGTTGGCGGTGAACAGCGCCAGGAAGTCCTTGTCGTTCGCCATCGACGCGCCAACCAGCGGCGTGAAGGCCAGGTCGCGCGCCTGCTTGAGCTGCGCCTGGCCCTGCGCGTTGGGCTTCTTGGCCAGTGCGGCCGTGGCCTCGTGGATCGCCTTGGTGGCGGCCTTGAGTTCCTTGTGGCGGAAGGTGATGGTCTGGTCGAACAGCGACGACACCACGTTGTAGCGGGCTTCCGAAAGGTCGGAGTCGAAGTGCACCTTGGCGCGCTTGGCGATCTCGAACGGGTTCGGATAGGCGGGCGGCACCTTGCCACCGAGTGCCGACGGCGGCAGCACCGGCAGGCGCGAGATCTTCGGGTCGAGCAGCAGCAGTTGGCCTTCGGTCGACACGCTGTAGGCGATGAACTTGCGCGCCTCTTCGGGGTTCTTGCTGCCGCTGACCAGGCCGATGTTGGCCGGCACCACGGCCGTCACGTCGGGGTAGACGAACTCCACCGGGAAGCCCGAGAACTTGCCGGCCAGGCCGAAGAAGTCGATCACCAGGCCGATGCCGAACTGCCCGTTGTTCACGCCGTCGGGCACGCCGAAGCTGCGCTCGGTGATGGCTGCGCTGTTGCCCGAAATCTGCAGCAGCTGGTTCCAGCCCTTGTCCCAGCCTTCGCCCTGCAGCAGCGTCTCGACCGTCAGGTGCGTGGTGCCCGAGCGCGAGGGCGCGCTCATGGCCGCGTGGCCGAAGTACACCGGCTTCATCAGGTCGCTCCACTGCGCGGGCGCGGGCAGCTTGTTGGCGGCCATGTAGCGCGTGTTCCACATCAGGCCGTAGCCGGCCAGCGCCTGCCCCAGGTACAGGCCCTGCGGGTTGTTGATGGGGTAGTTGCCGACCTTCTCGGGCACCGCCTTGTTGGCCTGCGCCGCCACGTTCTCCAGCAGCTTCTGCCCGGCCAGCACCTCGAAGGCATCGGGCGCCGAGGCCCAGAACACGTCGGGCCGCTGGCCCACCGGCAGCTCGCGCACGTACGAGATGCCCTGCACCGTGCTCTTGTTGAGGATCTCCAGCTTGATGCCGGGGTTGGCTTTCTCGAACGCCACCTTGTAGGCCTGCGTCAGCTCCTTGGGAAAGGAGGTGACGACCGTGACGGTGCCGGCACGGGCAGCGCCGCCGAGGCCGGCGGCCAGCAGCGAGAACGAAAGCGCAAGCGTGCGCAGGGTGAAGCGGGAAGGCATGGTGTTGTCTCCAGGTCGTTGGCGAGGACGCATGCCGCGCGCTTCGTGGCGAGCGCTTGCGGTCATGTCGGTCGGCATCGTGCATGACGTGCCGCGCGGGGGCCAATCAGAAAACGTGATGCACGCCATCACCCCTCAGGGTTCACCCGAGGGCGGCAACGAAAAGGAGACGGGGTGGGAGGCGCCGTCTACCAGCGGATGCCGAGCTTCAGGAACAGCTTCGACAGCACGAACAGCGGACCGACCCAGAGGTACTGGATGTCCTCGAAGAACGACGGCTTCTTGCCTTCCATCTTGTGGCCGACGAACTGGAAGATCCATGCCACCACGAAGATCGCCGCCGACACCGGCGCTACCGAGGCGCCCATCGCATGCACCGCCACCAGCGCCAGCACCGTGAGCGCCAGCATGGTGACCAGGAAGGCCGGCGAGCGCAGCAATGCGTAGTACACGAGGCTGGCCGCCACGAAGGCGTAGGCCACCCACGGATGGATCGCGAACAGCAGCCCGACGATGCTCAGCATGATCGCGGGGATGGCCACGAAGTGGATCAGCTCGTTGGTCGGATGGCGGTGGCTCTCCTCGTAGTGGGCGAGCAGGCGGTCGACCTTGCGCTCGCTGGTGGCGAGCGGGGCGGCGGCGGTGTGGGTCATGGCAGGTCTCCGGGGCGCCGTGCGTTGCGGCAAGACTTCCATGGTGCCCACGGCGCCGGGCCGTGGCAAGTGGCGTCGTCCCGGGTGGGGCGAGGGCAGGGCGCCATGACTTAGGGCACTGTCGCGCGGGGCTTGCGCCGCTAAGATCAAATCCGTGGCCTCTTTCGACTCCCCCTCCGCACCCCCGCCGCCCCTCACCGACACCGGTGTGCCTGTCGGCGTGTCCGGCGCGATCCTGGTGGTGGACGACCACGACCTGCTGCGCCTGGGCGTGAGCGCGCTGGTGCAGGCCCAGGCCGCCACCTCGGGCGCGCGCATTTCGGTGTTCGAGGCCGGCAACATCGCCGACGCGCTCGCGCTCTACGCCGCGAACGAGGCGGCCATCGGCCTCGTGCTGCTCGACCTCGCGCTGCCCGACACGCACGGGCTCAGCGGCCTGGCCGAGTTCCGCCTGCGCTTTCCGGCGGCGCGCGTCGTGGTGCTCTCGGGCACCGCCAACAGCACGCTGGCGCAAGGCGCGCTCGCGCTCGGCGCCAGCGCCTTCCTGCCCAAGTCCGCCGACCTGAAGGAGATGGTGGGCTTCATCCGCGCCTGCGGCCTGTTCGAGGCCGACGGCACGCCGCCGCAGCCGCTGCCGCCGGCGGCGCTACCCAAGTCGCTGTCGGGGTACGCGGAGTTCGCGCACGCCAGCGCCTGGCAGGAACTCACGCCGCGCCAGATGCAGGTGCTGCAGTGGGTGCTCGAAGGCAAGGCGAACAAGGAGATCGCGCAACTGGCCAACCTGAGCGAGGGCACGGTGAAGAACCATGTCTCGACCATCCTCCTGCTGTTCGGCATGCGCTCGCGCGCCCAGCTGATCAGCATGCTGCGTTGAGCGGCGCCACGCTGGCGGGCCGCGGCGATGCCGCCGCCGGCCAGCTGCTGGGCCAGCGCGTGCTGCGCGAGCACGTCGGCTCGGTCTACGACACCTACGGCATCTCCACGCTGACCCACCTGGGCTTCGTGATCGTGTTCGGCTGCATCATCTACTCGCAGCTCAGCGATGCGCGCCTGCTGTTCTGGATGGCGGCGCTGGTGGCGGTCGACATCTACGTGTTCTTCACGCCGCGCTGGACGCCCGACAAGCCGGCCTCCGAGAGCCCGTACTGGGCGCGCAAGATCTCGCGCATGGTCACGCTGGTGAGCATGATCACGGCGGTGGTGCCCTGGTTCATCGTGCCGCACGAGAACCTGCCCATGACCTCGCTGCTGATGGCCGTGATCGTCGGCAGCTGCGCGCGCGCCGCGCAGTCGCTGTGGCCGCTCAAGCCCGCGCTGTTCGGCTACACGCTGCCCATGTCGCTGGGCATGATCATCGCGCTGGCCTGGCAGGGCGATGGCCTGCACCTGTTCCTGGCCGCGGCCGGCTCGGCCTACCTGATGCTCACGCTGCACGCCGGCGTGCGCCAGCACCGGCTGCTGACCGACTCGCTCATGCTGCGCTTCGAGAACGAGGCGCTGGCCGCGCGCCTGGGCGAGCAGATCGCCGCCACCGAGCGCGCCAGCGAAGAAAAGACCCGCTTCCTCGGTGCCGCCAGCCACGACCTGCGTCAGCCGCTGCACGCCATCGCGCTGTTCGGCGCCGCGCTCGAGAACGAACTGCGCGGCCGGCCCGAGAGCCGCAACGCCGAGCGCCTGATGCGCGCGGTGAACTCGCTGGGCGCGTCGCTGGACACCATGCTCGATGTGTCCCGGCTCGACGCGGGCGTCATCACGCCTTCGCCGCAGCCGGTGGAGCTCGATGCGCTGTTCCTGCCGCTCAACCACACCTTCTCGGCGCAGGCCGAGCAGAAGGAGCTGCAGCTGCGCGTGCGTGCCAGCGGCCTGTGGGTGCGCAGCGATCCGCAGCTGCTGCACCGCATGCTGTCCAACCTGATGGACAACGCCCTGAAGTACACCGTGCAGGGCGGCGTGACCGTCACGGCGCGCGACCGCGGCGACACCGTGTGGATCGAGGTGCGCGACACCGGCATCGGCATCGCGCCCGAGCAGTCGCACCGCATCTTCGAAGAGTTCTACCAAATCGATAACCCGGGCCGCGACCGTGCGCGCGGCCTGGGCATCGGCCTGTCGATCGTGCGCCGCCTGTCGCGCCTGCTCGGCCATCCGGTGCAGATGCATTCGCGCCCGGGCCGGGGCACGCACTTCCGCGTCGTGCTGCCGACCGTGCCGCCGCAGGTCAGCGCGCTCGTGGGCCCGTTTCCGGCCGGCAGTGTCGAACTGGCTGCACGTCGGCGCGCGGCCATGCTGCCCGGTCGCGTGCTGCTGATGGACGACGAACTTGAAATCCGCGAAGCCATGACCGGCCTGCTGCGCTCGCACGCGATCGATGCGCACGCCGTCGCCGACGAGGCCGCCGCGGCCGAGGCGCTGCACCAGGCTCGCGCCGAAGGCCGGCCCTTCGGCCTGCTGATGTGCGACTACCGCCTGGCCGACGGCGTCGACGGCCTCGACGTGGGCCTGCGCCTGAGTCGGCACCTGGGCACCGAACTGCCGCTGCTGCTGATCACCGGCGAGACCTCGCCCGACCGCCTGCAGCGCGTGCGCGAGTCGGGCGTGCCGGTGCTGTTCAAGCCCGTGGCGCCCGATGCGCTGCTGCAGGCCATGGCGGGGCTTGTGCCGGCACCGTAGCGTTTGGCACACAGCCTGCGGCTGAAAGTGAATACGTTGTAGTTCATTGCGTGCCGATCCCATCGGTTGGCCACACATGCAATGACTTTTGGCACTGCCGGGCGTTCGCCTCCCGTCGTAATTTCGGGTTTCAGGGAAGCGAAATCAGGGGGCGTTGCAGGCGTCGACCACCGGTGCCTTCGCACACGAGGCGCGACGCCGCA
This sequence comes from Variovorax sp. FW301-JW7, assembly GCF_058788795.1. Taxonomy (NCBI): domain Bacteria; kingdom Pseudomonadati; phylum Pseudomonadota; class Betaproteobacteria; order Burkholderiales; family Comamonadaceae; genus Variovorax; species Variovorax sp. FW301-JW7. Next base: position 401,595 of record NZ_JBYTBC010000005.1, read on the forward strand.
CAGGCCACACGCAGGGGGAATACAAGGGAGAAATAAGAAAGACAGGGAGCTGACGGCCTCCGGCGAAAGCCGGGGGCCGTTTTTTTTATCCGAAGCGAAAGCCTCAGCCGAGCAGCGCCTGCGCGAACTCGCGGGCGTTGAAGGTCTCGAGGTCTTCGAGCTTTTCGCCCACGCCGATGAAGTACACCGGAATCGGCCGCTCGCGCGCGATGGCGCACAGCACGCCACCTTTGGCGGTGCCGTCGAGCTTGGTCACGATGAGGCCCGTGAGGCCCAGGGTCTCGTCGAAGGCCCTGACCTGCGCCAGCGCGTTCTGGCCGGTGTTGCCGTCGATCACCAGCAGCACCTCGTGCGGCGCGGTGGCGTCGGCCTTGGTGACGACGCGCTTGATCTTCTTGAGCTCGTCCATCAGGTGCAGTTGCGTCGGCAGGCGCCCGGCCGTGTCGACCAGCACCACGTCCTTGCCGCGTGCCTTGCCGGCGTTCACCGCGTCGAAGCTCACGGCCGAGGGGTCGCCGCCTTCGTTGCTCACGATCTCGACGGTGTTGCGGTCGGCCCAGACCAGCAGCTGCTCGCGCGCCGCCGCCCGGAAGGTGTCGGCCGCGGCCAGCAGCACCGAGGCGCCTTCGGTGGCCAGGTGCTTGGTGAGCTTGCCGATGGAGGTGGTCTTGCCCGCGCCGTTGACGCCCGCCACCATGATCACGGTGGGCGTGTATTCGCCGATGACCAGCGGCTTCTCGAGCGGCTTGAGCAGGTCGGTGACGGCGTCGGCCAGCAGCAGCTTGACCTGCGCGGCGTCGGTGGCCATCTGGCGTTTGACGCGCACCTTCAGGTCGGCGAGCAGGTACTCGGTGGCCTTGACGCCGGTGTCGGCCATCAGGAGCGCCGATTCGAGTTCTTCATACAGCGCGTCGTCGATCTGCGCATTGACGAACACGGCCTGGATGCCGGTGCCGGTCTTGCGCAGGCCAGTCTTGAGCTTGTCGAACCAGCTCTTGCGCTCGGTGGCGATGGGGGCCGGTTCGGCGACGGCGACAGGTGCGGGAGGCGGTGCGGGCACGGGCGCCGGAGGGGGCGGCGGTGGCGCGATGACGGGCGCGGGTGCAGGAACAGGGGCGGGTGCAGGAACGGGGGCGGGCGCTGGCGCAGGGATCGGCGCAGGTGCGGCGACCGGAACTGGCGCGGGCGTCGGCGCCACCACGGGCGCGGCCGGTGCCGGCTCGGGGGGCGGCGCAGGGGCGGGTGCGGGTGCGGGTGCGGGTGCGGGAACAGGCGCTTCCGCTGCAGGCTTCGACCCGAACCAGCTCGACGGCGAGAACACCGAGCGTGCCGGTGCGGGTTCCGCGGCCGGGGAGGGCGCGGGTTCGGTGGTCGGCGGCGGGGCCGGTGTCACCGGGGCATCGGCAGGTGGTTTTTTCTTGAAGAAACTGAACATCGGGAGCTTTTTACAATCCGACCCATTCTATGAAACACCTCTCGCCACGCCGCGCTGCGTCTGGTGCGGTGCTGGCCCTGGCGCTTTCTGCGCTGTGGACCGTGCCCGCGCAGGCCCAGTCCACCCCCGCTCCCGCCGCGTCGGCCTCGACTGCCGCCGCTCCGGGCCCCCAGCAATTCACCCTCGCCAACGGCATGACCGTGATCGTGCAGCCCGACCGGCGCTCGCCGACCGCGGTGCAGATGGTGTGGGTGCGGGTCGGCTCCATGGACGAGGTCGACGGCACCTCGGGCGTGGCGCACGTGCTGGAGCACATGCTGTTCAAGGGCACGAAGAGCGTGCCGGCCGGCGAGTTCTCGCGCCGCGTGGCGGCGCTGGGCGGCCAGGAAAACGCCTTCACCATGCGCGACGCCACGGGCTACTACCAGCAGATCCCGGTCGGCAGCCTCGAACAGGTGATGAAGCTCGAATCGGACCGCTTCGCCAACAACCAGTGGCCCGACGACGAGTTCAAGCGCGAGATCGAGGTGGTCAAGGAAGAGCGCCGCCTGCGCACCGACGACCAGCCGCGCGCGCTGCTCGGCGAGCAGCAGAACGCGGCCGTCTTCACCTCGTCGCCCTACCGCCGTCCGGTGGTGGGCTGGATGAGCGACCTCGAATCGATGACGCCGGCCGACGCGCGCGCCTTCTTCCAGCGCTGGTACGTGCCGGCCAACGCCGTGCTCGTGGTGGCCGGCGATGTCGACGTGGCGCGCGTGCGCGCGCTGGCCGAGAAGTACTACGGCAGCATCCCCGCGCGCGCCGTGCCGGAGCGCAAGCCGCGCACCGAGCCCGCGCAGCGCGGCATCCGCCGCCTCGAGTTCAAGGCCCCGGCCGAGCAGGCCTACGTGTCGCTCGCCTTCCGCGTGCCGCAGCTCACGAACATCGACGACGCGAACAGCGACGCCTGGGCGCTGGTGGTGCTCTCGGCCGTGCTCGACGGCTACGCCGGCGCGCGGCTCGACCGCGCCCTCACGCAGGGCCCCGGCCGCGTGGCCGATTCGGCCGGCGCGTACGCGGGCTTCATCGGTCGCGGTCCGCAACTCTTCATGCTCGACGGCGTGCCGGCCGCCGGCAAGACCGCCGAGACGGTCGAGGCCGCGCTGCGCGCCCAGGTGGCGCGCGTGGCGAAAGACGGTGTCGGCGAGGCCGAGCTGGCCCGCGTCAAGACGCAGTGGGTGGCGAGCGAAACCTACAAGCGCGATTCGGTGATGGCGCAGGCGCGCGAACTCGGCAGCAACTGGATCATGGGTCTGCCGCTGGACGCCAGCGAGCGCATCGTCGCCCGGCTGCAGGCCGTGACGGCGGCGCAGGTGCAGGCCGTGGCCGCCAAGTACTTCGGCGACGACCAGCTCACGGTCGCCACGCTGCGGCCCCTGCCGCCCGAACCCAAGCGCGGCCGCGGCTTCGCAGCCCCCGTGGGCGAGATGCGCTGAAAGGCACCGGATTCCCTCATGAAGAACCTCAAGAAGATTGCAAGCACCGCCCTCCTGGCGGGCATCACCGCGCTGTTCGGCATGGGCAGCGCGCAGGCTGCGCTGCCCATCCAGCACTGGACGCTGGCCAACGGCGCCAAGGTGTACCTGGTGTCGACCAACGCATTGCCGATCGTCGACGTGCAGATCGATTTCGACGCCGGCAGCCGGCGCGATCCGGCCGCGCAGGCAGGGCTGGCCAGCACCAGCGCCGCGATGGTCGAGAAGGGCGTGCGCGCCGGCCGCAACGGCGAGCCCGCGCTCGACCAGAACGCGCTGGGCGAGGCCTGGGCCGATCTGGGCGCCAGCTTCGACGTGAGCGCCGGCACCGACCGCACCAGCTACACGCTGCGCACGCTGTCCGATCCGGCGCTGCTGACCAAGGCCGTGGCCCTGGCCGCACGCGAGATCGGCGAGCCCTCGTTCCCCGACGACATCTGGTCGCGCGAGCGCGAGCGCATCAACGCCGCCATCAAGGAAGCCAACACCAAGCCCGCCACCGTCGTCGGCCGCGCCTTCGCGCAGGCCGTGTACGGCACGCATCCCTACGGCCAGGAAGTGACGGAAGAGACGCTCGCGCGCATCGACACCGCCGCCATGCGCCAGCGCTACGAGCAGCTGATCCTGCCGTGCCGCGCCAAGCTCAGCATCGTGGGCGCGGTCACGCGCGCCGAGGCCGAGGCGCTCGCGACCACGCTGCTGTCGCGCCTGCCCAGTCCCGGCGCCTGCGCACCGCTGCCGACCATCGCGCCGGTGGCGGCGCTCACGGCACCGAAGGACGAGCGCATCGCGTTCGATTCGGCCCAGGCCCACGTCTTCATCGGCCAGCCCGGCTACCCGCGCCAGGACCCGGACCACTTCGCGCTCACGCTCGGCAACTACGTGCTCGGCGGCGGCGGCTTTGTCTCGCGGCTGACCGAAGAGGTGCGCGAGAAGCGCGGCCTGGCCTACAGCGTGTACAGCGGCTTCGCGCCGGGGCTCGAGGCGGGCGCCTTCCGCATCGGCTTCCAGACCCGGCCCGACCAGGCCGAGGCGGCGACGAAGGTCTCGCGCGACGTGCTCGCGAAGTTCGTGGCCGAAGGCCCGACCGAGAAGGAGCTGAAGGCCGCGAAGGACAACCTGATCGGCGGCTTCCCGCTGCTGCTGGACAGCAATCGCAAGCTGATCGGCAATGTCGCCAACATCGCCTGGTACGACCTGCCACTGGACTACCTCGACACCTGGACCGCGCGCATGAACGCGGTCACGGCCGCCGACATCCAGGCCGCGTTCGCCCGCAAGCTGCAGCCGCAGCGCATGGTGACGGTGGTGGTGGGCGGCAAGCCGGCCGCCGCGGTGCAGTAAGAAAAGTTCAGGCCAGCGCGTGCGGCCCGCTGCGCGCGGCCTCGCGCACCGCGGCACCGAGCTGCGCCAGCAGGCGCGGCGCAGCTCGGGCATGCTGCCAGTACAGCGGCACCGGCAACGTCGCGCCGGGCACCAGTTCCACCAGCGTGCCGTCGCGCAGCGCATCGGCCACCATGCTGGTCGGGTGCATGCCCCAGCCGATGCCGCGGCAAGCCGCCTCGACGAAGGCGGCGGGCGAGGGCACCCAGTGGCGCGGCGTCTCCACGTTGCGGTGGCAGATGCGGCGCACCCAGCGCGCCTGCAGCCGGTCCTTGCGGTCGAACACCAGGTTCGGCGCGGCGGCCAGCGTGCGCGCCCCCACGCCCTTGGCGAAATAGCGTTCCACGAAACCGGGACTCGCGGCGGCCACGTAGTGCACCGTGCCCAGCGCCTCGCTGTTGCAGCCCGTGACCGGCTGGGCCAGCGCGGTCACGGCCGCCAGCACCGCGCCGCTGCGCAGCCGTTCGGCCGTGTGGTCCTGGTCGTCGGCCGTGAGGTCGAGCAGGGCGTCGGGCGCCTGCGCAGCAAAGGCGGCGGCGCCCGCCATGAACCAGGTCGCGAGGCTGTCGGCGTTGACCGCCACCCGCACCGTGACCCGCTCGTGCGCCTCGCCGCTGCCCATGCCCAACGCGGGCAGGGCCTCGCGCAGCTCGTGCTCCAGCATGCCCACGCGTTCGACGTGCCGGCACAGCTGCAGGCCGGCCTCGGTCGCCACGCAGGGCTGGCCGCGCACCAGCAGCGCGCCGCCGGTGCGCTCCTCGAGCAGCTTCACGCGCTGCGACACCGCCGAGGGCGTGACATGCAGCGCGCGGGCGGCGCGCTCGAAACTGCCTTCGCGCACCACGGCGGCAAGGGCGTGCAGGGCGGCGTAGTCGAGCATGGTCGTGAATGAAGTAAAACTGAATTGGCGTTAGAAAGTTTAGTTTGATTGAATCGGCTGCGGACGGCAAGCTCGGACCATGACCGCCGTTCACGCCTCCACCGCTTTCCTCAACGGGCTCTTCATGAGCCTGGTGCTCATCGTCGCCATCGGCGCCCAGAACGCCTACGTGCTGCGCCAGGGCTTGCGCCGCGAGCACGTGAGCGCTGTGGTGCTGTTCTGCGCCGTCTGCGACGCGGTGCTGGTCGCCGCGGGCGTGGCCGGCATGGCGCAGGCGCTGAAGGGGCGGCCGATGCTGGCGACGCTGCTCGCGGGCTTCGGCGCGGCCTTTCTCTGCGGCTACGGCCTGCGCGCGCTGTGGCGCTCGCGCCAGCCGGGCGCGTTGCAGACGGTGTCGCAGGGCGCCTCGCGCTCGCGCGCCGCGGTGGTCGCGCAGGCCGCCGGCTTCACGCTGCTGAACCCGCACGTCTACCTGGACACCGTGCTGCTCGTGGGCACGGCCGGGGCGCAGTACCCGGGCCTGCTCAAGGCCTGGTTCGTGGTCGGGTCGACGCTGGCCAGCGTGCTGTGGTTCACCGCGCTGGGCTTCGGCGCGCGGCTGCTGGCGCCGGTGTTTGCACGCCCGCGCGCCTGGCAGATGCTCGATGCGCTCATCGGCGGCACCATGCTCGTGCTGGCCGCGCTGCTGGCGCGTCGCGCGTTCATGGGCTACTGAGTGAAGGGGGGCCAGCTGCGGCGTTAAGCTCGCCGCATGCCCCAGAAGCCCCCGAAGAAGAACGCCGCCGCGCCCGTCTCGCGTGCCCCCGCCGCCAAGCGCCCGTCGCGGCCCAGCGAGGTCCGCATCATCGGCGGCGAATGGAAGCGCACCCGCCTCGCCGTGGCCGACAAGCCCGGCCTGCGCCCCACGCCCGACCGCGTGCGCGAAACGCTGTTCAACTGGCTCGCGAGCCTGGCCGGCGTGGGCGGCGGTGCCTTGCCGGGGTGGCACTGCATCGACGCCTTCGCGGGCACCGGCGCGCTCGGCCTCGAAGCTGCCTCGCGCGGCGCGGCCCACGTGCTGCTGTGCGAGCAGGACGCCGCGCTGGTCGCCCAGCTGCAAGCCGCCAAGGCCAAGCTCTCGGCCGAGGCCGTGCGCGTGGAGCGCGGCAACGGCGTCACCGCGCTCGAGCGTGCGGCGGCGGGCAGCCTGCAGGCGGTGTTTCTCGATCCGCCCTTCGACAACCTCGCGCTGTACGAGCCGGCCCTGCGCGCCGCCGCGCGCGCGCTGCACGCCGACGGCGCGATCTACCTCGAGGCGCCGCGCCGCTGGGCCGCCGAGGAACTCGCCGCGCTGGGCCTCATGGAATTCCGCTACCTGAAGGCCGGCGCCGTGCATGCCCATCTGCTGCGCCGCGCTGTGTCCGTGCCTGCATAATCCGCCGGACAAGCCGCACCGGCAGCATGAGGAAGAACCAACCATGGCCAGCAACGTGATCGCGGTTTATCCCGGCACTTTCGACCCCATCACCCTCGGTCACGAGGACGTGGTGCGGCGTGCAACCCAACTCTTCTCCAAGGTGATCGTCGCCGTCGCGGCGGGCCACCACAAGAAGGCGCTGTTCACGCTCTCCGAGCGCATGGACATGGCCCGCGAGGCGGTGAAGCCCTACAGCGACCAGGTCACGGTCGAGAGCTTCTCGGGCCTGCTGCGCGACTTCGTCGTCGCGCGCGGCGGCAAGGCCATGGTGCGCGGCCTGCGCGCCGTGACCGACTTCGACTACGAGTTCCAGCTCGCCGGCATGAACCGCTCGCTGATGCCCGACGTCGAGACCGTGTTCCTGACCCCGAGCGACAAGTACCAGTTCATCTCCAGCACCTTCGTGCGCGAGATCGCCATGCTCGGCGGCGAGGTCAACAAGTTCGTCTCGCCGAACGTCGAGCAGCAGCTGACCGCCAAAGTCCGCAGCCTGGGCAGGGAATGAGCCCGCTCCAGGCTTCGCGCTGAGGTGAGCGCCACCCCCTTGCCCCGCCTGCATCCGCTGGGCGATGCGGCGCTGGTGTGCGACCTGCCCGCGCCCGCCACGTTGGCGCAGCAGCAGCGCATCTGGGCGCTGGCCGCCGAGGTGATGGCCTGGCCCGGCGTCGGCGAAGCGCTGCCGGGCATGAACAACCTCACGCTGACCTTCGACCCGACCGCCGTGGCGTTCGAGGAACTCGCGGCGCGCGTGCTCGAGGCTTGGCCGGGGCTCGCGGCCCATGCCGCTGAAGGGCGGCGCATCGAGATTCCCGTGGCCTACGGCGGCGAGCACGGTCCCGACCTCGCCGACGTGGCGGCCCACACCGGGCTGTCGGCGGCCGAGGTGGTGCGACGCCACAGCGGCGGCGACTACGTGGTCTACCTGCTCGGCTTCCTGCCGGGCTTCGCCTTCATGGGCGGGCTGCCGCCCGAACTCGCGACACCGCGCCGCGCCGAACCGCGCACCGCCGTGCCCGCGCGCTCGGTCGGCATCGGCGGCGAGCAGACCGGCATCTATCCGCTGGTGTCGCCGGGCGGCTGGCAGCTCATCGGGCGCACGCCGCTCGCGCTGTTCGACCCGTCGGCCGAGTCGCCCACCTTGCTGCGTCCGGGCGACCGCGTGCGCTTCGTCGTCGAAAGCCTGCAGACATGATCCTCGTGCGCAAACCCGGCGTGCATGCCTCGGTGCAGGACCTCGGGCGACCCGGCCTGCGCCAGCTGGGCATCTGCCCGGGCGGCGCGCTCGACATGCTCGCGCTCACGCTGGCGAACCGGCTGGCCGGCAACGCCGACGCGGCGGCCGGCATCGAGTTCACCATGGGCGGCTGCGAGCTGCAGTTCGAAGTCGACACCCGCATCGCGCTCACCGGCGACGACTTCGGCGCCACGCTCGACGGCGTGCCGCTGTGGCCTTGCTGGAGCGTGCCGGTGCGTGCCGGCCAGACCCTGAGGCTCGCTGGTGCCAACGCGCCCGGCACAGCGAAGGCCGGCCTGCGCAGCTGGCTCGCGGTGGCCGGCGGCATCGACGTGGCGCCCGTGCTCGGCTCGCGCAGCACCGACCTCAAGGCCGGCTTCGGCGGCCACGAGGGCCGCGCGCTGCGCAAGGGCGACCGGCTCGTGCTGGGCGCTTCGCGCCTCGGTGCCGACCAGAACACGCGCCGTCCCTTCGGCCTGCGCGCGCCCGACTGGGGCACGGCCGAGCCCGACGGCGCCTTCGTGCTGCGTGTGCTGCCCGGCCCCGAGTTCGATCTGTTCACCCCCGACGCGCAGGCGCTGCTGTGGAGCGAGCGCTGGCGCATCACGCCGCAAAGCAACCGCATGGGCAGCCGGCTGGCCGGCGCCGAGCTGCAGCGCAAGGCGGGCGGCGACATGCTCTCGTCGGGCGTGATTCCCGGCACGATCCAGGTGCCGCCCTCGGGCCAGCCGATCATCCTCATGGGCGACGCGCAGACCACCGGCGGCTACCCGCGCATCGGCGTGGTGATCCGCGCCGACCTCTGGAAGCTCGCGCAGGCGCCGCTCGGCGGCCGGCTGCGGCTGGTGCGCACCGACCTGTCGCACGCGCTCGCGGCCTGGGCCGCGCAGCAGCGCTACCTGGCGCAGGTGGCGCAGGGGCTCGCCGCGGCGGGCTGGACCGGCGCGGCCTAGACTGTTGGCTGAAGCAGGTGGCTCCCGCACCTGCCCCGAGACGGAGAACACCCCATGCAGATCGACCTGAACGCCGACCTCGGCGAAGGCGCCGGCAGCGACGAAGCGCTGCTCGGCCTCGTGAGTTCCGCCAACATCGCCTGCGGCTGGCACGCGGGCGACGCCAGGACCATGCAGCAGTGCGTGCGCTGGGCCATGGCGCACGGCGTGGCGATCGGCGCGCACCCGAGCTTTCCCGACCGCGAGAACTTCGGCCGCAGCACCATGCACCTGCCGCCCGAGGAGATCGTCGCGAACGTGCTCTACCAGGTCGGCGCACTGGCCGCGATCGTCAAGGCCGAGGGCGGCCGGCTCGCGCACGTGAAGCCGCACGGCCAGCTCTACAACCAGGCGGTGAAAGAACCCGAACTCGCCGAGGCGCTGTGCGAGGCGGTGCGTCGCTTCGATCCCTCGCTCAAGTTCTTCGGTCTGGCCGGCAGCAACATGATCGACGCGGCCCGCCGCGCCGGCCTGCAGCCCGTCGAAGAAGTGTTCGCCGACCGAGGCTACATGCCCGACGGCAGCCTCGTGCCGCGCAGCCAGCCCGGCGCGCTCATCGAGAGCGAAGAACAGTCGCTCGCGCAGACCCTGTCGCTGGTGCGCGACCACCGCGTGGTCGCCATCGACGGCAGCACCGTAGCCGTCAACGCCCAGAGCGTGTGCCTGCACGGCGACGGCGCGCATGCGCTGGCCTTCGCGCGGCGCATCCGCGAGCGGTTGCAGCAGGAAGGCATCGACGTTCGCGCGATGGCCTGAACAGGATGCCGGCGAAGCGCGCTTCTCCCAACGTCCTGCTGACGGGCTTCGAGCCCTTCGAGCAGGAGCTGCTCAACCCGTCGTGGGAAGCGGTGCGCTCACTCGACGGCTGGCAGTGCGGCCGTGCCACCGTGCATGCGCGCCTTGTGCCCTGCGTCTTCGGCGAGGCGCTCACTGCGCTCGACCGCGCGATGGACGAACTCCAGCCGACGCTGGTGATCTGCATCGGCCAGGCCGGCGGTCGCGCCGAGTTCACGCCGGAGCGCATCGCCATCAACGTCGACGACGCGCGCGTGCCCGACAACCTCGGCCGTCAGCCGATCGACGTGCCCGTGATACCCGGCGCGCCCGCCGCCTACTTCTCGAGCCTGCCCGTGAAGGCCATCGTGCGCGAACTGCGCGCGGGCGGCGTGCCGGCCTCGGTGTCGAACAGCGCGGGCACCTTTGTGTGCAACCACCTCTTCTACGGGCTGATGCACCGCATCGCGACGCATCCGTCGGCGAAGGGCGCGCGCGGCGGCTTCATCCACATTCCCTACCTGCCCGCGCAGGCGGCGCGCTTTCCGGGTGCGCCGAGCATGGCGCTCGAGACGCTGGTCGATGCGTTGCGCATCACCGTGAAGACCGCGCTGGCCGTGAAGCAGGACGTTGCGGAAACCGGCGGCCAGCTGCACTGACCGGGGCTCTCAAGCGCTGGGGAAGTGCTTGCCCAGCCAGGCGTTGAGCGCCGTGTTGACGAACGCAGGCTTCTCCATCGTCAGCATGTGGCCGCACTGCGGCACCCACACCACCTCGGCGCGCGGCAGCAGCGCCGCCATCTCGCGGGTGCATTCGGGCGGCGCGAGGCGGTCGTCGTCGCCGCACATCAGCAGCACCGGCGCGCGCAGCAGGGCCAGGTGCGTGCGCGCATCGGGGCGGCGCATCACGGCGTGGTTCTGGCGGATGAGCTGGGCCGCGCCGGCGCCGAGCACGATGTCCAGGTAGCGCTGCACCAGCGCCGGGTTGGCGGCCTGCGCGGGATGGAAGGCGAAGGCGACGTTGGGCTCGATGATCTCGCGCACCTCGCCGCGCTCGAACCATTCGATGGCGCCTTCGCGCAGCGCGAACATGTCGGGCGTCTCGGGCCGCGCGCTGGTGCCCAGCAGCATCAACCCGGCGATGCGCTCGGGCGCCTGGCGCGCCGCTTCCATCGCGACCATGCCGCCCATCGAGGCACCGCACAGCACCAGCGGGCCGTCGTGCTCGCGCAGCACGGCGCTGGCCATGCCTTCGATGGTGTCGTGGCGCGTCTGGACGTCGCTCACGCGGGCGCCGAAAGCGGCGGGAAGTGCGGGCAACTGGGCCTCCCAGAGGCGTTCGTCGCAGGCAAGGCCGGGCAGCAGGACAAGATGGGGCATGGGCCGATTTTGCGCGATCGGACGCACCCGGCGCACGGCCCGTACGCGGTGGCGACCGTGCAACAGCGGGTTGGCACGAAGCCGCCGTGTCATGCACTCGGGGGACAATGCATGCAATGTCCACCACCACCCCCGACTCCGCCCCCACCGACCTCATCCTGATCCGCCACGGCGAAACCGCCTGGAACCGCGAGCTGCGCTTCCAGGGCCACGCGGACGTCCCGCTCAACGACATCGGCCACGAGCAGGCGCGCCGCCTCGGCCTGCGGCTCGCGGGCGAGACGGCACAGCACCTCATCAGCAGCGACCTCATGCGCGCCCAGCAGACCGCGGCGCCCGCGGCGCAGCAGTTGGCGCTGCCGGTCGTCACCTCGGCGGCGCTGCGCGAGCAGCATTTCGGCGTGGTCGAGGGCATGCGGGCCGACGAGATCCAGAGCCAGCATCCGCGCGCCTGGGAAGAGTGGCTGGAGTTCCGCGAAGACCACGCCATGCCGCAGGGCGAGAGCGCGCGCGAGTTCCATGCGCGCGTGATCGGCGCGCTCGGCGCCGTCGCCGCCGCGCACCGCGGCCAGCGCCTGATCGTCGTCACGCACGGCGGCGTGCTCGACATGGTGTGGCGCACCGCGCGCGGCCTGAGCCTCAGCGGCCCGCGCCAGAGCGAGATCCCGAACGCGGGCTTCAACCGCATCCGCATCGCCGACCCGGCTGCGCCGGACGCCATCGAGATCGTCGAGTGGGCCGACACGCGCCACCTCGCCGACCTGCCGCCGCAGCCGACCTACGACCAGCGGCGGCACCTCAAGAAGGACTGATCTTCCGGATCAAGCCGGGCAACTGCCCGGCTTCGGCGTGCGCAGCAGCGGCACGCCGGCGCCCACGCCCGTGGGCTGGCCGCCGTCCACCGCGAGGCGGCCGTTCACCAGCACCGTGACCACGCCTTCGGACAGCAGCGTGGGCTGCGTGTAGGTGGCCTTGGCCGCGAAGCGCTTCGGATCGAACACCACCACGTCGGCGTGGTAGCCGGGGCGCAGGTGGCCGCGCTGCACGAGGCCCAGCGTGTCGGCCGTGTACGCGCTGCTGCTGCGGATGAACTGCGCCAGCGAGATCGCGCGCTCCTTCACCACGTACTGGTCGTACTTGCGCGCGAAGGTGCCGTAGGCGCGCGGATGGCCCAGCGACGAGTCGGACGAGGTCATGACCCAGGGCCGCTTCATGAAGGCGCGCACGTCGTCGTCGCTCATGTTGAACGAGGCGATCATCAGGTCGCCGTCGCGCAGCACGGCGATGGCGGCGTCGACCGGGTCGGCGTTCGAGGCCTTGGCCACGTCGGCCAGCGTCTTGCCCACGTACTTCGTGCTGCCGGCCGAGAACAGGATGGCCTCGGGCCCGCCGCGCAGGCGCAGGTTCTCGCGCATGTCCTTGCGCAGGCGCTCCTGCTGCGCCGCGTCGTCGAAGCGCTGCAGCGTGGCCGCGCGGCCGCCTTCGTTGGCCCAGGGAGGCAGCAGCGCGGCCGAGAAGCGCGTGCTCGACGCGGTCCAGGGGTAGTGGTCGGCCGTGATGTCCAGGCCCGCGGCGCGCTCCTTCTCGATGCGCCGGATGATGTCGCCGCTCTGCCCCTGCACGGCCACGCCCAGCGCCTTGATGTGTGCCACGTGCACCGGCAGCTTCGCCTCGTGGCCGATGCGGATCACCTCGTCGATCGAGCCCTTGAGGCCGACGTTGTACATCGACTCGTCGCGGATGTGGCTGTCGTACAGGCCGCCGTGCGCGGCCGCCACCTTCGCGAGTTCGATGACCTCCTCGGTCTTGGAGAAATTCTGCGGCGGGTAGAACAGGCCCGTCGACAGCCCGAGCGCGCCGTCGCACATCGCGCGGGCCAGGTGCTGCTTCATGGTGTCCATCTGCGCGGGCGTGGGGGCGCGGTTGGCCTCGCCGAGCTGGCTGATGCGCAGCGGCCCGAAGCCTGCGTACATCGCGACGTTGGTGCCGACCGGCACGGCGCGCAGCTTCTGTGTCTGCGCGGCGATGTCGTAGCCGCCGAAGCCGTCGTTGCCGATCACGGCCGTGGTCACGCCCTGCGTGAGGAAGGGAGTGTTCAGGCGCTTGCGCGCGTCGCTCGAGAGCAGGTCGGCGTCGGCGTGCGTGTGGGCGTCGATGAAGCCGGGCGCCACCACGAGGCCGGTGGCGTCGATGGTGCGGCGTGCGCTGAACTGCGCCGGCATGGCGCGACCCGCGAACACGATGCGGTCGCCCGCGATGCCGACGTCGCCGACCACGGGCGTGTCGCTGTCGCCCGTGTAGATCGTGCCGCCGCGCAGCAGCAGGTCGAGCGCGACGGGGGCTTCAGCGGCGGTGGTGTGGAAGGGCGAGGCGAGGGCCGCGAGAACGGCCAGCGTGACGAGGGAGCGCTGCATGGGCGAACGGGAAGAGAGCGGGAGGAGCGGCCAGTTTAGGAGTCGCTCCCGCGCAGCCGTTAATTCCTTTTGCGGCACGCCCCATGACCGGAAGGCATGGGTGGTGCCACGCGCCGCTCAGCGCGCCGCGAGCTGCCCGAGTCCCAGCCGCGCGTAGACCGTATCCGTCTGCCGCCGCAGCCGCAGCGACTCGGGCTGGCCGTTGAGCTGCTGCTGCAGCAGGCCCTGCGCGCCCGAGAGCGCGGACTCGGTGCCGGTGCGCACCAGCGCGTCGAGGTACAGCTGCTCGAACAGGTCGCGCTGCGCATGGCTGCCGCCGATCTCGATCATGCGCGGCAGCGCGACGCCCAGGCCCTCGACCGCGCCCGCCACATCGCCGCGCGCATGGGCCACGAGGCCGCGCGCGGCCGGCACGCACACGCGCTGCCACGCGGCGCGCGTGGACGCCGGCGCCACGGGCGCGAAGGCCTCGATGTTGTGCAGCAGCACCTGCGCCTCGGGCCGGCCGGCGCGCGCCAGGCCGTAGAGGTACTGCAGGTCGAGAAAGGGCAGCACATGGTCGGCCTGGCGCTGTCGCAGGTGGTCGGCCACGTCGTCCCAGCGCGCGCCGACGTCGATGCCCGCCAGCTCGAGCCGCGCGAGCAGCGACACGGCGCCGATCTGGTCCTGCGAATAGTCCTTCACCACGCCCCAGGCGTGCTCGTCGTACACCGCGAGCGCCTCGGCGTCGCGGCCCAGGTCGATGAGGAACAGCGCCACGTGCCACCAGTTGTGCGTGACCATGAAGGAGTTGAGCCCGGTCCAGGTGTCGCTCACGCCCTGCATGAACGCCAGCCCCTCGGCCAGCCGGCCTTCGGTGAGCATCACGTGTGCCAGCGCATGGTGCGCCCAGGGCTCCTTGCGGCACAGGCCGATCGCGCGGCGCGCGCTGGCCTCGGCCTCGCGCAGCAGGTGGCACTGCTCGTAGCCGAAGGCCGCCATGCCGTGCACGTAGGGCACCTCGGCCGCGGTCGGCAGCGCCGCGAGCGCGAGCCGCAGCATGCCGGGGCAGTTGCCGGTGTTGAAGCAGTGGTACTGGCCCAGCTTCACCGACACCAGGTCGCGCGGATGCTCGTGCGCCTGCTCGGCATGCAGCGCGATGGCGCGCGCGATGTCACCATCGGCCCAGGCCTGGACGGCGGCGATGTAGCGCTGCTCGCGCGGCGTGGCGCGCGCCGCACCGGCGCGGGCCTTGTCGAGGAAGGGCCGCGCATTCGCTGCGGCCTCGCGCGATTCGGCGAACAGGTGCAGCGTCGCGCAGTAGGCCTGCACGATCGGGCTGGCATCGCGCTCAGCCAGCGCCAGCAGGTTCACGGCGCGCGCCTCGGTCGAAATGAAGCCCATGACGAAGTCGTCGACCAGCGCGAGGCTGGCGGCGTCGTCGAGCGTGAGCGGATTGCCGAGGCTGTCGGCGGCGTGCGGGGTTCCGTGGGAGGGCATGGCGGCATGGTGCCACGCCCCCGGCGTCTTTCAAGAAGTCTTCTCAGACACCCGCTTGCTGGTGGCGGTACTCCTGCGTCTTGCCGCCGTAGCCGTAGGCTGCGCCGCGCGCATCGATCACGTGGATGTACGAGACCTCGTGCAGGTCGGGCCGCAGCCGGGCCATGGCCGCGTGCACCTCGCGCAGGTAGCGCGCCTTCTCGGCCTTGGTGTTGGTCTCGTCGGTCACGCTGATGTCCAGGTGGAAGGCCGACTTGCCGAGCTCGGCCAGCGATTGGCCGCCGATGAACCAGCTGTCGGCGGCGATGTACTGCACCGTGACGGCGATGACCGGCAGCGCCTTGCCCAGCACGCTCTGCGTGAGCTCGGCGACCGTGTCGACGGTCTTGCGGGTGAGGGCGGCGTCAGGTTGGCCGGAGAGGTGGACGACGATGTGGGGCATGGTGGACTCCTTTCGGGGGTGAAGAACGGGTGGTCGATGGGGTGATTGTGGGCGCCGCATCGTCATCGGAAAAGCGGGAAGATATGATGGAATCCATCGGATCAGCGAATGGATAGGCAGGCACCATGCAAGGCTTCGACCTCGAACAGTTGCGCACCCTGGTGGCGGTGGCCGACGCCGGCAGCCTCACGGCGGCGGCGCCGCGCGTGTACCTGTCGCAATCGTCGGTGAGCGAGCAGATCCGCAAGCTCGAGGAGCGCGCCGGCCAGTCGCTGCTGACGCGCAGCAAGGCCGGCGTGGCGCCCACCGAGGCGGGCCTGCGGTTGCTGGGGCATGCGCGTCGCATCCTCGCGCTGAGCGACGAAGCCTTTCGCGACCTGCGCGGCGAAACGCTGCAAGGCGAGCTGCGGCTGGCCGTGACCGACTACTTCCGCCCCGGCGACCTCACCCGCCTGCTGGGCCGGCTCGGCGAGCGCTATCCGCAGGTGCGGCTGCACGTGACCATCCTGAAGAGCGACGCGCTGCGCACCGCCTACGCGCACGGCGATTTCGACGTGGGGCTGGCGATGAACATTGCGGGGGCCAATGCAGCCGCGGCCGGCAGCGGTGCCGTGCTGCGGCGCGAATCGCTGGCGTGGCTCGGTGCGGCCGGCCTGCGTGTGGTGCGCGGCGAGCCGGTGCGGCTGCTGGCGCTGCCCGACACCTGTTCGCTGCACCAGTTCACCGTGTCCCTGCTGCGCCGCCGCCGCGTGCCCTATGTGCTGGCGCACGTGGCATCAGGCGTGGCGGGCCTGCAGTCGGCCCTGGCCGCGGGCCTGGGCGTGGCCTGCCTCAACGAATCGGCGATCGGCGAGGGCATCGCGCGGCTCGCACCGCCCCACGGGCTGCCGGCGCTGCCCCGCGTGGCGTTCCAGTGGCTGCCCGCACGGCGGGGCGAGACCGCGTTCGTGACGCGGGCGCGGGAGATGCTGTCGTTGCAGCTGGCCTGAAGGCCGCGCTCAGAGCTGCGGCCAGGGCCGCTGCACTTCCCGGATCTGCTCGAACGCGCGCGCCACGCGCAGCACGCCGAGGTCGTCGAAGCGCTGTCCCGCGATCTGCAGCCCGATCGGCAGGCCGCCGGCCGAGTACCCGCAGTTCACCGACGCCGCCGGCTGCTCCGACATGTTGAACGGCACGGTGAAGCCGATGTGCTCCAGCGGCCGCAGCGGGTCGTTGGTGGGCGAGGGCGCCTCGGCCGCTGCCGGCATGTTGGGCGACACCGGCGAGATCACGTAGTCGAAGCGCGCGCAGGCGTTCACCGTGGTGACGCGCGTCGCGTGGAACTGGCTGAAGCTGCGGAACACGTGCTCGCCGCTGAACTCGGCGGCGCTCTCGGCCCATTCGCGGATGTAGGGCAGCACCTTGGCGCGCTGGTCGGGGCGCAGGGCCTTCAGGTCCACCAGCGAGCGCATGCGCCACAGGTGATCCATGCCGTCGAGCAGGGCCTGCGACATGAAGGGCTGCATGGGCTCGACGGTGGCGCCGGCCTTTTCGAACAGGCGCGCCGCCTGCTCGACCGCGGCCTGGATCTCGGGTTCGACCGCGAGGCCGCAGCCGGCGTCCAGCAGCAGGCCGATGCGCAGGCCGCGCAGGTGGTCGGGCGCGACGTCGAACGCGGCCCAGTCGATGTCCTGCGCGGGCAGGCTCATGCTGTCGCGCGCGTCGGGCCGGGCCAGCGCCTGCATCATGAGCGCGGCGTCGCCGACGGTGCGCGTCATGGGGCCGGCGGCGCGGCCCATGTAGGGCGGGTCGATCGGGATGCGTCCCAGGCTGGGCTTGAGCGTGAAGATGCCGCACCAGCTGGCGGGCAGCCGCAGCGAGCCGCCGATGTCGGTGCCCAGGTGCAGTGGGCCGTAGCCCGCCGCCGCGGCGGCACCGGCGCCGGCGCTGGAGCCGCCCGGCGTGCGGCTCAGGTCCCAGGGGTTGCGCGCGAGCGTGTGAAAGCTCGACAGCCCCGACGACAGCATGCCGTAGTCGGGCATGGTGGTCTTGCTGACGATGACGGCGCCGGCCTCCTTCAGGCGCGCGGCCGGCGGGGCGTCGGCGGCGGCGGGCATGAGGTCGACGGCGGCGGTGCCCGCGGGCAGCGGGTCGCCGCGCGTGGCGATGTTTTCCTTGATCGTGGTCGGCACGCCGTCGAGCGGGCCGCGCGCGTCGCCGCGCTGCCAGCGCTGCTCCGAGGCGCGCGCCTGCTCCAGCGCGGCCTCGGGCCGGAACAGCCACGTGGCCTGCAGCCGGGGTTCGCAGTGCTCGATGCGCGCGATGACGGCGCGCGTCACCTCGACCGGCGACAGGCGCTTCTCGCGGTAGGCCGCGGAGAGCTCCTGTGCCGACAGGTCGCTCAACGAAGGCAGGGAGGGGTCGGACACTGCGGGGCTCATCCCCACGACAGCGCGGACAGGTCGTTCACGAAGATCGGGTTCTCTTTCCAGAGGCCCTTGACGTTCTTCTTGGCCACGGTCGGGAACTGCGGCTGGTAGAGGAAGCCGTTGGCCGCGTCGGTGGCCAGCAGCTTTTGCGCCTCGCCCAGCAGCTTGTTGCGCTCCGCCGCGTTGCCGGTGGACTTGATCTTGTCGAACAGCGTGTCGAAGGCCTTCGACTGGTAGCCCCAGTAGTAGTCGGGCTTGGCGTAGTTGCCCAGGTCGAAGGGCTCGACGTGCGAAATGATCGACAGGTCGTAGTCCTTGTTGGTGTAGGTGCCGCTGAGCCACTGCGCCCACTCGACGTTCTGGATCTTCACGTTGATGCCGATCTTGGCGAGCTGGGCCACGATGACCTCGCCGCCCTGGCGCGCGTACGGCGGCGGGGGCAGGGTCATGCGCAGTTCGAGCGGGGTCTTCACGCCGGCCTCGGCGAGCAGCTTCTTGGCCTTCTCGATGTCGAAGGGGTTGATGCCCGTGGTGTCGATGTAGCCCGCGGCACCCGGCACGTAGTGGCTGCCGATCGGCACGCCCAGGCCGTCGGCCGCGCCCTCGATGAAGGCCTTGCGGTCGATGGCCGCAAGGATGGCGCGGCGCACGCGCACGTCGTCCAGCGGCTTCTTCTTGTTGTTGATCGAGAGGATGGTCTTGGCGCGCGAACCGGCCAGGATGGTCTGGAACTGCGGGTTGTTGCGGAACTGCGGCACGGCGCGCGTGCCGATGCGCGTGAACACGTCCACGTCGCCCGAGAGCACGGCGGCGGCCTGCGCGGCGGTGTCCGAGATGAAGCGGAAGGTGACCTTGTTGATCTTGGCGACAGCAGGGGCGCGAAAGCCCTCCCACTTGCTCAGCGTGATCGACGAACCCTTGGCCCAGTTGTCCAGCTTGTAGGGGCCGGTGCCGATCGGCTTGGTGGCGTTGCCCTCGGCGCTCTTGGGCTCGACGATGGCGGCCGTGGCCTGGCCCAGCACGAAGGGCAGGTCGGGGTCGATCTCCTTGTTGATGACCACCACCGTGTGCTCGTCGACCACCTGCGTGGCGAGGTTGGCGAAGGTGCGCTTGTCCTTGTTGGTGCTCTTCTCGCCGCCGGCGCGGTCGAAGGCGAACTTGACGGTGGAGGCGTTGAAGGGCTCGCCGTTCTGGAACTTGACGCCCTTGCGCAGCTTGAAGGTGTAGGTCTTCAGGTCGGGCGAGATTTCCCAGCTTTCGGCCAGGAGCGGCGTGACGCTGCCGTCGACGTTGATCTTGGTCAGCGTTTCCAGGATGTTGTACTGCACGACCTCGGCGATGGCGGCGGCGGCGCCGGTGGTCGGGTCCAGGCCCGGCGGCTCCAGGGCCATGCCGATCACGATGGCGTCCTTGCGGCCCTGCGCCATGCCGGCCAGCGGGGTGGCCAGGGCGACGGTGGCGCCGGCGGTGGTAAGGAGGGTGCGACGGTTCAACATACGGGGTGATCTCCGGAAAACGGTCAGTGTCGAATGACTGCTTCGGCGCGCACCGTGCCCCAGGGGGAAGCGCAGCGCCACGAAAGAAAGACACACAGCACGAAAGATGCCACGTGCAGCGGATCATTCTCTCGCAGCAGGCCCTCCGGTGCGCGCCGGCGCGGGCGCTATTTCCTCGGGACGTTCCCGGATGGGCGAGCGATCTTGCGCGAAGCCAACGGCTTGCGCCACCAGATGCTCATGACCGATGTGTCCGAGGCCGCGCCCCGGTGTTCAGGCCGCGCGCAGCGTGCCGCCGGGCGGCGTGTGCAGCACCGCCGACAGCAGGGTGCGGGTGTACGGATGCTGCGCGTGATGGAACAGCTCGGCCGGCGGCCCCTGCTCCACGATCTGGCCCTTGAACACCACGCACACCTCGTCGCACAGGTGGTTGACCACGGCGAGGTCGTGGCTGATGAGCAGGTAGCTGATGCCGAACTGCTGCTGCAGGTCCTGCATGAGGTTGAGCACCTGGGCCTGCACCGAGACGTCGAGTGCGCTCACGGGTTCGTCGGCGACGATGAGCTTGGGGCGCGTGATGAGCGCGCGTGCGATCGCGATGCGCTGGCGCTGGCCACCTGAGAACTCGTGCGGGTACTTGTCGAGGTCGGTGGTGCGCAGGCCCACGGCGGCGAGGGCTTCGGCGGCGCGCTCGCGCTGCTCGGCGCGGCGTGTTTCAGCCAGCGCTTCGAGCGGCTCGGCGACGATGCGGGCGACGGTCTGGCGCGGGTCGAGCGAACCATACGGGTCCTGGAACACCATCTGGAAGTCGCGCCGCGCGGTGCGCAGCTCGGCCTTCGAGAGCGCGTGCAGGTTGCGGCCTTCGAGCGCGACGCTGCCCGAGGTGGGCGTGTCCAGCGCCATCACGAGGCGCGCGATGGTCGACTTGCCCGAACCCGATTCACCGACGATGCCCACGCTCTTGCCGGCCTGCACACTGAAGCTCACGCCGTTGAGGGCCTTCACGGTGGGCGGCGGGCCGAAGAGTTTTTCGCGTGGCAGGGCGTAGTGCCGCACGAGGTCGGTCACCTGCAGCAGCGGGGTCGATGAATTCATGGCGCAACAGCCTGCGCGGCTGCAATTTCTTCGAGACGCATGCAGCGCACCGCGTGGTTCGGCGGCAGCACCGTGGCGGACGGCCGCGTGGTGTGGCAGGCGTCGACCGTGTAGGCGCAGCGGCCCGCGAACGGGCAGCCCGGTGGCAGGTCGACCAGCTCGGGCACGCTGCCGCGGATGGTGGCCAGGCGCAGACCGCGCGGCGCGCCGATGGCGGGGCGCGCGGCGAACAGGCCTTGCGTGTAGGGGTGGGCGCGCTTGGCGAACACGGCGTCGGTGGGGCCGCTCTCGACCACGCTGCCGCCGTACATCACGAGCATCTTCGAGACCGTCTGCGAGATCACGCCGAGGTCGTGCGAAATCAAAATCAGCGCCATGCCGCGCTCGGCCACGAGGCCCTGGATGAGCTCCAGGATCTGCTTCTGGATCGTCACGTCGAGCGCAGTGGTGGGCTCGTCGGCGATCAGCAGGTCGGGCCCACAGGCCAGCGCCATCGCGATGCCGATGCGCTGGCGCTGCCCGCCCGAGAACTGGTGCGGGTAGGCATCGAGGCGCGAGGCGGCGTCGGGAATGCCGACGCGGTCGAGCAGCGCGAGCACTTCCTTGCGCGCCTCGGCCTTCGACAGGCCGCGGTGCAGCCGCAGCGGCTCGCCGACCTGGCGCACGATGGTGTGCACGGGGTTCAGCGCCGTCATCGGCTCCTGGAAGATCATGCCGATGCGGTTGCCGCGGATCTGGCACATGTCCTTTTCGTCGCGCCCGACCAGCTCGGTGCCGTCGAAGCGGATGCTGCCCGTGACCTTCGCGGTGGCAGGCAGCAGGCCCATGAGCGACATCACGGTGATCGACTTGCCGCAGCCCGATTCGCCGACGATGCCCAGCGTTTCGCCGCGCTCCAGCGAGAAGGAAATGCCGCGCACGGCTTCGGCCGGCCCGCGCTGGGTCTGCAGGCCGATGTGGAGGTCGTTGACTTCGAGAAGTGCCATGGCGTGCTTGCTTATCTCGCGCGCGCCAGGCGCGGATCGAGCAGGTCGCGCAGGCCGTCGCCCATCAGGTTCAGGCCGAGCACCGCCAGGGCGATGGCCATCCCGGGGAACACCGCGAGCAGCGGCTGCTGGAACATGAGGGTCTGGGCTTCGCTGAGCATGCGGCCCCACGAGGGCTGCGGCGGTTGCGTGCCGAGGCCTAGGTACGACAGCGCAGCTTCCGCCAGGATGGCGATGGCGAAGCGGATCGTGATCTGCACGATCAGCACGGCGGAGATGTTCGGCAGCACGTGCTGCATGGTGATCGCGAACGATCCCTTGCCGCAGGCGCGCGCGGCGGCGACGTATTCGCGTGACCAGATCGCGTTGGCCGAGGCGCGCGTGATGCGCGCAAACGTCGGGATGTTGTAGATGCCGATCGCGATGATGGCGTTGACGATGCCGGCGCCGAACACGGCGGTCATCATGATGGCCGAGAGGATGGCGGGGAAGGCGAGCGTGAAGTCCGAGAGGCGCATCACCGCCTCTTCGACCCAGCCGCGTCTTGCGGCAGCGAGCAGGCCCAGCGCGGTGCCGACCACGAGGCCGATGCCCACGGCAATCACGCCGACGAGGATGGACGCGCGTGCGCCCACGAGCAGCAACGAGGCCACGTCGCGCCCGAAGGCATCGGTGCCGAGCCAGTGCGTGGCCGAGGGGCCCTGCATCTTGTTCGCCATGTCCATCGCGTAGGGCGACCACGGCGTCCAGACCAAAGAGAGCACGGCAGCGATCAGCAGCAACAGGCTCAGCACGCCGCCGATCGCGAAGCTGCGGTGGTGCAGGGCGCGGCGCCAGAAGCCCGGCACCTTGAGTGCGACGGCGCTGGGAACGGTGGTCGTGCTCATACGTCGCTTGCCTTGATGCGCGGGTCGATCACGGCATAGAGCACGTCGACCACGAAGTTCACGATGACCACCATGGCCGCGAGCAGCATCACGCAGTTGCGCACCACGATCAGGTCGCGGTTGCTGATGGCCTGGAAGATCAGGCGGCCCAGGCCCGGCAGGTAGAACACGTTCTCCACCACGATGGTGCCGGCCAGCAGCTCGGAGAACTGCATTCCCATCACCGTGATGACCGGAATCATCGCGTTGCGCAGCACATGGGTCCACAGCACCATGCGCTGGGACACGCCCTTGGCGCGTGCGGTACGCACGAAGTCTTCGCGCATCACCTCGAGCACGGCTGAGCGCGTGATGCGCGCGAGGATCGCGGCCTGCACCACTGCGAGCGATAGCGCGGGCAGCAGCAGCGATTTCAATCCCGCGAAGATGCCTTCACCCCAGCCCTCGAAGCCGCCCGCGGAGAACCACTGCAGCTGCACCGAGAACACGAGGATCAGCAGGATGGCGAACCAGAAGTTGGGGATGGCGATGCCGACCTGGGCCATGCCCATGAGGCCGACGTCGCCGAGCTTGTTGTGGCGTGCCGCAGCCGTCACGCCAACCAGCAGGGCGATGACGACGGTCAGGGCCATCGCCATCACGGCCAGCGGCACCGTGAGGGCCAGGCGCTCGAGGATCAGGTCGATGACGGGCGAGCTGTAGGCGTAGCTGTCACCGAGGTTGCCGGTGAGCAGACCACCGATCCAGTGCCAGTAGCGGGTCCACGCGGGCTGGTCGAGGCCGAGCTTGGTGGCCAGGGCCGCGACGGCGTCGGGCGAGGCGTCGGGGCCCATGAGCATCTGCGCGGCGTTGCCGGGCAGGATCTCGAGGACGAGGAAAACGATGACCGAGGCGCCGATCAGGGTGCCGATCAGCGTGGCGATGCGCTTGAATAGAAACAGACTCATGGGGCGGGCCGCAGCATAACTGACTGGTGCAACAACC
This sequence comes from Variovorax sp. FW301-JW7, assembly GCF_058788795.1. NCBI lineage: Bacteria > Pseudomonadati > Pseudomonadota > Betaproteobacteria > Burkholderiales > Comamonadaceae > Variovorax > Variovorax sp. FW301-JW7. The sequence continues at coordinate 424,833 of NZ_JBYTBC010000005.1, forward strand.
GTGCCTCGACTGTGAACTTTGTCGCTCCTCGCCGGACCGCCCTGACGCCGGCGGGGGCTCCGCAAGGCCTGCGGCGGGGCGTTCGCCCGGTCCGCCGATAATCGGGGGATGGCCCTCATGATCACCGACGAATGCATCAACTGCGATGTCTGCGAGCCCGAGTGCCCGAACGATGCGATCTATATGGGCGCCGAGTTCTACGAGATCGATCCGCACAAGTGCACCGAGTGCGTCGGCCACTTCGACGAGCCGCAATGCGTGCAGATCTGCCCGGTGGCCTGCATCCCGGTGAACCCGGACCATGTGGAGACCCGCGAGACGCTGCTGCAGAAGTACGTGCGTCTCACGGCGGACAAGGCGGCACCGCCCGCGTCGGATGCTGCCTCGCCGTCGTCGTCAGCCGGCGCCCTCTGAGCCGGACGGTTACTTCTTCTTTTTCTTCTTGCCTGTGTCCTTCGGCGCCTCGTCGCCGGTCGAAGGACTGTTGAAGCGCGCGCTCGTCGGGCGGGGCTCGGCCGTGTGCTTGCGCTGGCGGGCCTGGGCGGCCCGTTCGGCGGGCGTGAGCGGTTGCGCGCTCGTGGCGAAGCGCCCGGCATCGAAGGTCGTGGGACTGCGCCGGCCGAGCGCCTCTCGCTCCTGCGACTCCCGGTGGCGCGCCAGCCGACCTGCGCTGCGTTCGTTGCGGCGCGTGGCGTCTTCCGACGCCCTGCGGTCCGCATCGTTGCGCCGGTCGTCCACCTTCACGGTCCGCCCGCCTTCGCAGGGCTGGTCGGAATAGGTGTTGCCGCATCGCCAGGTCTGGGCTGAGGCGCCCATGGAGGCGATGGCCAGTGCTATTGAAAATATAGCGATCGCCGTTGTGCCCGCTGTCTTCTTGTTCTTCGTCGTTCTTCTTTTTCTCATTTCTTGTTTGCTCTCCCTCCCTGCACTCCCGTGGCCGGCTAGGTGGCGGCAGGCGTCGTGCCTCCGTCGCCGGGCTCCCGCCTCGGCGGCTTGGGCCGCGGCGGTTTGCTCGTGTGAATCATCAGCGTGGCTTTTTCCATCTCGCCGGCCACCAGCGCGGGGGCGGCATGCAAGGTGCGCACGATGGCGTCTTCAATCGCTTCACGTTGTTCCTTGAGCGGCTTCTTGAGCACCCAGTTGACGACCTCCGATTTCACGCCGGGGTGGCCGATGCCCAGCCGCAGGCGCCAGTAGTCGCCGGTGCCGAGCTGCGCGTGGATGTCGCGCAGGCCGTTGTGGCCCGCGTGGCTGCCGCCGAACTTGAGCTTGGCCTGGCCGGGCACCACGTCGAGCTCGTCGTGCACCACGAGGATTTCTTCGGGCGCGATCTTGAAGAAGCGCGCCAGTGCGCCCACCGACTTGCCCGACAGGTTCATGAAGGTCTGCGGCTCCAGCAGCCAGATGCTCTGGCCGCCGATGTTCGCGCGCGCCGCGAGGCCGTGGTAGCTGCGCTCGGGCACGAGGTTGAGCTTCCAGTCGCGCGCGAGCGCGTCGATCCACCAGAAGCCCGCGTTGTGGCGCGTGGCTTCGTACTCAGGGCCCGGGTTTCCGAGGCCGACAAACAGCTTGATCATGGCGGGAATTATCTCGCCGCCCCACAAAGCAAAAGGCCCGCACGAGGCGGGCCTTCTGTTCGCAGACGGAAAGAAAGAGGATTACTTCTTCTTGGCCGTCTTGGCGGCGGGCTTGCCAGCGGCGGCAGCGCCTTCGGCAGCAGCGCCTTCGGCAGCGGGTGCCGGCTCTTCCGAGACCAGCGGCGGCACGGCCGACACGATGACGGGGTTGGTCTTGCCGTGGCTCACGAACTTCACGCCCTTGGGCAGCTTGATGTCGTTGACGTGCAGCGTGGCGTTCTTCTTCAGGCTCGAGAGGTCGATCTCGATGAATTCAGGCAGATCGCTCGGGAGGCAGTTGATTTCCAGTTCGGTCATCACGTGGTTCACGAGGTTGTGATCCAGCTTGACGGCGTCGGACTCTTCTTCACCCTTGAAGTGAAGCGGCACCTTCATGTTCATGCGGGTCTTGGCATCGACGCGTTGGAAGTCGATGTGTTGCACCAGCTGGCGGAACGGGTGGTATTGCACGTCGCGCAGCAGCACCTTGGTGACGGCGCCGGCGAGGTCCATTTCGAGGATCGACGAGTGGAAGGCTTCCTTCTTCAGGGCGTGCCACAGCGCGTTGTGATCGATTTCGATCAGTTGCGGCTGGGTGTCACCACCGTAGACGATGCCCGGGGTCTTGCCCGTGATGCGGAGACGGCGGCTCGCACCCGTGCCCTGCTTTGCGCGCTCATAAGCGACGAATTTCATAACTAGCTCCTGTGAGAGTCCACCGCGACCAGTGAGACTCCGATTCAAAAAGGCCTCCGTAGGAGGCCCGCTTTTTCGCTCTCAGCTCAGAACAGGTTGTCCTGGTCCGAGAACAAACTCATCACCGACTCGCCCTTGGCAATGCGCTGGATCGTTTCGGCGATCAGCGGTGCCACGGAGAGCTGGCGGATCTTTCCGCACGCGACGGCCGCGTCGGAAAGAGGGATGGTGTTGGTGACGACCACTTCGTCCAGGGCCGTGCCCTTGGAGAGGCGTTCGATGGCCGGGCCCGAGAAGATCGGGTGCGTGCAGTAGGCGTACACGCTCTTGGCGCCGCGCTCCTTCAGCACTTCGGCCGCTTTGACCAGCGTGCCGGCCGTGTCGATCATGTCGTCCATGATCACGCAGTTGCGGCCGTCGATCTCGCCGATCACGTTCATGACTTCGCTGACGTTGGCCTTCGGGCGGCGCTTGTCGATGATGGCGAGGTCGCAGTTCAGTTGCTTGGCCAGCGCACGGGCGCGCACCACGCCGCCGACGTCGGGCGAGACCACGATGAGATCTTCGTAGTTCTTCTGGCGCAGGTCGCCCAGCAGCACGGGCGAGGCGTAGATGTTGTCGACCGGAATGTCGAAGAAGCCCTGGATCTGGTCGGCGTGCAGGTCCATGGTGAGCACGCGCTCGACGCCCACGGTTTCCAGCAGGTTGGCAACCACCTTGGCCGAGATCGGCACGCGGCTCGAGCGCGGGCGGCGGTCCTGGCGGGCGTAGCCGAAGTAGGGAATCACGGCGCTGATCCGCTCGGCCGAAGCGCGCTTGAGCGCGTCGACCATGATCAGCAGTTCCATCAGGTTTTCGTTGGTCGGCGCGCAGGTCGACTGCACCACGAACACGTCGCGGGCACGGACGTTCTGGTTGATCTCGACGGTGACTTCACCGTCGGAGAAGCGACCGACGCGTGCGGCGCCCAGCGAGGTGCCGAGGTTGTGCGCGATTTCCGCTGCAAGGCCGGGATTGGCGTTGCCGGTGAAAACCAAGAAATCAGGGTGATTGGCCTGCATGAGCGCGTCCGGGCAGTGCAAATGGGCTTGCGGGAAAGCCGCCAAGGTTTCGAGTCGTGGCGGCCTGTGTGGGCCGCCGATTATTGCAGCCGGTGGACTGCAAAAGAAGCACTGCGGCCATCAGGCCGCAGTTTGAGAGATTTGGCAGGGGAGAAAGGATTCGAACCTTTGCATGCTGGAATCAAAATCCAGTGCCTTAACCAGCTTGGCGACTCCCCTACACAGGTTGATGGTTTGCACCACCCACCGATATATGTCGCATCGAACCGCAGAGCGTTCCGATTATCTCTTCAGGCTGCCCATCCCCAGAGTGGATGAACTGCCAGATTGTCGCATTGTCGAACCTGCCATCCCCGGGGGGCTTCGAGCAGTTCCGCTTCCTGCGGCAATTGCGGCATCTTCGCGAACACCGAACTTCCAGAGCCGGTCATCCGGGCTTTCAATCCTTGCAGTCCGAGCCATTCGATGGCGTCGGTGACTGCGGGGCAAAGCCGTTGGGCAACCGGCTGCAGGTCGTTGTGACCGAAGTCGTAAACCCCGTTGCCGAGGTTTGTGGCTTCTAGCTGTTCGCTATCTGCAGCAAAGCCTGAGATTATAGCAACAGGAGTTGCCCGTTCCAAATCATCCGCAGAAAAAATTAATCGGGTATCGAGTCCTTCGGGTGGCTTGGCCACCACGAAGCGTGCCGGCGGCAGGTTGACCGGTGTGATTTCTTCGCCGATGCCCTCGACCCAGGCGTTGCGTCCGCCGAGGAAGAAAGGCACATCCGCGCCCAGCTTCAGCCCGATCTGCGCCAGGCGCGACAGCGGCAGGTTCAGGTTCCAGAGGCGGTTGAGCGCGAGCAGGCAAGTAGCGGCGTCCGACGACCCCCCGCCCATGCCCGCCTGCGCCGGCACATGCTTGGCGATGCCGATGTGGGCGCCTTGGCCGGGCGCAGCGTGCGCCTGCAGGGCGCGGGCGGCGCGCAGCACGAGGTCGTCGGCTGGCAGCGGCGTGGTGAGGTCTTCGCGGCTCAGTTGGCCATCGTTGCGCAGCTCGACGTGAAGCGTGTCGCACCAGTCGATCAGCATGAAGACCGACTGCAGCAGGTGATAGCCGTCGTCGCGCCGCCCGGTGATGTGCAGGAACAGGTTCAGCTTGGCCGGCGCGGGCAGGTCGTAGATCGCCTTCATGAGCGTTCGAACACGATGCGCAGGTCTGCCCGAGGCGCCGGGGATTCGCGCGTGGCCTGCAGGCGGCCGTTCGACAGCTGGCCCAGGTCGGCGCGCCAGCCGGGGACGGGGTCGGCGCGGCCGTCGAGCCAGCCGAACAGGGCGCCCACCGGAATGGCGGCGCCGGTGGCAGCTTCGATCAGCGCATCGACGGAGTCGTAGCGACGGGTCTCGCTGCCGTTCTTCAGCAGGGCTTCGCCCGGCGCCCAGCGCAACTGCGCCAGCGTGCTGCCGATCGGGGTGGTCAGCGTCAGGTCGCCGGTTTCGGCTGAACCGCGCAGCTCGAACAGGGCGGCAAAGGTCTGGACGGGTTCACTGTCGATGCGCAGCGACATGCGGCCGCTCCAGCTGGCCGAACGCTCGGAAGTGGCGCGGGAACCGCTCGAGAGCTGCGCGCAGCCCGTCAGCCATAGCAGCAGCGCACCGCCCCCCGCGCCAAGCGCCGCGCGGCGGGTGAGGGCGTTGTCGCCCCGTGCGGGAGCCGATTGCGTGATCGATGCCATTCAGGGTTTGACGCGCAGGCGCTTGAGGGTTTCCTGCAGCGTCTCGTTCTCGGCGTCCGTCAGCAGCGATTCTTTCCAGATCGCGACGGCGCGGTCCTTCTGGCCGATCGACCACAGGACCTCGCCGAAGTGCGCGCCGATCTCTGCGTCGGGCCGGGTCTTGTAGGCCGCCTCCAGGATGCGGATCGCCTCCGCCGTATTGCCGAGCCGAAACTCGACCCAGCCCAGGCTGTCGGCAATGAACGGGTCTTCGGGCGCGAGCTGCACGGCCTTCTGGATGAGCGTGCGGGCCTCGTCGAGCCGGATCTTGCGATCGGCAAAGGAGTAGCCCAGCGCGTTGTACGCGTTCTGGCTCTCGGGCTTGAGCGTCATGAGGCGGCGCAGCAGCCGCTCCATGTCGTCCAGGCGGTTGAGCTTCTCGGCCATCATGGCCTGGTCGTAGACGAGGTCACCGTCGTCCGGCGCGGCGGCCGAGGCCTGGGCCAGCAGGTCGTAGGCGGCCTGGTATTGCCTGGCCTCGCGCAGCAGCTGGGCTTCGGCCAGCAGTTTCTGTTTGCGCTCGTCCGCCGTGCGCTCGGGCAACGCGCGCAGCAGTTCGCGGGCCTGGGGCAGCTTGCCCTGCTTGGCGAGCAGGCTGGCGCGGCGGCCCTGGATGGCGCTCTGGTTGTCAGAGCTGTCGATGCGCGTGATCCAGCGGTCGGCTGCCTGGAAATCCTTGCGCCGTTCCGCCAGCTGCGACAGCACGAGGTACGCCTGCGTCAGCCCGCGCTTGCGGTCGGCGACGTCACCGGCGTCCTGGCTCTGGCCCGGCGCGGTCATCAGGTCGACATAGCGCTTGAGCGAAGTCTCGGCCGCGGCTTCCTGCCGGGCCTGCATCTGCAGGCTGCCGAGCAGCAGCCAGGGCTCGGCCAGCTCGGGGCGCGCGGCGGTCAGGGTCTGCAGCTGCGCGGAGGCGTCGCTGAAGCGGCGGTTCTCGACCAGCGTGCGCGCATAGGCGATGCGCAGGTCGGGCGAGGCCTTGGGGTTGTTCGCGAGGTAGCGCGTGACGATCGGCTCGGCCAGCGGCTGGCCCGGGTCGATGAGCTCCAGCGCCAGCGCCGAGGGCGCCTCGGACGTGGGGTCGATGGCTTGCCCCTTGCGCGCGGCGTCCAGCGCGCCCGAGGGGTCGCCGGCGTTCAGGCGCAGCCTGCCCACGGTGGCCCAGGCCAGCCCGCCGATCGTCGGGCTCTTGAGTTCGTCGACCAACGCCTGCTCGACCACCGAAGCGGCCAGTTTCTTGTCCGGGGCGCGTCCGTAGGTGCGCGCAATCACCGCCATCAGCAGGGGGCGTTCGATCTGCGACGTGGCCGCCATTTCGGCGCGCAGCGGCTCGACGGTTTCGCTGATGCGGCCCCGCGCGATCAGGATCTGCAGCTCGATGCGCCGGGCGTCGCGCGAATGGGGCAGCGCTTCCTGCCAGGCACGGGCCGCGGCGATCGCGGCGTCGTCGCCGGCGCGCGACTGCAGCGCGATTTCCACGGCGCGCTGGAACAGCTTGCCGTCGCGCAGGCGCTGGGCGGCCTCGAGCACCCGTGCATAGCCGGAGCCGGGGTCGCCGGACCGGGCGGTGATCTCGCCGATGAGGATGTCGTAGAACAGGTCGGCCGTCAGCGCCGACGGCTGCGCGACCTCGGCGGCCGGCTTGGTTGCTCCGGCGGTGGTCGTGTTCCTGGAGCGCACCGGCGGCTTCGGCGGCGCCGTGCGCTCGATGGCGGGAGGCGGGTTGCCGGCGGCGGTGGGTTCAAGAGACTGTGCGTGCGTTGTGTAGGCAAGCAGCACGAGAGACGCGGCCGCCGCAAGGCGGTGACGGCGGGGCGATGGGTTCATCTGACCATAATAATCCAGCCATTTGAACGAGCGCCGCATGGGGCTTCGTCGCTGCCGGAGTTTTACTTTTCATGCCTGAACTACCCGAAGTCGAAGTCACCCGGCGCGGCTTTGCCGACCGCATCGCCGGCGCGCGCATCGATGCGGTTCGCATCGGCAAGCCCTTGCGTTGGGCACTGATGGTGCTGCCCGAGGCGCTGGTCGGGCGGCGGGTGCTCCAGGTGCGGCGCCGCGGCAAATACCTGCTGATCGACCTCGACCGCGGCATCCTGCTGCTGCACCTTGGCATGTCGGGCAGCCTGCGCTTCGACGCGGTACTGCCGCCGCCCGGCACGCACGATCACTTCGACCTGGCCACCGACCGCGGCACCTTGCGGCTCAACGATCCGCGCCGCTTCGGCGCCGTGGTCTACGTGGACCACGAAGAAGCTCCCTGGGCCATCAAGCTGCTCGGCGGCCTGGGCATGGAGCCGCTGGGCGACGATTTCGACCTCGATGCGTTCCATGCCGGCCTCAAGAAGCGCAAGACGGCCGTCAAGCAGGTGCTGCTGGCGGGCGAGGTGGTGGTGGGTGTGGGCAATATCTATGCGTCCGAGGCGCTGTTCCTGGCCGGCATCCGGCCGACGTTGTCGGCCGCGCGAATCAGCCGGCCGCGAGCGGCAAAGCTCCACGCGGCGGTTCGAGACATCCTGGCCCGGGCGGTGGAGAAGGGCGGCAGCACGCTGCGCGACTTCTCGAACGTGGACGGCCAGAGCGGCTACTTCCAGCTCGAAGCGACGGTCTACGGCCGCACGGGCGAGCCGTGCCGGGTGTGCGGCACGCCGATCCGGCAGCTGAAACAGGGACAGCGCTCTACTTATTACTGTCCCCATTGCCAGAAATCCTAGGGGAGGCGGGCCCCGTGGCGGCTGCTTCGGGGCAAACTCCTGCTGGTACCCCATTCGCCATTTGGCGATGTTATATTTGTAAATTCTTACTTACATCTTCCCCTTGAGCCGCTCCTTCAACCAACAGCTCGATCAGCACGGCGCCTGGCGGAGCAACTTCGCACGCCGCCTTCAGTGGCTGTCCCGTTGGCTGACCGACAACGAGCTGCTCGACCAGGCCGTGGCCGAACGGCTGCGCGCCCTCGAAGACCAGATCCGCACCAGCAAGGTCATGGTGGCCTTCGTGGCCGAGTTCTCGCGCGGCAAGTCGGAACTGATCAACGCGATCTTCTTCGCCGGTTACGGGCGGCGGATCATGCCGGCCAGCGCCGGGCGCACCACGATGTGTCCGACCGAGCTGGGCTACGACGCCGCCCTGGCGCCCAAGCTGCGCCTGCTGCCCATCGAAACCCGCCTGGAGCCGCACTCGCTCGCCCACTGGCGCGAGCGGCCCACGCGCTGGACCGAGCTGCCCATCGAGGTGGGCGACGCCGAACAACTGGCCCGGGCCATGGGCAAGGTGGCCGAAGTCCGCTGGGTGAGCAAGGACGAGGCACGTGCGCTCGGCTTCTGGAACCCCGAGACGCCCGACGACAACCCGGTGCAGGACGCCGAAGGCCGCGTCGAGATTCCGCGCTGGCGCCATGCGGTGCTCAACATGCCGCACCCGCTGCTCGAGCAGGGGCTGGTGATCCTCGACACGCCCGGACTGAACGCGATCGGCGCCGAGCCCGAACTCACCGTGAGCCTGATCCCGCAGGCGCATGCCGTCGTCTTCATCCTGGGCGCCGAAACCGGCGTGACCCGCTCCGACCTGTCGATCTGGCGCGAGCACCTGATCACCGGCGACGAGAGCCACGACACGCGTTTCGTGGTGCTCAACAAGATCGACACGCTGTGGGACACGCTGAGCACCCCGGCGCAGATCGCGCAGCAGATCGAGCGCCAGCGCGAAGGTGCGGCCCGGCTGCTCGACGTGCCGTTGGCGCAGGTGCTGCCGGTGTCCGCACAGAAGGGCCTGCAGGCCAAGATCGCGCACGACGCGGCCCTGCTCGACGCCAGCCGGCTGCCGGCGCTCGAAGCGCTGCTCGGCGAAGGCGTGCTCGGCAAGCGCGAAACCATGCTGCGGCTCGCGGTCGATGCCGGCATGACCGCGCTGCGCACCGAGGCCGAGCGCCTGCTGAAGGTGCGCCAGCGCGACCTGTCGGAGCAGGCGCTCGAACTGCAGGGCCTGCGCGGTAAGAACGTGTCGGTGATCCGCCACATGCGCGCGCGCATCGACCAGGAACATGCCGAATTCGAAGGCAGCAACACCCGCATCCTGGCGCTGCGCTCGGTGCAGGGCAAGCTGCTGCGCGAGGTGTACGCGGTGCTCGGGCGCACGGCGCTCAAGGCCGACATGGTCAAGCTGGCCGCGGCGCTCAAGCGCCCCGGCGTCAAGTTCAACGTGCGCAAGGTGTACGGCGAGACCTTCGATGCGCTGCGCAACAACCTGCGCGAAGTGCAGGCGACGACGGCCGAGATCCAGTCGATGCTGCACGCCACCTTCCGCCAGCTCAATGCCGAGCAGGGCTTCACGCTGCAGGCGCCGGCCGAGCCCGACCTGAGCGGCTTCGAGCAGGAGCTGGGCCAGATCGAGCGCAGCCACATCCACTACCTGGGCGTGGGCAACCTGATCAAGCTCGCGCAGGCCGACTTCTGCGACAAGCTGGTGCGCGCATTGGCCAGCCGGCTGCGGCTCGTCAACGAAGCCGCCATGACCGAGGTCGAACGCTGGAGCAAGGGCGCGAGCGCGCAGATCGATGCACAGCTCAAGGAACGCCGCCGCAATTTCAGCAAGCGCATTGAGGCGATCGAACGCATCCAGAACGCCGCGGGCAGCCTCGACGACCGGCTGTCCGAGATCGCCGCGCAAGAGAGCCACCTGGCCGCGCTGCAGGAGCGCCTGCACGAGTTCACCTCGCTGATCGCGCAGCACGGCAGCCAGCCGCCTGTCGCGGCCGCCGCCATCGCGGGCGAGCAACTGCGTGCGGCCTGAACGCGCCGCCGCGCGGGCGGCCGTTTCCCCATCTCTGTCGCTGCCCCCCGATTTCGCCGCACAGATCGTGCGCTGGCAGCGCAGCCATGGGCGCAGTGAGCTGCCGTGGCAGAACACGCGCGATCCGTACCGCGTCTGGCTCTCGGAGGTGATGCTCCAGCAGACCCAGGTCACGACCGTGCTGGGCTACTTCGCGCGCTTTCTCGAACGCTTCCCGGACGTGGCCGCGCTGGCCGCTGGCACCGAAGACGAGGTGTTCGGTCTGTGGAGCGGCCTCGGCTACTACAGCCGCGCGCGCAACATGCACCGCTGCGCGCAGGAGGTGGTTGCGCGCTTCGGCGGCGCCTTTCCGCACACCGCCGCCGAACTCGTGACCCTGCCCGGCATCGGGCGCTCCACGGCTGCCGCGATTGCGGCCTTCTGTTTCGGCGAGCGCGTGGCCATCCTCGACGGCAACGTGAAGCGCGTGCTGACGCGCGTGCTCGGCTTCGACGGCGACATGTCGTCGTCGGCGCAGGAGCGCGCGCTGTGGGACCTCGCCACGCAGCTGCTGCCGCCGGACGGCCAGCGCGAAGCGGTGGCGCACTACACGCAGGGCCTGATGGACCTGGGCGCCACGGTCTGCCTGCCGCGCAAGCCCAGCTGCATCATCTGCCCGGTGAACGCCAGCTGCGTGGGCCTGCGCCAGGGCACGCCCGAGCGCTACCCGGTAAAGACGCGCAAGCTCAAGCGCAGCGCCCAGTCGCTGTGGGTGCTGCTGGCGCGTGACGCGCAAGGGCGCGTGTGGCTGGAGAAGCGGCCGGCCAAGGGCATCTGGGCGGGGCTGCATTGCCTGCCGGTGTTCGACAGCCACGACGACCTGCTCGCGGCCTTGCCGGAGGGTGCGGCGCACGACACGCAAGACCTGCCGCCCTTCGTGCACGTGCTGACTCACAAGGACCTGCATTTGCATCCGGTACAGCTCCAGGGCGTCCAGCCGCAAGGCGAGGGCGCGCGCTGGGTCGAGGCGCAGGAGTGGAGCCGGCTGGGGCTGCCCGCCCCGATGCGCAAGCTGCTGGAAACCGCCGAGGCCTGAGCGGCCTTCGCCCTCAGGCGTCGAGTTCGCGGTGGCGCTTGAGCGCGCCCCAGCGGGCACCGAAGGCGCGTGCCAGCTGCTCGACCAGGAACACCGACCGGTGCTGCCCGCCCGTGCAGCCGATGGCCACCGTCACGTAGCTGCGGTGGTCGCGCGCCAGGGCGTCGAGCCAGTGCGTCAGGAACTGCTCGATGTCGTCGAACATGCGCGCCACGTCGTCGTGCTCGCGCAGCCATTCGATCACCGGCTCGTCGCGCCCCGTGAGCGCGCGCAGCGCCGGCACGTAGTGCGGGTTGGGCAGCATGCGCACGTCGAACACGTAGTCGGCATCGAGCGGCACGCCGCGCTTGAAGGCGAACGATTCGAACACCAGCGTCAGCGCGTTCTGCGGCGCCGAGATCAGCCCCTTGATGTAGCTCTGCAGCTGCGCGGGGCGGATGAGGCTGGTGTCGATCACGTCGGCGCCATCGCGCAGGTCGGCCAGCAGCTCGCGTTCGAGTTCGATGGCCTGCACCAGCACGCGGTGCTGCTCGGGCACGTCGGTACGGCTTTCCTGGCGCGAGAGCGGGTGACGCCGGCGGGTTTCCGAATAGCGGCGCAGCAGCGCGTCGGTGGTCGCGTCGAGGAACAGCGAGCGCAGCGAGACGCCGTCGGCGCGCAGCGCCTCGAGCTGCTGCGGCACGATCGGCAGCGACACGCCGCTGCGCACGTCCATTGCGATCGCCACGCGCGTGGCCTGCTGCTCGTGCTGCAGCGCGATGAAGGCCGTGAGCAGCTCGGGCGGCAGGTTGTCGACGCAGTAGTAGCCGGCGTCTTCCAGCGCGTGCAGCGCCACCGACTTGCCGGAGCCCGACATGCCGGTGATGAGGACGAGGTCGAGATTCATGTTCATGGGGCGGTCGCCGGCGTCTTGTGGCCCAGCATTTCGCGCGCATGGGCCAGCGAGGTGGCCGACACCTTTTCACCGCCCAGCATGCGGGCGATTTCGCGGGCGCGGTCGTCGGTGGCGAGGCGCGACACGCCGCTTTCGGTGCGCGGGCCGTCCGTGCCGGCCGCCGTCGTCTGGCGCTTGGCGACCACGAGGTGGTGGTCGGCGCAGGCCGCCACCTGCGGCAGGTGGGTCACGGCGAGCACCTGGCGGTCGCGGCCGAGCTGCTTCATGAGGCGGCCCACGGTCTCGGCGACGGCGCCGCCCACGCCGGCATCGACCTCGTCGAAGATCAGCGTCTGTGCGGCGCCCAGTTCGCTGGTCGTCACGGCGATGGCCAATGCGATGCGCGAGAGTTCGCCGCCCGAGGCCACCTTGCCGATGGCGCGCGGCGTGCTGCCGGCGTGGCCGGCCACCAGGAACGAGATTTCTTCGAGGCCGGCGCGGCCGGGCTGTGCCAGCGGTTGCAGTTCGACGTCGAAGCGCCCGCCCTGCATGCCCAGGCCCTGCATCGCCTGCGTGACGGCCTGGGCCAGGCGCGGCGCGGCCTGCTTGCGGATCTTGCCGAGGGCCTTGGCTTCCTTCATGTAGGCCTGTTGCGTGTTCTGTTCGGTGCGCTCCAGGCCTTCGAGGTCGCTTTGTGCGTCGAGCGCCTGCAGCTCCGCCTGCCAGCCGGCCAGCAGCGCGGGCAGCTCGGCGGGCGTGCGCTTGTAGCGGCGCGCGAGCGACATCCACAGGCCCATGCGTTCATCGAGTTCGGCGAGGGTCTTGGGATCGGTGTCGGTGTCGCGCAGGTAGCCGTGCAGCGAGTGGGCCGCGTCCGAAGCCTGCGCCACGCAGGAGGCCAGCACCTCGCCCAGCGTGCGGAACTCGGGCTCGATGTGTTCGCAGTTCTGCAGCAACGTCGCGGCACGCGAGAGGGCGGCGAGGGCGCCGTTGTCGTCGTCTTCGAGCGCCTGGCTTGCGCCCTGGGCGGCGTCGATGAGGGCCTGTGCATTCGAGATGCGCGAGTGGTGGGCCGAGAGTTCGTCCCACTCGTCGGCACCCGGCGCCAGCTTGGCGACTTCGGAAATCTGCCACTGCAGCCGCTCACGCTCGCGCTGCAGCGAGTCTTGCGCCGAGCGTGCGTGCTCGAGCGCCGAGAGCGCCTGGCGCCAGCTCTGCCAGGCGGCGTCGAGCGCGTCGGTGCGCGCGCCCGCGTAGGCGTCGAGCAGGCCACGCACGGCCTCGGGGCGGGTCAGGCTCTGCCAGGCGTGCTGGCCGTGGATGTCGAGCAGGCGGTCGCCGAGTTCGCGCAGCTGCGTGGCGGTGGCGGGGCTGCCGTTGATCCAGCCGCGGCTGCGTCCCTGCAGGTCGACCGTGCGGCGCAGCAGCAGGCCGTCGCCCGCCTCGAAGCCGCCTTCGTCGAGCCAGCCGGCCAGGGCCGGGTCGGCGTCGAACTCGGCGCTCACGTCGAGCCGCTCGGCGCCTTCGCGCACGGCACCGGCGTCGGCGCGGTTGCCCAGTGCCAGCTGCAGTGCGTCGATCAGGATGGACTTGCCGGCGCCGGTTTCCCCGGTCAGCACCGTGAAGCCGGCCGACAGATCGAGTTCAAGGGACCGCACGATCACGAAGTCGCGCAGTGCGATGCGTCGCAAAGCCATCTCAGTTCGTCCTCAAGCTGGGGGCGTGGTCCTTCATTCAGGAGCCCCCTTCGTTCCAATGGAGTTTTTTCCGCAGCGTGTCGAAGTAGCTCCAGCCGCGCGGGTGCAGGAAGCGCACCCGGAAGTCGGAACGGCGCACCACCACGCGGTCGCCGATGGCGAGCGAGGCGAGCGACTGCATGTCGAAATTGGCGCTGGCGTCGCGACCGCTCACCAGCTCGATCACGATCTCGTCGGCGTCGGGCAGCAGCACGGGGCGGTTGGACAGCGTGTGCGGCGCGATCGGCACCATCACCCATCCCGGCACCGCCGGATGCAGCAGCGGCCCGCCGGCCGACAGCGCATAGGCCGTCGAGCCCGTGGGCGACGCGATGATCAGCCCGTCGGCGCGCTGGTTGGCCACGAAATGGCGGCCCACCGACACGCGCATCTCGACCATGCCCGAGGTGGCGCCGCGGTTGACCACCACGTCGTTCATTGCGAGCGCGTCGAACACCACGGCCTCGTCGCGGAGCACCTGCGCGTGCATCAGGCTGCGGTGGTCTTCTTCGTATTCGCCGGCCAGCATCGGGATCAGCGTGGCCTGGTAGTTGTCCAGCGGGATGTCGGTGATGAAGCCGAGCCGGCCGCGGTTGATGCCGATCAGCGGGATGCCATAGCACGCGAGCTGGCGGCCGATGCCGAGCATGGTGCCGTCACCGCCGACCACGAGGCCGAGGTCGCAGCGCTGGCCGATTTCTTCGACCGACAGCGCCTGGTAGCGCGGGTGGGGTGGGGCGTCGGTGTCCTCGCAGGACGAACGCTCCACGAACACCGTGCAGCCCTGCGATTCGAGGAAGGCGCCGATGCCTTCCATCACGCCGTCGCGCGCATCGGCTTGCGCCCGGGCGCCGGAAGCCTGGTATTTGCCGATCAGGGCGACGTGACGAAAGCGAGAGGTCATAGCTCACAAATTACAACACTAAAATCTTGCAATGCTGGACGACCGTGCCAAGTTGCTGTTGAAGACGCTGGTCGAGCGTTACATCGCCGATGGGCAACCCGTCGGATCACGCACGCTCTCGCGTTCGGCGGGGCTGGATCTCTCGCCCGCGACCATCCGCAACGTCATGTCCGACCTCGAGGCGCTGGGGCTCATCGCCAGCCCCCACACCTCGGCCGGACGCGTGCCGACCACGCGCGGCTACCGGCTCTTCGTCGACACCATGCTGACCGCGCAGCGCGAGCAGATGAGCGCGCCGAGCCTGGCCGCCGACCAGCCACAGAAGGTGATCGCCAACGCCGCCCACCTGCTGTCGAACCTGTCGCAGTTCGTCGGTGTGGTGATGGCACCGCGCCGCGCCTCGGTGTTCAAGCAGATCGAATTTCTGCGGCTCTCGGAGCGGCGGCTGCTGGTGATCATCGTGTCGCCCGACGGCGACGTGCAGAACCGCGTGATCTTCCCGGAGTCCGACTACTCGCAGTCGCAGCTGGTCGAGGCCTCGAACTACATCAATGCGCACTTCGCGGGCCTGACGATCGAGCAGGTGCGCGACCGGCTGCAGTCCGAGGTCGAGAAGCTGCGCGGTGAAATCGCGGCGCTGATGCAGGCGGCGGTGCAGGTCAGCTCCGAAGTGCTCACCGATGCCAAGGCCGACGACGTCGTGATTTCCGGCGAGCGCAACCTGCTGTCGGTGACCGATTTTTCCAGTGACATGGGGCAGCTGCGGCGCGCCTTCGATCTTTTTGAAGAGAAGGCGCAGCTGATGCGGCTGCTCGACGTGTCGAGCAAGGCCGAGGGCGTGCGCATCTTCATCGGCGGCGAAAGCCAGGTCGTGCCCTTCGAGGAGCTGTCCATCGTCAGCGCCAACTACGAGGTCGACGGCCAGGTGGTCGGCACGCTGGGCGTGATCGGCCCGACCCGCATGCCGTACGACCGCATGATCCAGATCGTCGACATCACGTCGCGGCTGGTGAGCAACGCGCTGAGCCACCGCAAGTAAGCGGCCGCGCGCGGCGCATAGAATCGGGCCCGCGTGGGCCGTTAGCTCAGTTGGTTAGAGCAGCGGACTCATAATCCGTTGGTCGAGTGTTCAAGCCACTCACGGCCTACCACCACACATTCCCCCCTCTGCAGATACTCCGACGAAGGCCGCATTTCGCGGCCTTTTTCTTTGGTGCCAGAGGCGCGAGCGAGGCCTGCGGCCGCCGCCGATTTCACCTACGGCAAACACAGGATTCCTTCAGGTTGCAATGCAACATCGAAGGCAGAATGCACCATTTGAGTGCAAATGTAACGAGCCGGGTGATCCCTGCGCGCGCCGCACTGCGATTTCCGATGGCCATGACCCCGCTTTTCAAGCTCCTGCTTCCGATGTCCCTGCTCGCGCTCGCTGCATGCGGCGCCAAGCAGGCCTCCACCACCGATGACGCGCCGCCCGAAGTCGGCGTGGTGGCGCTGCACGCCAGCGACGTGGCTGTGCACACCGAGCTCGCGGGCCGCACGGCCGCCTACCGCGTCTCCGAGGTGCGGCCGCAGGTCAACGGCATTGTGCGCAAGCGGCTGTTCGAAGAGGGCGGCATGGTCCGCGCAGGCCAGGTGCTGTACGAGATCGAGCCCGGCCCGTTCGAGGCCGCGCACGAGCAGGCGCAGGCCGCGTTGGCCACGTCGCAGGCCACCATCGCCAGTCTGCGCGGCAAGGCAGATCGCTTCGGCGAACTGGTCAAGGCCAACGCCGTGAGCAGGCAGGAACACGAAGAGGCGCAGGCCGCGCTGGTGCAGGCGCAAGCCGGCGTGAAGGCCGCGCAGGCGGCCGTGAAGGCGGCGCGCATCAACCTCGACTTCACGCGCATCACTGCGCCCATCGCGGGACGCATCGGCCGTTCCGCCGTGACCGAAGGCGCGCTCGTGGCGCCGGGCCAGGCGATGGCGCTGGCCACGATCCAGCGGCTCGATCCGATCTACGTCGACGTGGTGCAGTCGAGCCTGGAACTGACGAAGCTCAAGCGTCGCTTCATCTCGGGCGACATGGCGCCGGCCAGTACCCAGGTTCGCCTGCGCATGGAAGACGGCCTGCCTTACCCGCATGCCGGCACGCTGAAGTTCTCCGAAGTGGCTGTCGACGAGGCCACCGGCTCGGTCACGCTGCGCGCGGAATTCCCGAACCCGCAAGGGCTGCTGCTGCCGGGCATGTACGTGCGCGCGCAGGTCGAGTTCGGCGTGGAGCGCCAGGCTATCCTGGCGCCGCAGCGCGGCGTGGCCCGCAACGAGAAGGGCGAGCCGACTGCGCTGGTGGTGGCGGCCGACAACAAGGTCGAGTTGCGCGCGCTCGAAGTGCGCAGCACCGAGGGCGAGCACTGGGTCGTGACCCGGGGCCTGCGCGAGGGCGACCGCCTGGTGGTCGACGGCCTGCAGCGCGCACGCCCGGGCGAAAAAGTGAAGCCGGTGCCGGTGTCCACGGCGGGCGCATCGTCCGCTGCCGCGCCTTCGCCGGCCGATTGATCAGAAGCGACAACCTCCCGTGATCGCTCATTTCTTCATCCAGCGGCCCGTCTTCGCCTGGGTCATCGCCATCCTCATCATGCTGGCCGGCGGCGTGGCCATTCGCACGCTGCCGGTGTCGCAGTACCCGGACATCGCACCGCCGACCGTGGTCGTGTCGGCCAACTACCCCGGCGCCTCGGCGCAGGCGGTGGAAAACAGCGTCACGCAGGTGCTCGAGCAGCAGCTCAAGGGCATCGACGGCCTGATGTATTTCAAGTCGACCAGCAGCGCCGCCAGCTGGGCCGAGATCAACGTCACCTTCCGCCAGGGCATCGACCCCGACACCGCGCAGGTGCAGGTGCAGAACAAGGTCAGCCAGGCCACCAGCCGGCTGCCGCAGGCGGTGCAGCAGCAGGGCGTGACGGTCGCCAAGTCGCAGAACAACTTTCTGCTGATCGTGGCGCTGTACGACGAGACCGGCCAGCGCACCGACACCGACATCGCCGACTGGATGGCCAGCAACCTGCGCGACCCCATCAGCCGCGTCGACGGCGTGGGCTCGGTGCAGGCCTTCGGCGCGGCGTACGCCATGCGCATCTGGCTCGACCCGCACCGGCTGGCCAGCTACCAGCTGATGCCGTCCGACGTCACGGCCGCCATCACCGCGCAGAACACGCAGGTGTCGGTGGGCGAGATCGGCGCGCGGCCGTCGGCGCCGACGCAGCACCTGAACGCCACCGTCACCGCGATGTCGCGGCTGCAGACGCCCGACCAGTTCAAGGCCATCGTGCTCAAGACGCAGGCCGACGGCGCCGTGGTGCGGCTGGGCGACGTGGCGCGCGTGGAGATCGGCAGCGAGTCGTATGCCGAGACCACGCGCCTGAACGGCCACCCGGCAGCGGGCTCGGCCGTGATGCTGGCGCCCGGCGCCAACGCGCTGACCACCGCCCGCGCGGTGAAGGCGCGCATCGCCGAGCTCGAACGCTCGCTGCCCGCGGGCCTGCGCGTGGCCTACGCGGAAGACACGACGCGCTTCGTCAAGATCTCGATCCAGTCGGTCATCCGGACGCTGCTGGAGGCCATCGCGCTGGTGGTGGTCGTGATGTTCCTCTTCCTGCAGAACTGGCGCGCCACGGTGATCCCCGCGATCACCGTGCCGGTGGTGCTGCTGGGCACCTTCGGCGTGCTCGCGGCCTTCGGCTATTCGATCAACGTGCTCACGCTGTTCGGCATGGTGCTGGCCATCGGCCTGCTGGTGGACGACGCGATCGTGGTGGTGGAGAACGTCGAGCGCGTCATGCACGAAGAGGGGCTCGATGCGAAGGCCGCCACGATCCAGTCGATGAAGGAAATCACCGGCGCGCTGGTCGGCATCGCGGTGGTGGTGTCGGCGGTGTTCCTGCCCATGGCCTTCTTCGGCGGCTCGGTGGGCGTGATCTACCGGCAGTTCTCGGTGACCATCATCGCGTCGATGGCGCTGTCGGTGGTGGTGGCCATCGTGCTCATCCCGGCGCTGTGCGCACGCTTCCTGAAGCCTGGCGTGCCACCGCGCACGCGTGGCTTCCTGGGGGCCTTCAATCGCCGTTTCGATGCCGCGCAAGGCCGCTATGTGAGCGCGCTGGGCCGCATCCTGCGCAAGCCGCTGCGCTTCACGGCGGTGTATGTCGGCATCGTGGCCGGCATGGGCCTGCTGTACCTGAGTCTGCCCGGCGGCTTCCTGCCGGAAGAGGACCAGGGCAGCGTGATGGTGATCGCGACGCTGCCGGCCGGCGCCACCTCGGGTCGTACCGATGAAGTGAACCGCGCCATCGAAAAGCACTTTCTCGAGACCGAGAAGGACACGACCGACACCATCTTCACGCTCACCGGCTGGAGCTACAGCGGCTCGGGGCAGAACATGGGCATGACGTTTGTCTCGCTGAAGGACTGGTCCGAACGCGCCAGCGCCGACAAGCGCGCGCACGCCATCGTCGAGCGTGCCGGCAAGGCGCTGGCCAAGCAGCAGCGCGACGCCGAGGTTTTCGGCATGGTGCCGCCGCCCATCGAAGGGTTGGGCGAATCGAACGGCTTCGAGTTCTGGTTGCAGGACACCTCGGGCATGGGCGCCGAGCGGCTGTTGCAGGCACGCGAAAAACTGGTGCGCGAGGCCAACAAGGACCCGCGCCTGCAGTCGGTGCGCGCCAACAGCGTGGCCGGCACGCCGCAGCTGCAGGTCGACATCGACCAGCTGAAGGCCTCGGCGCTGCGGCTGTCGCTGGACGACGTGAACACCACGCTGGGCATTGCCTGGGGCGGCAGCTACGTCAACGACTTCATCGACCGCGGCCGCGTGAAGCGCGTGTACGTGCAGGCCGATGCGCCGTATCGCTCGGCGCCGGACGACATCGGCCAGTGGTTCGTGCGCGGCAGCACGGGCGCGATGACGCCGTTCTCGGCCTTCGCCACCACGCGCTGGTCGCAGGGCGCATCGCAGCTGGAGCGCTACAACGGCCTGCCGGCGGTGCAGATCCAGGGCGCGGCCGCGCAGGGCACCAGCTCGGGCACGGCCATGGCGGCCATCGAGACCCTCGCGAAGAAGCAGAGCGGCACGGGCCAGGCCTGGAGCGGCCTGTCGTACCAGGAGCGGCTGTCGGGCGGGCAGGCGCCGCTGCTGTTCGCGCTGTCGATCCTCGTGGTCTTCCTGTGCCTGGCGGCGCTGTACGAGAGCTGGTCGGTGCCGGTGTCGGTGATGCTGGTGATTCCGCTGGGCGTGCTCGGCGCGGTGATTGCGGCGGCGCTGCGCGGGTTGTCGAACGACATCTACTTTCAGGTCGGCCTGCTCGCGACCATCGGCCTGTCGGCCAAGAACGCGATCCTGATCATCGAGTTCGCGGAGGCGGCGCTGCGCCGTGGCGTGCCGCTGCTCGAAGCGGTGGCCGAAGGCGCGCGCCTGCGGTTGCGGCCGATCCTGATGACCTCGCTGGCCTTCCTGGCGGGCGTGATCCCGCTGGCCGTGGCCACCGGCGCGGGCTCGGGCAGCCAGGTCGCGATCGGCACCGGGGTGTTCGGCGGCGTGCTCGCGGCGACGGCACTGGGCATCTTCTTCGTGCCGCTGTTCTACCTGCTGGTGAAGCGCGTGGCCGCAAGGCTGATGGGACGGCCGGCGGCCGGTGGACAAGTGGCCTGAGGCCTGAGGCCTGAGGCCTGAGGCCTGAGGCCTGAGGCCATCGCATCACAAGGCCGTGAAGCTTTTTTGAAAGCCTCGCCGGAACAGCGCTTTCAGCAGGGTAGAATTCAAGGCTGCGCGGCTGTAGCTCAGTTGGATAGAGTACTTGGCTACGAACCAAGGGGTCGTGGGTTCAATTCCTGCCAGCCGCACCATCTCTCGAATAGCCTGGAAGAGTTTCTCTTCCAGGCTATTTTCGTTTGGGGCCCTCGCACAGAGGGTTTCGCCGCCCGCATTCGCTGCGCGGCAGGCGCCCACAAAAAAGCCGCCCGAGGGCGGCTTTTTGACGTCGATACGGACAACTGCCAGGCCAGGCCTGTGCAGCGTCGCACCATGCGTCTTACTTCTTCTTGGCGACGGCCTTCTTGGCGGGAGCCTTGGCGACGACTGCCTTCGTGACAGCAGCCTTGGTGACAGCTGCCTTCTTGGGGGCGGCGGCCTTCTTGGCAGCGGGTGCAGCAGCGGCCTTTTCAGCCTTGCGCTTGGCGGCCTTGGGGTCGATGGCGGCCTTGAAGGCAGCGCCGGCGACGAACTTCGGCACCTTGGTGGCGGCGATCTTGATCTTGGTGCCGGCCTGGGGGTTGAAGCCCGAGCGTGCAGCGCGTGCGACTTGCTTGAAAGTACCGAAGCCGACCAGCTGGACCGAATCGCCCTTCTTCACGGCAGCGACGACGCTGCTGGTGATCGTTTCGAGGACGCGTGCGGCCTCGGCCTTGCTCAGGTTGTGGGTGGTGGCGATCTTCTCGACCAGTTCGATGCGGTTCATTCAGTATTCCTTGGATGGTATGGCGCCGTGTTGCCTACGGCGGCCCAGGCTTATTCCGGGCGGGGCGGAGTGTACCGGGTCGGAAGGGCCTCTTTGGAACGGCACGGGCCGGATGCGTTGCAACAGGCCCCATTGCAGGCTGCCGTCGTCCGTATTTTCAGCTTTCGATCACAAAGGTTGGGACGGGCGAAAAAACACGCTATAATCGAAAGCTGTGCGGCTGTAGCTCAGTTGGATAGAGTACTTGGCTACGAACCAAGGGGTCGTGGGTTCAATTCCTGCCAGCCGCACCACTCTTCAAGGGTTAGCTCGTTTTTCGAGCTAACCCTTTTTCTTTGGCCGGTCATTGCACCGTGCCCGCATCAAGGACGCGCCGGTCGCACGTCCTTCCAGAGGCCGGCCCGCTTGGCCTTCGCTTCTTCCTCCGCAAATTCGTACTGCCCGCGCTCCTGGGGCGACAGGCGCTGCGCCTGCGCAGGCTGCCAGTGTGCCAATCCGACGGTCAGCAATGCCAAGCCTGCGTCGAGCGTCCTCGGGCCATTGGGGGCTGAATCCGGCGTCACCATCACGCGGCAGACGCGTTCGCGAGCGTGGGATGTGGGATCGTCGCAGTCGACGTCTGCCGGCTTCAGGCGAACCATGTCGTGCATCTTCTGCCGAGCTTGCTCTGCGAAGGGCTGCCCGGACTTTGGCGCCTCGATGCCCTGCAGGCGCACGCGACGCCACGCATTGGCACTGGCCGCGTCGCCGCATCGGGCGGTCATGGTGTCGCCGCTGTGGATGCTCACGACGAAGCAGGTCTGTGTTCTGGCGTAGGTATCGAAGGGAAGAAAGCCCAGTGCGGCAGCAAGGACCGCGAGAGCGTACAAATGAAGCCCCGCCGAGGCATGGCGACGGCAGGGGAAATGTCCGGTGGCGATCACGGGGGCTCCTGTCTCCTGGGGATTGCGGTTGCGGCAAACTCACCGGCTTGTAGGGCGCGGCAAGGGCGCCCAGTATTTCCGATTTGAAGGGCTCTGCATTGAACAAGGCATTCACCAAGGAGTCGGACGCCGATGCGGACGACGACGATGACGGCGCAGGCGGCGCCGCACCCGCGCTGCCGGCGGGCAGTAAGAACTACATCACGCCCGAGGGCTACGCGCGCCTGCGCGACGAGCTGCTGCAGCTGATGGACGAGGAGCGCCCCAAGGTCGTCGAGGCCGTGCACTGGGCCGCGAAGAACGGCGACCGCTCCGAGAACGGCGACTACCTCTACGGCAAGAAGCGCCTGCGCGAGATCGACCGGCGCATCCGCTTCCTCGGCAAGCGGCTCGAGATCGCGGAGATCACCGACCCGTCGGTGCATCATGGCCGCGACCAGGTCTTCTTCGGCGCCACCGTCCGTTATGTCGACGAGACCGGCGAGGAGCGCAGCGTCACCATCCTCGGCATCGACGAGGCCGAGAGCGCCAAGTCGGAGGTCAGCTGGATCTCTCCCATCGCACGCGCGCTGCTCAAGGCGCGCGAAGGCGACGTGGTGAAGCTCGTGACGCCCGGCGGGGCGCACGAGGTGGAGATCCTGTCGGTGAGCTATCCGGCGCTGCGCACGCCGGCGAACTGACGCGCGAGTGAACTCAGGGCGCCGGAATCGTCCGCGCCGCGGTCAGCACCGACGCGGTCCGGCGCGCGGCGCGCAGCACGGCATCGAGGTGCGTGCGATCGCGCACCGCGATCACGAAGCGCAGGTCGGTCGAATCCTGCGGGGTCTCGTCGGCCATTTCCACGTGCGTGATGTCGGCCTCGGCATCGGCCAGGGTGGCCGCCACGCGGGCCAGCACGCCCTTGTCGTTGCGCACGGTGATGACCACGCCGGTCTCGAAGGCACGCGTGGGCTCGTCGGCCCATTCGACCGCGAAGAAGCGCTCGCTGTCCTTGTTGCGCAGGCGTTGGCCCACGCCGCAGTCGTCGGTGTGCACCACCAGTCCTTCGCCGTGCCCGAGGTAGCCGACGATCTGGTCGCCGGGGATGGGTCGGCAGCACTGCGCGAAGCGCACGGAAGAGTTCTCGCTGCCATCGAGCGTCACGGCGCCTTGCGACACGGCCTCGTGCGACGTGAAGCGCTCGCGGCTCAGGAGCAGGGCGTCGGGGCGCTCGCCGATCTCGGCCAGCAGCGCCATGAGCCGCTTGGCGACGATGCTCGCGATGCGCTTGCCCAGGCCGATGTCGGTCAGCAGCTCGGCGCGGGTGCGGTTGCCGGTGAAGCGCAGCAGCTTCTCCCACAGCGCCTGGTGTTCGTCGTCTTCCTCGGGCAGCTTGCCCAGGCCTTCGGCGCGCAGCGCCTGCGCCAGCAGCTTCTCGCCCAGGCCTTCGGACTCGGCATGCGCCAGCGTCTTCAGGTAGTGGCGGATCTTGGAGCGTGCCCGGCCGGTGCGCACGAAGCCCAGCCACGCGGGGTTGGGCGTCGACACCGGCGCCGTGATCACTTCGACCACGTCGCCGTTCTTCAGCTCGGTGCGCAGCGGGACCTGGTCGCCGTTGATGCGCGCGGCCGAGGTGTGGTCGCCGATGTTGCTGTGGATGGCATACGCGAAGTCGACCACGGTGGCGCCGCGCGGCAGCGCCATGATCTGGCTTTTGGGCGTGAAGACGTAGACGGCGTCGGGGAACAGGTCGACCTTGACGTGGTCCCAGAACTCGGCGGCGTCGCGCGTTTCGTCCTGGATGTCAAGCAGCGACTGCAGCCACTTGGTGCCCAGCCGGTCGTTGCTCGCGGCATTGGGCTCGGCAGCCTTGTAGAGCCAGTGCGCTGCGACGCCCGATTCGGCCACGACGTGCATGGCCTCGGTGCGCAGCTGGAACTCCACGCTCACGCCGGCAGGGCCCACCAGCGTGGTGTGCAGCGACTGGTAGCCGTTGAGCTTGGCGATCGCGATGTGGTCCTTGAACTTGCCCGGCAGCGGCTTGTACATCTGGTGCAGGATGCCCAGGCCGGTGTAGCAGGCGATCACGTTCGGCACGATGAGCCGGAAGCCGTAGATGTCGGTGACCTGCGCGAAGCTCAGGTGTTTTTCTTCCATCTTGCGGTAGATGGAATAGAGCGTTTTCTCGCGGCCTGCGATGCGCAGCGTCATGCCGGCGGCGGAGAAGGCCGTCTCGACCTCTTTCTGTACCTTCTGGATCAGGTCGCGTCGTCGTCCGCGGGCCTTGGCGACGGCCTTGGCCAGCGTGGCGTAGCGCCAGGGCTTGAGGTGGCGAAATGACAGGTCCTGCAGCTCGCGGTAGGTCTGGTTCAGGCCCAGCCGGTGCGCGATGGGGGCGTAGATCTCGAGCGTTTCACGCGAGATGCGGGCCCACTTTTCGCGTGGCGCATCGGCCAGCGTGCGCATGTTGTGCGTGCGGTCGGCCAGCTTGACCAGGATGACGCGCACATCGCGCGCCATGGCCAGCAGCATCTTGCGGAAGGACTCGGCCTGGTTTTCTTCGCGCGTGTTGAACTGCAGCTTGTCGAGCTTGGTGAGCCCGTCGACCAGCTCAGCAACCGGGGCGCCGAAGCGCTCGATGAGTTCCGGCTTGGTGACGCCGCAATCTTCGATGGCGTCGTGCAGCAGCGCGGCCATGAGCGCCTGGGCGTCGAGCTTCCACTCGGCGCACTGCGCCGCCACGGCGATGGGATGCGTGATGTACGGCTCGCCGCTGTTGCGCAGCTGCCCGAGGTGGGCTTCGTCGGCGAAGCGGTAGGCCCGGCGAACCAGCTCGGTGTCTTCGGGGCTCAGGTAGTCGAGGCGGGCCGTCAGCGCAGCAAAACTCGCGGCGGCCGCGTTCAGCGCCGCCGGACTCGGTTTCGGCGTGGGGGACGTAGGTTTGGCGACCGCGCTCATGGCTACCACTTTAGCGTGACCGCTCTGTGGGCGCGTCCAGACGTAAAAAAAGCACCGCAATGCGGTGCCTTTTCGTTGCAGGGCTGCGTCAGAAGATCAGCCCGGCACTTTCTTGAGCATCTCGATGCCGATCTTGCCTTCGGCGATTTCGCGCAGGGCCGTGACGGCGGGCTTGTTCTTGCTCTCGATCTTGGGGGCGTGGCCTTGGCTCAGCATGCGCGCACGGTACGTGGCGGCGAGAACGAGCTGGAAGCGGTTCGGGATCTGAACGAGACAATCTTCGACGGTGATGCGGGCCATGATGAATTCTTTCGGTCGGTGAGCGGGGATTTCAAGGGATGTTCAGTGCGGCGAACGTATCGGCACGGGCTCTGCGCTGTGCGGAATACCGCAGCCGCTGCGCGTGGACGATCGCCTTGAGATCGAAAAGCGCGCGCTCAAATAACTCGTTGATTATAACGAAATCGAATTTTCCGGCCTGGGCCATCTCTTCGGCCGCGTTCTTCAGGCGCAGTTCGATCACCGCCGCGCTGTCCTCGCCGCGCCGTTCGAGGCGGGAACGCAGCTCCTCCCAGCTGGGCGGGAGGATGAAAATCATGACCGCGTTGGCAAAGGTCTTGCGGATCTGCAGTGCGCCCTGGAAGTCGATTTCGAGGATCACGTCGGTGCCCAGGGCCACCCGTTCCTCGACCGCCTTCTTCGACGTGCCGTAGCGGTGGCCGTGCACGTGGGCCCATTCCACGAAGCCGTCGGCCGCAATGAGGGCGTCGAACTCGGTCGGGGAGGCGAAAAAATACTCCCGGCCGTGCTTCTCCTGCCCGCGCGGGGGGCGCGTGGTGTGGGAGACCGAGGGCTGAACGGCCGAGTCGAGCTCCATGAGCGCCTTGACCAGGCTCGATTTGCCAGCGCCGCTGGGCGCGGCGACCACGAAGATATTGCCGGGGTAGTCCATGGGTAGGCTCGTCGTCATTCGATGTTCTGCACCTGCTCGCGCATCTGCTCGATGAGGACCTTCATGTCCACGCCGATGCGCGTGAGTTCCAGGGCCGCCGATTTGGAGCCCAGGGTGTTGGCTTCGCGGTGCAGTTCCTGGATCAGGAAATCCAGCCGCTTGCCGATGTCGCCGCCCTTCTTGAGCAGCCGCTCAATCTCGTCGAGGTGCGAATTCAGCCGCGTGAGCTCTTCCGCCACGTCGATGCGGATCGCGAAGGCGGTGGCCTCGGTCAGGGCGCGATCCTGCGCGGCTTCGGGTAGCGTGCCGCCCGTGCCGGCGGTCAGGCCCATGGCCTCCTGCCAGCGCTCCAGGAAGCGGTTGCGTTGCTGTTCGACCAGCTGTGGCACCAGCGGGCCGGCCTGCTGCACCAGGGTGCGCAGCTGGGCCAAATGGGCCTCGAGCATCTTGGCCAGCCGGGCGCCTTCGCGCTGGCGGGCGGACATCAGCGCCTCCAGCGCCTTGCCTGCCACGTCGAGCAGGTCGGGGCCCCAGTCGCCACGCGTGGCGCCGTCGCCGCCGGCCAGCCGCAGCACGTCGGCCACGCTGAGCTCGCGGGCGCCAGGCAGCCAGGCACGGATGCCGTCCTGCACGCCGTTCAGCCGCTGAAGCAGCTTGACGGAGGGCTCGACCACGCCCGCCTGGGACGTGTTCTCGATGGCCGCGCGCACCTCGACCTTGCCGCGCTTGAGCTTGGCCGTGAGCAGCTCGCGCAGCGCGGTCTCATGCTGGCGCAGCTCCTCGGGGAGCTTGAAGGTGAGGTCGAGAAAGCGGCTGTTGACCGAGCGGATTTCGACCCCGAGCCGGCCCGCGGCGGAGGGCCGTGCATCGGCTTCGGAGTGGCTGCCTGCGGGGCCGTTCTGGCCGCTGGCATAGCCGGTCATGCTGTAAACTGGCATTGCGCCTCACTGTGGTTTTGCTTGCAAGCACCGAGGCGTCGGTACAGCGTTCGCTTGCCGCACCATCGCCTTCGGGCGAAACTCCCGGATTATGTCAAAGGTCAAGCCTACGCCCCTGTTGCCCGATACGGTCATTGGCGGATATCGCGTTGTTCGCCGGCTTTCCGCGGGCGGTTTCGGCGTGGTCTACCTCGCCATCGACCCGAACGGCCAGCAGGTCGCCGTCAAGGAATACCTGCCTTCGTCGCTCGCCACGCGGGGCCCCGGCGAGTTGGCGCCGCAGGTGCCGCCCGAGAAGCTGTCGCTGTACCGCCTGGGACTCAAGAGCTTCTTCGAAGAAGGCCGTTCGCTCGCGCAAATTTCGCATGCGTCGGTGGTCAGCGTGCTCAATTTCTTCCGCGAGAACGAGACCGTCTACATGGTCATGAACTACCTGGAGGGCGCGACCCTGCAGGATTTCGTGGTCACGGCGCGCGACCTGAAGCGGCAAAAGGTGTTCCGCGAATCGACCATCCGTTCGCTGTTCGACGAAATCCTGCGCGGCCTGCGCATCGTCCACCAGTACAAGATGCTGCACCTGGACATCAAGCCCGCCAACATCTTCGTCACCGACGACGACCGCGCCGTGCTGATCGACTTCGGCGCCGCCCGCGAAGTGCTCAGCAAAGAGGGCATCTTCATCCGCCCCATGTACACGCCCGGCTTCGCCGCGCCCGAGATGTACCGGCGCGATTCGTCGATGGGCCCCTGGACCGACATCTACGCCATCGGCGCCTGCATCTACGCCTGCATGCAGGGCTATCCGCCCAACGACGCGCCCCGGCGCATCGAGAAGGACCGCCTGAGCCTGTCGCTCTCGCGCCTGCGCGGCGTGTACTCCGACAACCTTATCGAGGTGGTCGAGTGGTGCATGTCGCTCGACCCGCTCTCGCGTCCGCAGTCGGTGTTTGCGCTGCAAAAAGAACTCAGCCGCGAAGGCGAGCGCCGCTACACCAAGCTCACGGTCGGCGAAAAGGTGCGCCTGTCGATCGACAACATCCGCTCCTTCGACAAGAAGAGCCTGCCGCGCGCCGCCGCGCCCACCACCCGTCCGGCCTGATCGACATGAAGTTCTCCGTGTTCCAGGTCAGCCGCAAGGGTGGCCGTCTCAAGAACGAAGACCGCATGGGCTACTGCTACACGCGGGAGTCGGGCCTGTTCGTGCTCGCTGACGGCATGGGCGGCCACCCTGAAGGCGAAGTGGCGGCCCAGCTGGCGCTGCAGACCATCGCCGCGCTGTACCAGCGCGAGGCCCGCCCCACCGTGAAGGACGTGAAGGCCTTCCTGGCCGAATCGGCCATGTCGGCGCACCAGCAGATCATGCGGTACGCGAGCCACAAGGCGATGCTCGACACGCCCCGCACCACCGTGGTCGCGGCCGTGCTGCAGAACGCCACCGCCACCTGGCTGCATTGCGGCGACTCGCGCCTGTACGTCGTGCGCGACGGCCGCCTGCTGACCCGCACCCGCGACCACTCGCATGCCGAGCGCCCCAAGCCCCACGGCGCCACCGACGCGCCCGTCAACCGCAACCTGCTGCTGACCTGCCTGGGCTCGCCCACCACGCCGCTGTTCGACGTGTCGGCGCCGCTGCCGCTGCAGCGCGGTGACCGCCTCATGCTGTGCTCCGACGGCGTCTGGGGCGTGCTCGACGACGCCGTCATCGTGCACACCCTGTCGTCCGGCAAGCCCGTGTCCGATGCCGCGCCCGACCTCGCCGAGATGGCGCTGCGCAAGGGCGGCGCCCACAGCGACAACGTGACGCTGATCGCGCTCGAGTGGGAAATGCCCGAGACGCCCGGCGACGACCGCGGCGTGTCCACCGAAACCATCGACGACGGCGTGTTCGCCTCGACCATCCAGGCCGGCATGCCGTCCGACAGCGAGATCGACGACCTCGACGAAGACGCCATCGAGCGCTCCATCGCCGAGATCAACGAAGCCATCCGCCGCTCAGCCGCCCGCAAGACCTGATCTCTCGATCGGGTCTCGCGGTTTTTCTTTTTCTTTTTCGGTTTCCTCCAGACACATGACTGCTTTCACACGAAGCGGCGGCCGCGCCGCCGACCAACTGCGCCCCGTGCGCATCACCCGCGGCTTCACCATCCACGCCGAGGGCTCCGTGCTCATCGAGTTCGGCCAGACCCGCGTGCTGTGCACCGCCTCGGTCGAAGAAAAAGTGCCGCCGCACAAGAAGGGCAGCGGCGAAGGTTGGGTCACGGCCGAATACGGCATGCTGCCGCGCGCCACCCACACCCGCAGCAGCCGCGAAGCCGCCAAGGGCAAGCAGACCGGCCGCACGCAGGAAATCCAGCGCCTCATCGGCCGCTCGATGCGCGCCGTGTTCGACCTCGCCGCCTTGGGCGAACGCACCATTCACCTCGACTGCGACGTGCTGCAGGCCGACGGCGGCACGCGCACCGCGGCCATCACCGGCGCCTTCGTGGCCGCACAGGACGCCGTCGACAAGCTGCTGGCCTCCGGCGCGCTCAAGACCTCGCCCATCAAGGGCCACGTGGCCGCCATCTCGGTGGGCATCGTCGACGGCACGCCGCTGCTCGACCTCGAGTACACCGAAGACTCGGCCTGCGACACCGACATGAACGTCGTCATGACCGGCGCCGGCCACTTCGTCGAAGTGCAGGGCACGGCCGAAGGCGTGGCCTTCACGCGCGAAGAAATGAACCTCCTGCTCGGCCTGGCCGAGAAGGGCATCGGCGAGCTCGTGAGCCTGCAGCAGCAGGCCCTGCTTTCGAACTGAACGACGACTACAACCAACGAGCCACTGGCGCCCGTTCATCGGGCACCACAGCCATCTTTGACTTTCCATGAAACTGGTTCTGGCTTCCAACAACGCGGGCAAGCTCGCCGAACTCCAGCAGCTGTTTGCCGAGCTGTCCGTCACCCTGGTGCCGCAGTCGGCACTCGGTGTGGGCGAGGCTGAAGAACCCTTCCGCACCTTCGTCGAGAACGCGCTCACCAAGGCGCGCCACGCCAGCGCCGCCACTGGCCTGCCGGCCATTGCCGACGACGCCGGCCTGTGCGTCGACGCTTTCGGCGGCCTGCCGGGCGTCGACACCGCCTACTACGCCACGCAGTTCGGCTACGCCAAGGGCGATGCCAACAACGTGAAGGCGCTGCTCGAACAGCTCGACGGCGTGGTCAACCGCCGCGCCGCGCTCGTCAGCACGCTGGTCGCGCTGCGCCGCCATGACGACCCCGAGCCGCTCATTGCCGTCGGCCGCGTGGTCGGCGAGATCGCGCCCGCGCCCATCGGCGACAACGGCTTCGGCTTCGACCCCGTCATGTACCTGCCGAGTTTCGGCAAGACCTTCGCGCAGCTGCCGTCCGACGTGAAGAACGCCAACAGCCACCGCGGCCGCGCCGCGCAGGCCATGCTCGCCCTGATGCGCGGGCGCTGGTTCTGACACATGGCCACCGTCTTCCCGATCCAGCCCGCACAAGCCGGCGGCGCCCCCCAGGCCAATGACGTGCTGCACTGGATGCGCCCCGGCCCGCTGCAACTCGCCGCGCTGCCGCCGCTGTCGCTGTACATCCACCTGCCGTGGTGCCTGCGCAAGTGCCCTTACTGCGACTTCAACTCGCACGAGTGGCGCGCCACCAGCGAGGCCGACATCGACGGCCTCCCCGAAGCCGCCTACATCGACGCCCTGATCGCCGACCTTGACGCCGCGCTGCCGCTGATCTGGGGCCGCACCGTCCACACCATCTTCATCGGCGGCGGCACGCCCAGCCTGTTCTCGCCGCAGGCCATCGACCGGCTGCTGGGCGATGTGCGCGCGCGCCTGAAGCTCGCGCCCGAGTGCGAGATCACGCTCGAAGCCAACCCCGGCACCTTCGAACGCAACCGCTTCCGTGCTTACCGCGCGGCCGGCGTCACGCGCCTGTCGGTAGGCGTGCAAAGCTTCAACGATGAGCACTTGACGGCGCTGGGCCGTGTGCACGACCGCGCCCAGGCCATCGCCGCGGTGGAAGAGGCCGCAAGCGCCTTCGACACCTTCAATCTGGACCTGATGTACGCCCTGCCGGGCCAGTCCATGGAAAGCCTCGACGCCGACCTGACCCAGGCCCTGGCTCTGGCGCCGCCGCACATCTCGATCTACCACCTCACCATCGAGCCCAACACCTGGTTCGCCAAGTTCCCGCCCACGCTGCCCGAGGACGACATCGCCTACGCCATGCTCGATCGCATCACCGAGCGCACGGGCGCGAGCGGCATGTCGCGTTACGAGGTCTCGGCCTATGCGCGCGACGGGCACCAGTGCGCGCACAACCTCAACTACTGGCAGTTCGGCGACTACCTCGGCATCGGCGCCGGTGCGCACAGCAAGCTGAGCTTCGCGCACCGCATCGTGCGGCAGGTGCGCTATCGCGAACCGCGCCTGTACATGGAGAACGCGCGCGCCGGCATGGCCGTGTCGCAGAGCGACGAAGTGGCGCTGGCCGACTTGCCGTTCGAGTTCATGCTCAACGCGCTGCGGCTGAAGCAGGGCTTCACGCTGCCCCAGTTCAGCGAACGCACGGGCCTGGCGATGACGTCGATCCAACGCGGCCTGGAAGAGGCCGAGCGCAAGGGCCTCGTCGCACGCGACCTGTTCCGCGTGTGGCCCACCGAGCGCGGACTCGACTTCCTGAGCGACCTGCAGACGCTGTTCCTGCCCGATGACGAGTAAGGCTGCGCCGTCGGCATAAAATCGACGGTTCCGGAGAGTTGGGTGAGTGGTTTAAACCAGCAGTCTTGAAAACTGCCGACGTGAAAGCGTCCGTGAGTTCGAATCTCACACTCTCCGCCAGAATCGATCTCTGACAGTTTTTGGAAGTCCCGTGCAGTCCCTGCAACGGGACTTTTTCATTGGGGAGGGGGTCTTTTTCAGTCCGATGCGATCCACTGTAAGTCACCCCCAGCCCGGCGCCAAACATGGCATTAGTCATGGTATTTTCTAACCGATACCATGACCCTCACTGTTAAAGCTGTCGACGCAGCCAAGCCGCGCGAGAAGGCCTACAAGCTGACCGATGCGCACGGCCTGTACCTATTCGTCTCTCCCGCTGGCACGAAGAGCTGGCGGGCGAACTACACGGCCGGCGGTAAGCAAAAGACAAGGACCTACGGCCTCTATCCTTCGGTGAGCCTGGCGGATGCCAGGAAGGCGCATACGTCGGCTCGCGAGGGGTCGCCGGCTGCGGCCGGCACGCCGACCTTCGAGGCGGTGGCGCGCGACTGGCTCAAGGCGAAGCTTCCGACTCTCTCAAATGGGAAGCATCAAATTCAAGTGGAGAGCACCTTGGAGCGCTATGCGTTCCCGGCACTCGGGTCGCGCCCTATTGATGGCATACCGCGATCAGAGCTGGTCACGGTGGTGCGAGCTGCTCAGGCCGGCGGGAAGATCGAAACCGGCCATCGTGTGGCGAGCCGCATCTCTGCGGTTTTCGACTTTGCCCAAGACATGGGCTTGCTCCAGCAGCATGGCGCGGCCGGGCTTACACGCGTGCTCATCGCGCGAAAGACGAAGAAGCCGATGGCGAGCATTCCGGCAGAAGAAGCCGGCGCGTTGATGCGTGCCATTGACGGCTATGAAGACTCGGTGACTCGGCTCGGCCTGCAACTATTGGCTCACACGTTCGTCCGGGTCGGCGAGCTGCGCGGCATGCTGTGGGGCGAGCTGAAAGAAAAGGGGGCGGTGTGGGTTGTGCCTGCGGAGTGTTGATTGCCGCCGAAAATTGACCCAGCTAACGCAGTAATTTCCGTCTAAGACTGACCCACGTAAAACCCTACCC